>NZ_JACJOK010000090.1:0-74352 GCF_014695505.1 Trichocoleus sp. FACHB-90
TTAACGTCTCTACCCTTTAGTTCAAGCAGAAGATAAGGGTTGGCTTGAGTAGCTAAGAAAATATCTTCATTGGTATTACGACGAAGAGCATAATCAACTGGCCCACCATCCCCGGTATTGTACTGGGGAACACGTTCCATTATTTCAAAACCAAGCGCCTTCAAAAATTCTGATCCGAAAATTTGATCGACTATAGATTCTTGTGCATTTTCAGGGAGGTTCAGCAGCGCTTGACTAAGTGTTTGCTCATTCATAATTTAAGGATAAAGAAACGATTAACTGATAAGGCTCTGCTAAGGTTAACTTTTTTCGTTTTACGAGCAGCACCAGCGTTGTATAGATGCGCTCGTTGTAGCTGGGTTATGCCATTACACAAATCATTAAGACCATAAGGAGCAAATAACTGCCATTGTCCTCGATCACGCCACAGAATGCCTACAGATGTCGCCGTATGGGGTCAATCAGGGGAAAAACCAGCGTTCCTGCAACCATCTACTGACATTTACGTTGGTCAGCCGGAATACAAGCCTTTGCGCGCTCGCTACCCACAGCTTCATTCGCCAACGAAGCGATCGCCCAAGCCAGCGCCAAAAGTTACCCTGTCTGGCTAAGGGGGTAAGTCCATCGTCGGTAATCGTTAGTAAGTCGTAAATCAGAAATTTATCGCTGGTGATTGATGCCTAGTGATGCTATTGGGTGGCAATTGATGGTTACTTCGCTTCCGACGACAAGAGCGATCGCACTGAATTGATTATTCAGATGCTTCTGTAAACTCCACACCCCATCGGCTTAGCTTCACATTCAAGTCTAGTGGATTTGCGATTTACGGTAGCCTTTCAAAATTTCTATGATTCAGGACATCACGCATCATCTTATTCAGCGTTTTCCCAGTAGAGGCGATCGGTATCATCATGACTATCCGCGCACTCAAACTGAAGTTCACTCCAAGCAAGGCACTAAAAAAACAACTGGTGCTGATGTCCTGGGCTGCACGGGATTTAACCAATATTTTGGTTGCTCACGCTCGATATATTAGAGAACATAAAGGTCTGGCGTGTGAGGTAGTTCCTGCTCAAGGTGATAGCTGTACTCTTCAAACCTGGGATAGCGAAAGTAAAAAATGGATTGATGCCCCACGAGAGGGTAATGGTGTTCAACACGCGATTGTCCCTTGTATGGTGCCAATCACTCAAAAGCCTAAAAAAGGGGAACTCAATAAGGCTAAGCCACTAATTAAGCCACACGGGGAGACTGCCGAACAGCGTTGGAATAAAGGACTCGCATGGGAGATTCTTCAAGCCCTTTACTCTGGTAAAAGTTGTCTCTGGCCTCGCACCTATACTGATCGCATAATTCCCAAAGGGAAGTGCAAAGGTTTAACCGAAGTCGTAGAAGCTACAACTCAGCAGAAGAAAGATGCTGAGTATAGCCTGAGTTTTGAGTATGATGGAAAACCGCATACAGTAACCCTCAGTGCTAAAACGGTCGGGGTTATTACACGTAACTTTGATGGGAACTTCAAAAGTTTTTTTAGTAATCTCAGGCGCGGTGATCCAAATGCCAAGCCACCTTATAAAGAACGGAATTACGTTCCTATTGCCTTTAATAAGGATGAAATCCGCTGGGAGGGAGAAGGACTAAGACTCGGCTCGGTATCCCAGAACAAACGACACCAGGGAATTACTATCGCCTTCCCGGCATTGAAAAAGTTAAAGGGTCAACAGTTCCAAGATGCGAAAATTACCCGCTCCTTGAACGGTGAATACTGGCTGCATCTGACCCATGAAAACAATGTTGAAAAGAATCCCGAACTAACGGGAATTGGTGCCATCGATTTTGGGCAGAAGCGAGCCATCGTCATTGCTAACCAGAAGGGCGAAACGGCTACGATTTCTGGTAATAACATCTGCGCGGTTAAACGAGTCCGCGATCGCCGCCTAAGAGAAATTGGGCGTTTACGCAGTCGCACTTTACGAGGGCAGGCTCGTCAGTACCTTAGTAAGGATGAGCAAGACAAAGCGCTAGAAAAGAACCGCATCAAGCCGGGGTTTGGAGAGAAATACGTTCGGAGCTTGGTTGCTCAAAGACGACGGGACGGCAAAGACGGTCAAGGGCGAGACTTAGAAGCGATTGGGCAGAAACAACCAGGAATTCCTCTTAGGAAGCGATCTCGTCGGCAATTTAAAATACTCGAAGCATCCCGCAAACTCTCTGCACGATCGCGTCGCGCATTGGACTATGCCAACCATTGCGTCACTAGAGCTGCTGTGGATTGGGCAGTTGAAAACAAAATTGGCACCATCTACGTTGGTGAACTTGACAACATTCCCAAAGGCAGAAAAAAGGGAAATCGTCGGATGAAGCAGGTAAAGCGCAACAGCCTGTGGGAGTGGCCTACGCAGACGAAATATTTGGCGGATAAGCTCGTTGAAGCTGGCGGTATCGAGGTTAAGAAAGCCAGCGAGCGATTCACCTCTCAGAAATGTCCTCAATGTGGCACGCTCAATAAACCGAGCGGTCGCCGCTACCACTGCCGACCCAATAAGGGGGGATGCGGATGGAAAGGAGACAGAGACCAAGTAGGGGCAGTTAACTTCTTGAACACCTGCCTTGAACGGGATATAAGCGAACCGAGTAATTTAGTGCCGGGACGCAATTACATACTTCGCATTTCGCCAGCAGCGCGGAAGCGAAAGAACCCACGGACTGCCCCAGCAGGACGGAAAATCCGCTCTGGTTTACCAGAGCGTGTGGGGACGCCGATTGGTCGGCATGCTAGTGGGAGCAGACCCGCTAGCAGTTTTGAACCTGCGGAGGAAACAGCCAAAGGGCATCGCGTAAGCGATCGCAATGACGAGGATGGCTCTGATTTGCACGCCCCTAAAACTGTCCGTACATCCCGATGCGAGTCGGGAATTGGGATCTATTCTAAAAGCTTAGGTCTGATGCAGGTAAGTGCTGGTTCAGGGGACTGCGAAGAATTTCCCCCTGCTACATCTGGGATTGGTGACACCAGTAGCCAACCCTCAACCCTCAAGACTGGGGCAATAGAAGCTGATTCAGAAACAACTCAGTGCGCGAATGTGGAGGTGTTTTCAAGCAACACCGCCGAAGAACAACCCCAAACTAGCTCTCACAAAGAAAAGCGTAAGCCTATCACGAGTCAGAAGATTCACGCTAAGCCAAAAACTCTTACTCCGTCTGAGGTTGGCAATAATCGCGAACCACCCACAAGGAAAAAGGCTGAATCTAAAATCCGCGCAAGGACTAAATCCGCGCAATCGGAGTCTGCTATTCAGTTATCGCTTGACCTGTGGGGGACTGCCCCTGAAATCGATTCCTGGGACAGCTAAGGGTTGCAAGAGGTAAGTACAAACTGGAATGCGACCCAAAGACTGGGACTGAAATCGATTCCTGGGACAGCTAAGGGTTGCAAGACGCAAGCTGAGTACGGGGAGCGCTGGACGTTCACCCTGAAATCGATTCCTGAGACGGCTAAGGGTTGCAAGATTGTGGATCATAAACTCACTGCGCCTTATCCCGCCTGAAATCGATTCCTGAGACGGCTAAGGGTTGCAAGACAAGCTTCTGGGTTGTGTCGCAAAAAGTAGACCTGAAATCGATTTCAGCGACAGCCAAGGGTTGCAAGGCGCCCCTCCAGTCGGTTTACTTGCGGTTTACCCTGAAATCGATTCCTGGGACAGCTAAGGGTTGCAAGGGGGATATGCTCGCGATCGCATCTAGTATTCGTTCGCCTGAAATCGATTCCTGGGACAGCTAGGGGTGGTTGTTAAGGTGGGATTGTCTTTGGACAATCGGGAACACTAAACTGTACCCGTTGGTTCTTTGCCCATGTTTATCCCTAAATCTGGTCTAGCTCTGCTCCTCCTATTCTCTACGCTACTAGGAGTCACCAAGGCAACCGCTCAACCGATCGACGGAAACATTTGCCCTAGTGACTCCCAAATTTACCGCATGGCAAGAAGCCGGCATTTCCACCTGTACATCTGCTCCCAAAACAACCAACCTACTTACTATGTAGGCAATGCTACGAATGGCAGCAGCAGCATCACCCTCCCCCTGGCATCCGTGGAAAACGAAGTTTACATCGCAAAAAATCAAGGTCACTCTTATGTCTTGGATTTCGATCGCCAGCGATTAACCGTTGTGATGCCAGGTGGCAAACAAGTTACCCAATCCATCGAACAGGTTTACGACTAGATTGAGGCTAATTTTTGACTACTGGCGATCGCGCCTTTGAAGCCGCCCCAATCGATCGTTCAACGCCACCTTTTCAACGTCGTTCATGGGTTGATCAAAGTTTTATCGTTTTTAAAGGGCTGAAACCTTTTCCTGACAAAGGTTTCAGGCGTATTCGTTCAAAGTCCCCGTTTGTGGTCGGCGATCGCTCAACGACCTCACTTTAACGACGTTCATGGGGTTGCCAATGTTTTGTCGTTTTAAAGAGGCTAAAACCCTTACCAGGAAAGCTCTACAGGTGCATTCGTTCAAAGTTCTCGTTGGAGGTCAGCGATCGCTGTTGATTGGGCTAGTAAGAATCGCTTTCTTACTAGCGACTGAGAGCAAACGCGATCGCGTATCCAGCACTATGGGATCACGTCCACCCACTCGTACCAAGTTCCAATCTCTGAAAGGGCCACAAACCATCCGGAGGCCGTTTTTAGGAAGTTCCCAGAGTGAGTAGCTACCCAATCAGTCGCGCCCTGATCGAACCCCCTAATAGACCGCAGAACGCGCCCTACTAATGATTCAGCATCATCCGTCGCGTTCACCTCATCAGGTGCCAATGTCACCTGATTATCTGCATCTTGTGCCAGTGGTTGTGACAGTTGTTCAGGGGTAGCCAATGGTTGTGTATCAGGGGTGGTAATGGTTTCAGCCATTTCTGACTGGATCACCCCCCCCGTAGTCTCGTATATATAAGTAGAAGGGGGGGTGATCCAGTCAGCAGTAGATTGGCTAACCTGTACCTCCTCATCCTGCGCCACAACTTCAGAAATCTGGTGCTGGACATAAAGTTGGGCGTAGTGCCAGCTAGTTGCTTCAATCTGGCGGTACTTAAATCGCTTTTGCCCTTTTACTCTGGGTGCCAAGCGCTTTGAGATTTCAAGTCCCACTTGTTCCATTAGCAATTCAAACACCCAGCTACCCGTTGACTGCTTAGGGTCGGCGGGTATGCTCAGGTTAAGGGCATCTTTGACGTGAGGAGCATTATCCCTAGCCTTCTGAGCCATTGTCCAAAAGTCTTGGGGTGTCCATTCCTCATCCAGTTTTAAAAACTTGTCTAGCCCCAAATACTGGCGGCATTGGCGGCGACGGGTATGGATTCTTAAATCCTGTGGACAAACACCCCGACCATGTTCTTGTTGCCGTTGGGCTGCTTTCACGTCTTTAGCGATCGCCACCGATTCATCAGAAGCTAGTAAATAAAAATTGTCCAGTTTGGCTTTGTAACGCCCTCGGTCATCTTTAAGGCACATTGCCTGATAACCCGTGAGGACAGTTCCGTCTTCCAACTCATGCTGAATGGCATCAATCAGAGGTTGACCATAGTTTTTAAGCAACCAGGTTTTTTCAATGTCCAGCTTCTCCTGGGGTGTTAAAGGCTTGTTGGATTCTTCCAAAGCTTTTAACCGCTCATCGTTCAGGATGGTGGCATTAGCTACGGCTTGGGCGCGTGCCAGCTCAATCCGCTGCCAAGACTCTTTCAGCCCTGCCTTGGTATCGTCGCCGCACATAGCAGCAACAATAGTTACATCGTTGTTCTCTGCCCTTAACCGTTCCTCTAGCCGCCGCCGTAGGTCTTTCATTGAGGCGTTGCGGTAAGCCGAGAGCTTGCAGTATAGGTCAAAGTGCGGGGAGTCCCATTCATCGGTAATCGGGTTGTATCCTACCCCGAATCCTAGAATGTGTTTGCAATTGGCTTCATAGTTGCGCTGGTAATGGGCTTTTAAATCTTCAGGGAAGATTGAGCCATCTCCTACCATAATCAGCCCTTCCTCGGATGCCCAAACTATTCGCTCGACATCTTTGGGTCTGACTCTCCCTAATGCCTGAGCCGCGTCAGCATCGGTCAGAATGCCGTTAAAGACACCAAATACTTTTTGAAAGCGGTTATTTACAATGGAGATACCGCTAGTAACAGACGGACTACAGCACAACAATAATGTGTCTTTACTTGCCTGATTAATATTGTTCAAATAGTCAATAATGGCAGGATCGCCGGTGGTGTCCGAGTTGATTTCAACGATCTGATTTGCCCATTCAGGATGTACCCGCCGCACGTATTCAGCGATGGACTTACAGCCGCGCACTCCATTCTTACAATCATCAATTACAAAACTGGGTTCACCCGATTCTAGTGCGATGAGTAATTCGTCAACAACAGCGTCTGGCGTATCCGAATCCAAGAATGAAACCGGGTAGCCTTCAGGTTCATAATCGTTACGAATGACTCTTAGGGGTGTTCCTTCAGGTGCCAACTGTTCGAGGTAATCGCAAACTAAATCGCTGGCATCGGCATCCAATGCCAGCACCTTTCCGCCACCAGCGATAGTAGCCCCGATCATTGCTTCGAGTGCCGCCAAAAGCAACGGACGCTTCCCCCCCTTGTTACAGGTATCACCGAACAAATGTGTTAGCAGTTGTAGCGCTTCATCAGCAATCAACAGCCCGTTATTTTTAAGGTTTTTAGGGTTGAACAAATGGGCAGAATCTACGCAGAAACCAGCTTTTAATCCACCTGCACTACCTCCGCGAGTTAAGTCTGTATGCCAGGTAATCCCGATCCGTTCACACTCTGAGCGCCCAAGAGCTATACGACAAAATAAAGCATAAGCATTATCGTGCTGAGGTGTTATGGGCTTTAGGGATTCAGTTTTTGATGTCCCCTTCGCACTTTTCACCACGTAAACAGCGCCCCCTGGAAGGTCATCCAAGTTTAAATTCGGAGTGTTGACAACTCGCCACGGCACACGGGTAAGGGCAGTAAGTTTAACCCAGTTTGCTTCTTCAATTGCGCGTTGTTCTGCTTCTTTCTCTTCCTGCTTCTGTTGTTGTTCTTGAAGAAAAATGCCCCAAAGTTCTTCTGGGGTAATGAAAGCGATCGCGCTCGCATCTTCCAACTCGTCAATATCTGGTGAGTCCTTGGTTATTTGACCCCACCATGCGACTCTGACCTGATATCCCCAAGCGCGGCACAGCTCCCAGGTTTTCTGGTACTGTCCCATTACATGGGGGTTTTGCGCTGCTCCACCGTCTGGACATAAGGTAACTAATTTGGTTTCAAGCTCTGCCGATAACTCCTCAAGGTATTGCTTAAACTGCTCTTGTGAACTGGCAAAATTAGCACCAGACGCGCCAACAAATAGTTGGTTTAATTTCTGTGCGGCGATGAAAGGTTTGAGGTTTCCCTCACTCAAATTGATGCTAGTGCAGTCGATGCCCTCTTTACTAATTGGACGGGCGCAGGTGATGGGCAACTCCCCGTTTTGAAGGTGAACGGTCTTTTCTTTGAAGCTGGGCCATCGATACTTCCCCTGATCTTGCGGGTCATCCAGACGGTTCTGCCAGCCGATGATTCGGTTCTTGGTATCCCAAATCGGGCAAAGGATAGACCGCGATGCAACAGCAATGTAATGTCCTTGGAAGTCCAGTCCAAATAATCTAGGACTTCCTTCCACGCCCTGCCCAGGTTTAATGGTGCGGAACATCCCAGAGTCGATTTGGGCATCGCTTAACCCCCTGTCCCTGAGATTCTGGCGCTGGTCGTCGTGTAAGTAAAGTTGTTTGAGAAGATGACGGGTGAGGCGATCGCGCTCCTCAATAGATAGCTGCTGTTGATTGCGCCGTGCCTGTTCTTCTTCCCGCTGCCGTCGCTTCTCTTCCTTCCTTTCCTGCTGGGCTTGCCAATCGGGATGAGTTTCCCCATTGGATTCGGCCCACATGAAAAAGCCGTGAGCGTCTTCCCCAACAAGTCGGTAGTCAACAGGTGACGCTTCGGAATCTCGGCAATGAATTAGGTCGTTAGTTGTGTTACGTCGGCAATCTCGACGAGCGCCGTTGCAGATTGGACAATCTTGTTTGAGGGGTTTAAAGGAGGCCATTATGCTTCACCTCCTTCAAAACCAAACTCAAACCGCCACTGACGCTCAGCCCAAGTTCTAGTTTTTCCCTTGTTTCGAGCGATCGCTACCAGGTGATTCCAGTAAGTCAATCTATTGTCATCAGTGGGGTTATCCCCAAAGATTGCTGCCCGTCGCCAGTCATCCGGAGGGTAAAACTGGTATTCTTCCTTGAATCGGCAGCTTGCCCACTCTGGAGCGTAATGGCGCTGAAATCCTACCTTAATTTGCTCTCGGAAGAAGTGAAATTTGGGTTTGTCTTCCTTCCGCAGTAACCGTTCTAGTTTCTGGGTTGGTGCTACCTTCTCAGGAGCTGGAAATTCATATCCACAGCTTGGACAACGCATCACACTAATGTGCAGCAGTGCCTCGCAGTCAGGGCAGTCTTTGACGGGAACCTCCCCTTTTTCTGCATCGCCGCCCTGTGTCAAGCTGATGTGTCGCAGGTCTTCTACAAACCCAAAGCGCTTAACGTTACCAGCTTGGTCTAGTACGACGCAATCCGTCTTTTCAGACTCTGGATGAATCCGCAATCCTCTACCGATTTGCTGGAAGTACAGCGCCTTCGATTTGGTTGGACGGCACAGTAAGACAGCTGACACGCTAGGCACGTCGAAGCCTTCCTGTAGTGCTTGGCAGCTGGTTACAACCAACGTCTTACCCGTCGCTAGTCGATCGTAGATTGGTTGCCTCTGCTTGCTGGTCATCGTGCCGTCAACGTGTTCCGCTGATATCCCGGCACGAAGGAAAGCGTCACGGGTGTGCTTTGAATGGGGGATGTTAACGGCAAAGACGATCGTTCTACGTCCTTGGCAGAGCCTGAGCCATTCCTTGACGATGCGTTCGACAACCTGAGATGTGTCGCAGGCGATCGCTAAATCAGATTCGGAAAAATCTCCACCAACTGTGCGAACTCCTTTGAGGTCTGCCCCTGGAATTCCGTAATAGGCAGGTTTCACCAGGAAGCCCATGTCCATCAGTTCGCAAGGCATGGGAGCTGTCACTAGAGCCTCAAAGATATCGCCCATTCCCTGATGCTTGGAAAGTCGCCAAGGCGTTGCTGTCAGACCGATATATAAAGCGCTGGAACACCATTCACTCATCATCTGACGGACGATATTAGCCCATCCTGTCTTGTGGCATTCATCGAGCAACACAACATCTGGCGGGATTTGGTTTTCCAGTCCACGCCGTGCCAGAGTTTGAGCGCTGATAATTTGTACCAACGCTTCTGGTTTCTCTGACCATCCAGCTTTGACAAAGCCGCACTCTAAATCAAACTTCTTAAACTTGTCCCAGGTCTGGGCAATCAAAATGTCTAGGTCAACAACGAACCAGACTCGCTTCCCGCGACTCGCTGCATCTGCAACAATCTGCGCGGCAAGAATGGTTTTCCCAGCCCCGGTAGGAGCGAAAGTTAAAATCTTTCTCTTGCCGCTGCGGATCAGGCTGTAAAGGTTCTGCTTGACTTGCAGTTGATAATCCCGCAGTTCTGGCGGCTTGAGTTCTACAAGGTGTAGGGAAGTTTGCTGTGTCATACCCTGCACCTCCGATGTAATTGGTGTGCAAGATTCAGGCAGAAAAGTTGTGTTTCTTCACCCAGAAAGCCTAAGTTCTCTATTTGTTCTAAGCAATCTGTGAGGCGTTGTTCAGCGATCGCTTCCTGAAGTTGCTGCTGTCTTGATGTCTTGGCGCTGTCTTGGCACTGCGATCCCTTGGATGGAGAGTGAGGCGATCGCGCTGGAAGACTGGAAATGCCTAGATTGTCCCCGGCATTTAGGGTAGAATTGATACTTATAGAGTTCATTGATGGGTTGTCCCTTTGTGGTGATTGGGGCAACCCTCATCTATTTTTCCTTTGTTAAAAAGCTTGTAAAGTAGAAAATACGTAATGTGTCTAGTGACAAAAGGCAGGCGATCTGGATTGGGGGCTACAAGCTTTTACCGGGTCAATAGCTGAAGGTCGCTAGATTTTCTTATGCAGCAGGTTTGCTCGCTTTGGCAGCATCACGCGCCTTCTGCCGTCGTTGCCTGCGAGGGGCAAGGCGATCGCGTTTAGGCGGCGGGGAACTGGTACTGAGATTAACCATGAGATTTAGAAAGCTCATACTTTTAAGTCGTTTTTTGACTGCTAAGACTATGAAAACATAGCGATTTAGGTGCTTTTTCGCTATTCCAGCAAAAGGCTATTATTTAATATTTCTTTACATTGCGACTGCCAGGAGGGCGTCCTCTAGAGCGGGGCTGAGTTGATTTGGTATTGAGCTTCTGCCCCTTTCGAGTTGCTATAAGCTGCTGGTCGGATGTAAGTGACAAAATCACATGCTCTTTCTTATGTCCGACTATTCCGTTGTAGTGAGACATGGCGTCTAAATAACGTTTGTAGTAATGCTCTAAAGTTTTAGTGTCGCCCTCATTTTCCCAAATGACCTTAACAATGTCTTGCAGTATTAAATCCTCAATAAACAGTCTCCAGTCCTTCCCTTCTTCCTGTAAGTCATCAATTGTTACTATCTCGTCATAGGTTCCCTTTTTTGAAGCTTGCCTTAGTCGTCTTATGTTATTAGTTTGGTTCGTTCTATGCTGATCCTTAGATAAATTGCCTGTGATAAAAGCCTTGTGCAAACAATTAGAGTATTCCATGCAAAACCATAGATGTTCGGAGCTTCCTGCTCTTTGTGCAAGCTCTGACCACGGATAAACCTGACGGGCAAACTCGTACCTTGCTAGTGATAAATCAGCATAAGGAAGACCATATATTAAATCTGTTGTGTATAGAAGTTCTCGTAACTTATCTCTCTTAGAACTATTTTTTATCATTGGTAGGCTATATCTCAGCCATAGCATGAGCATGGTGTAATGCCCGTTCACCATATCGATCAATTGCTTGGCACTATTACAATTTTCAAGATGGGGAGCTAGAGCTGGAGGCCAGAAGCTCATTTCTCTTGTAAATTCCCACATCCCCCAAAAAATTGGATTCTCACTAGGACAATAAATCGCTGAATTAGGAATGAAGCGCCATTCATTGGGATCGTCGTTCAGAATCCAATTAAAATTTCTTTTATTAAAGTTGTGAATACTGATAGAAGATTTTGTGTTTTGCTCTTGTGTGTTCTCAATTATAATGTAGCGTTCTTCACCACTGCTTAAATCAAAAGTAATATTTCCGAAACGTTGTGCTGCTGCAATCTTCTTTTGAATATTAGTTGCAACTAATGAAGCGCTACTTGTTTCAATTTCAGATAAAATCGTCTCTGCATCATTTCCCTCAGACCCAATCAAAAAATTTGGATCTTCCCAATTAATACCCATCGCCTCGATCCTCATTAGTTATAGCTGTATGAGTGCCATTCCTTGTCGTGTCGTTATCCTAGTAGGCACCCTCAAACAATAAAATAATTTACTTAGCGGCTCTAAGCAAGGTGCAGATGAGATAGTATTTGCCGCTTACTATCCTTAAATGCGGTTACTCCAGCCATTCAATATTTGTGGTTGACTCACAGAATTTGCTCCCCTAGGCATATCTTTGTACATCTGGGACATCATCTCGCTACGAGCTTCTTCGTCAAGTTTTCGCTGACCTACGATTACTCCTTTTCCATCCTTAAATCTAAAAATCCCCCGCTCGTACTGACTGCGAAGATCCTCTAGTAACTTGCTACCAGGATGAAGTTTTTCCCAGGTGGGTGTGTGCTTTTTGGCTAGGTTTCTAAAGTTAGCAAGCGCTTGGTGGTATGCCTCTTGTGCTGCTAGGACTCCCTCAGCTGCTTCTTGCATCTCATCGGCAATGGGTTTGCATTCCTGCTCTAGCGACGCTGTAAATTCTTCTTTCCTCTGTGCATACTGCCTTTTAAGATTTTCTAGCGATCGTTTAGCAATCGCTAGTTTTTGTCCGCGCTCTTCCGGCTCAGTGGTAAGGACAAGCTCGGTCTTAAGAAGGCTTAGGAACGAGTTGTCATTAGGGTGCGCCTCGCCTTTCAAGGGGTTTTCAATGAGGCTAAGTGCTTCCTCTAATTGATTGATTTCTTTTTCAAGTGCTTGTAGCTCTTGTTGTAAATCCATCTGAATATCCTCTAAGGTACTTTTCGCATACTACTACATGGCAATTTGACAACTTTTTTCAAATGCTTTTAAATATTTATGGTGGTTTCACTTATTCCATTTCTCGTTTTGATGCAGTGAAAAAATGAAGACTGGGAGGCTTGTCCGGTAAAGGTTTCGCTCTTTTTAACGCGATTCAGAAATGCTATACCTTGCCTCTTAATACCTTACTTTTTCCCCATTTTTTTCACATCTTTTCCACAAATTTATACACTTTTTTCCACAGGATTGTGGAAAAGATTATTCAACTCTGAAGTCAGCACCTAAAAGGAAACCTCTCGTTGAATTAGCCATAGGTTTTAGTATGTAAGCCTCAACAATCATTACGATCGCTCCTCATCCAATAATCATTACGATCGCTCCTCATCATCGCCATCCGACCCCTCTAGAATCTGCGCGATCGCCTCAATAACATCTAGCCAATACTCGAAAGGTTCGCCTTCCGACGTTGCCAATCAGCACGGTTTTGGCAGTAGCCCTGCATGGCTGCAAGTACGGCGGAAACCCCGACATCGTGGCAAAGTTGGTTGATTTCTTGGTAGGTGCTATCGCTCCTCATTCTGCCACTGCTGCTTCTTTCGGCTCCTTTGGCTTCTTTTCAAAAACTTGGATGGCTGGCTCGCTCAACACAAAGCCTTGCCCTGTAGCTTCGCCCATCTTCCCAGCGATCGCCGCAACCCACATCGGATAGTCAGTTTGCGCCTGTTCTAGCTTCTTAAAAACTTTGGGCTTTACAGTTACGCTGACAATCCGCCCATCGCAGTCAATCTCGAAAGACTTCCAACCATTCTCAACAGTCTTCACGTCGGATGGAAACTCCGAAATCTTTATGGTTAATTCAAGCTTTCCCTGAGTTGCCATAAACAGTGATAACTCCTATATAAATGTGATGCGTATACTTTAGCTGCCAGTCCTTTGAGGCGCGATCGCCTTCCATCATTTCTCCTGGCTTGACTTGCGTTTGCTTTTAGCCTTCTCAGCAGCAACCCTTTCCCCCTCGTCAAGCCAATAAGCTATTGCATTCTCCAGTGCTTCACTCTGAGTAATTTCTTGAGTAGCGCAGGCGATTTTAAGGCGAAGCGCCAAGTCTTTTGGGATGTACCCACTTACTTGCGAATAGTTGGCGTCGTCACGTTTAGTTACCAAGGGTTTCAGTTCTTCTAGATTTCCTGAATTCATTGTCTCACACGCCTTTGATATAACAAATTTGCAAGAATTCCTAAAGCCATACTTGCATTATTGCATGAATTCGTGTTAGCTTGCTGAGCATAGACGCATCACGGCACTAAAGGCACCGAGTGCGGTTGTAAGCAGCGATCGCCCTTGCGTCTGAATATGAGTGCTTCATGCTCAACACACCAAATTTTCGGCTCATTACACAAGGAATCAAAACAATGGTTGCCCCTAACTTTTCGCAGTTAACCAGATTCTACGGAATGGCAGTGAAGTAAAAATGTCAACACAAACCCGTATAGTTTTGTCAGCAGAAGTCAAGCCAATTGTTGACGAAATAAAACAAGTTACCAGTGCAAGTTCCACCAGTGAAGTTGTTAGCCTCATGCTGACCCGCTACGGAAAACATTTCATTACGTGGTGGCTGTCTAACCCACATCAGAACGAGCTAGCTGCTGCTCCAGTTCTGCCAGATGAGTTTGTAGTTCTACAGACCGAATAAGTCCAAGGTAACGGGATCGATCATCAGAGTTGTGCATCTTTTTGACCAATACAACTAGGTTTCAAAAAAGATGTACGCAGATAACACGCCAAAACGATTGCTAATCCCTTCAGGGAAAGAAATTGTTGATACTAGATTGCCGAAACACCCAATACCCGAAGGTGTTAAAGCACCGAAGTATGGACTGATGCAAGAGGTTCTTTACCACTGGCAGAGCGAGGAAGACACCTTTACGGACGAAGCCCGGATTATCGGCATTATGTTTCAACCGCAAATAATCGAGCTAATTCCGATAGGCCAGTGGATGTACCTCATTGAGTACGAAGAAAACGGAATACTAACCCAAACCTTCGCACAAGAAAGCCGAATCTATCACCGCAAACCTCTTTTCAGCCTCTGGCAGCAAGTCAGATTCTACGAGCGCACTGCTACCGTCATCGGTTTTATTTTTGGCGGCAATCCGCATCATGTTCCCGACATCGGTAATGAATGGGGTTGGGTTTTTTTAATCGAATACGAAGGAGGGTCTGGCGAAAAAATCCAGCAATTTGCCCACGAAGACGAGTTGTATTCCGCGTCCAGCTAATTAAAAGTTTCGCACGACGCGACGACGCGACAAGCATGACAGCGTTACGCGACAGAAATTAAGCGACAACGCGACAAGTTAGTAACCAGCGGTCAAAGCCTCAGAAACTAACGCCGCTGGTTACTGGCTCACAGAACCAAAGCAATGGAGCATCTTTTCATGATGACATCAACAAAACAATTAATCGAAGCTGTACAGCGTGCCGAAGTCCTGCACCCCCTCGCCTTGGAAGCTTTTGGCTTGAAGATTGACGCGATCGCTGATGCGGTTGGAGTAGAAGTTGAAACTCTGCGGCAGTATCGAGCTGGCAAAAATTCTCGTCGTCGCCGTCAGCCAGGAAGAAGCACTCAGATGTTGGCAGCGCAGAAGGCAAAGGAGTTAGCGGCTATCTCCACAACACTGAAACATCCGCACTTCCTCGTTCGGTATCTCGCTAACCCATCAGGTCTGAGCCGTACAAATGGCTACACCGAGCAGTGACCGAGCAGTGATCGAGCAATAAAGGAATTGAATCATGGGCGCGATCGCGCTCCCCCCTTATTACCAAACAGGAGACAACCTAATGTTACTTGCTCCAGAATGCCTAGAACTACACCCAGTGACCGTAAAAGAGGCTTTTGAATGGGATGATACTACCACCGCTTACCACCTTGGCATTACCGAGCGTGCCATGCGTTCTTACCAGTTCCGCCCCACTTCCAAGAGCCGTCGCAACCCTGACAGCGATCGCCTGCAACTAACCTGGGAACGCACCGAGAAACTGTTGCGCCAGGGTGCTGTTCCCAAAAAACCTGAGCTACTGCCTCCAGAACTCAGGCAGCTTATGGGGCAGCAATAGAAGTAATAACAAAACGTAAGCGCAGGAATACGACATGACAACGGATGTAATTGAGGTTGTCAACAACTTGGGCTGGGAATACGGCGTGGGGCGAAACAGTGCCATCATTTACGCTCCCAGCCGACAAGAAGCTGACAAGTTCCTCGACCAGTCGGTAGAACAACTGGAAAAAGCTGCTACACGCCTGCAAGGAAAAATCAAAATCGCATGGCAGGGGTGCCGTCGCCCTTACACGATTAGCGCGTCAACAGAGCATTAAATGCAAATAGAAGGGAGAAGATATTATGCACCCACGTGACCTACGGGCAAAATACAACCTAAGCATCAGTAAACTAGCGTTCTTCCTGTGCCGCGACCATCGCACAGTCGAGCGTTATTGCAGTTATGCCGATCCGATTGACCTCCCTGAAATGGTGCTGGGATATTGTTGGCTTCTCGATAATTGGTTCAGTCAGCAAGGCAAGGTAGCCCCGCCCCCATTTTTATTCGACCCGACGTTTTGACGGAGGAAACAATTGAAATGCGTACCCGCATCGATCGATGCGGGTTATTTTTTGGCTTATATCCGGAAGTTACCGAACCTTACCGGATTGCGCTAACCTCCGGTAACTTCCGGTGTCTAACATTGAACACACCCCCAGCCAGGGGGTGTGTCGAACATTGAACACTTAAACTGTCGCTGAACCGTTGAACCGCCACTCTGAACCGCTGAACCAACCAACTGGCGAAGCTTTCGGAGCTTTAGGCAACGGTTCATGAACCAGTTCAGTTCGCGGTTCACACCCCTAACTTGACTTATAAGATGGTTTTAGAACTGGTTCATGAACCTGAACCGCCAAATTAAACGCAAGTTATTGAGCATCTAAGGGTAGGTAGTCCGTTGCTGGTTCCTTGTGTGATTCTGTATAAATCAGATAATCGTCTCTTGGTGCGCTTCGAGTTGCGATTGCCTTAGGGAAGAGACAAAAGATGGTGATCCTTGGAAGCAAGCTCCGCTAGCTGTGAACGCAAAGATTTGCGTAAGTTCTTTGCTTCCCCGTTAGTTAGTCCCTTCGGTGCGGATTTTTCATCTAGCCCAGTAATACCAGCATGACCTTCTGCTCCTGGGCGCTGATCCTTGATATTCCTGATCGAGTCTTCAAATAAATGTACCCACAAAACATCTAACAAAGTTTTATATTCTACATTGTTAACCATAACTGCAAGCATACGGATTTCATCGACTCTCAATCTAAGCACTAGCTTTCGCTCTGAGTTGGGCGAGTTTTCTTGAAGAAATCTGTATGCTTGCGCTGGCGTTGTACAGGATTCAACCCAGACACTTAGATGAGGGGGAGTTGAGTTTTTGTCACCTGTAGATAACAGAAACTCATCCGTCATCTGGATTGCCGAAATAGTCCCTTTCCCCAAATAATCTTTTGGCGGACGAGCTAATCGAAGCACGAGACAGTTATTCGGAACTGGATATAGATTGGAGCTACTAATAATCAAACTGTCCAGTAATCTACCAGGTAAAAATTCAGGTGAAAATTGAGGCTTTGGCAAAAATGTCGGTAGAGAACTCCTTCTCAAGAGTAGTATCTTCTCCCCAGAGTTCGCTACTATTCCTGTTGCGGTAGAAAAACTCTACTTCTGAGTTACCAAAAATTTCGCACTCAAAATAATGTTCGCCTCTAGACCAGGTGTACATAAAATTATCACTTTTTCCAGGGCAAGCATCTGGCACTTCCAAACAGAGGCTTTGCTTGAGAAAATGCTTTCTCAGTTTTTCCCAAACTTGCCAAGCAGTATTAATAACCGACACTGTAAACTCAGCCTCTTCTGTGGCTCTTGCTTCCAATCGCAGTGAATCAAGATAGTGCTGAAGCTCCTCCTGACGTTCCTCCTGATGTTTTTGAATGTTCCACTCTAAAGATTGTAGTAGCCGCTTAATAGGCTCATCTTGAGTAACTTTTGGATTTACTTTAATTAGTTTTTTAACAAGTGCTTGTCCCTCAATGCCAAAAGGTTCTGAAGGCATTAAGTCTTGCCAAAAAGAGTGAGGCGAAACTGCATTAGGATTTAGTGGAGAATATGTAGCCATTATTTAAGCAGCCTCCTAGTGTTGTCAGTTATACAAGCTTCAAATATTTCGTTCTTACGAACACGCAACTGCTCTAAAAATTTCCAATATTCATCTTCATTCGCCGATAATTCAACATAAGCAGACAAATTAATGTCTAGAACTACAGAGACTACATCATCTCTTTGTACTGGAATTATTGCCTCATTTAGTACAAGCATCCCATTCAAGTCCTTCTGAGGGATTTTTACTTGCATAAAGTAATCACTCAGCCCCTGGGGAAGGTCTGGAGAAATTTCTGGTACTGTCCTTAAATAATCTTTGAAGTCATTCACAGGAAGCGGCAAGTCCAACTTATTAATGTATCGGACTGCTACTCGACTGATAATTTTAGGATTAACAGATCCCTGATAAATATTCCAAAGGCGTCGAGCCTCATCCCGGAACGTCTCCCATCCCTCGTATGGGGCAAGTCGATGGAAACTAAACCCGTCTAAGCGAGCTTGAAACATCTGCTTGCGATCTTTGCTCCAGAAGCGATAACCAATGCAAGATTGACTGGCTGTAGCCTCTAAACTGTCACCCTCGCCTTGCTGGACTCCTGCTTCCAGGCTCATCATTTGTTCGCAAAGCGGATATTCCGACTCTACGCTACGCTGGATATCTTCCAAGGTTGATAATGCTACCTCAGAAGAAATCTTAGCCTGTAGCTCGATAATAGCTTCGGTAATTGACGGTTTTGTGTAGGGACTTAGTGGCTGCATATCATTATCCTAGTCTTCTGTACCCATCAAAACAACGTCTTTTTGTATTGGAAGTGGGGATCGTCTCCCCTAACCTCAGATTGTTCTTTTCACCAGAATCGCCACTAACAATCCGGTCATCAGCTAACTAATTGCCGCCTCGACAAGTACCAGAACCTTTGTGAAAACAGAACCAGGCTAAAGATTAGACGAGAGGGAGGCGAAGGTTTTGAATGTGAAGATACCTGACTAATATCTTATGACTTAAGCAACAGAGTACCTCTTGACCATCCTTGCAACAAACTGTTTTACAAGGACGAGGGAGCGATCGCTACTGACCAACCCTCGTTACAACTGGTGCAAAGCCATTTCTGCTTTCGGGTGCCGTCCTTGTTTTTACGGATGCCCTTATTCCGAATTCCCTCAACTTTTCCACATTTGGGGCAGTGGCGCTTGTCCGTTACTTCACCCGGATCACTTGCTTCAACCTGGAGCGGAATTGTGGTAGAGAAGGCGATCGCTTCTTGGTCTGAAATCTCGCTTTCAGAAGCCGCTTGGGTTTCAGATTCCAGGTTGAAAAGTTTGAGCCGAGCCGCGTCTAGCCTGCGCTGGATATCTTCCTTCTCTGCCTTAACATCAACTAACTCCTTCCTAACCTCGGTAAGCTTAACCCGCAGTTCTTGATTGCACTCTTCCAAGTCCTGAATTTTGGCATTCCGTTCAATGACTGCCTGCGTTCCTGTACTTTGCCTGAGTGCTTCATTCTCGCTTTTGAGTCGTTCCACCTCGTCACTTAAGCCGCCCTCCTCAACTTTCCCCGCAGCTCTGCCCTCAACTCAGCTAGTTCTTGGCGGATAGGCGCGATCGCTTCAGTAACTTTCTCATCTATACGCGATTCTAGATTGTCTAGTTGTGCTGGGAACGCTGCTGTAGGTGCATCCCCAGCCTCCACATAGTTTTGTACAAAATCGGTAAGCGCATCTGATGCGGTTTTACCGTTGCGCCGTGCCTGCGATTTAAACTCCTCCCAAAGGTCAGGTTCTATCCGGAAGGTTGCTAGCTGGGTCTTAGTGTCGCTCATGTCTATATCCTATAGCTGATGTATATACACTATAGCTTTAATCTAGCCAATCTATACTTCACAGAATCTTTATCTATATTTGTCTAGATTGTATTGACATCTTGAGATAGATTGTCTATATTAATGTATAGATAGGAGAGAGGCAAACGCTACACGCCAATCCCTGAAAACACCGCTACAGAATAGGAGACAAGACAATGTTGAATCAAATTAAGGACATCGCGCTCGGTATAGGTTACGGACTCTTTCTAACCTTCGTTGCATCCAACGAGCGACGGGAGGCAGCGCTGGCAAGAGTACGCGCTCCACAACAGCCAGAATATACGCCGGAGTCACGGATACAGACAGAAGAGGCGGCGGAAGTTCCCGACCCCTGGATGCTGCCAGCAGATAAAGCGCCTATCGCAGCACCACAGCAGCCCAAAGCGATCGCGCCCTTGCTTCTACTACCAGCTGCGCCAGAACAACCCGAATCCGCCGTCACAGAACAGCCAAAAGTTGAAATTAACCTCAACGCCCTTGATTCAGGTACACTCCGCAAACTCTGCACCCAGTACGGCATCGCGTGGAGAAATGTCAGAGGACAGGGACGACACCTCACAAAAGGAGCAATGGTATTCCAACTAGAACGAGTAGCCACAGCCGCCTAGACCGCAGCGACCTGGAGGAAGTCCCAAAAAGCCTCGCGTCAAATCAAAAGGCGATCGCCTGCGTCAGAAACAACGCGATCGCCCCAATCACCCCAACAAAGGTAATTACCCTCATGCTATTTCAATCTGACATCCAAAACCTAGAATCTGAGATCGCCAACCTTCAGGCAGTTATTGCCGCCCGTCAATCTCGCATCGACCAACTGAGCCAAGCTGAAACCGTCGCAGATGGAGCAATTCAGTCCTTACAGGATGCCGTCGCCAAGGTTGCGGAGCTGGCACCGGACGCGATCGCGCTGCTAAAGTCCGCAGTCTTGGGATTGTTCAGCAACGACGGCGAAGGGGGGAATAACGAGCCACAGCCAGAACCAGAACCCAATGATGGCAGCGGCAACGATAGCCCAGAAACCTTTGACGATTTTGGCGGCGATAACGATAGCCCAGCAGATGATACAGACGGCGGCGACATCCCAACCGATGATGCTGAGCGCGATCGCATCCCACCTGGGAGTCTCGTTGAGATCGAGAATCCAGCGACAGGCGAGAAAATTTCCTGGGTTACACCTGCCTCGGCACCTATCGAAATCGACCAACCCAGCCAAAGCTACATCCATAAAGTCAAGGAACGGTTCAGGACAACTCTCGGCTACCAGCACATCTCAGTCGCAGCGCTAACACCTCACTTTGTCAAAGCTGCCCTTCGTAACCGTACTGAGGACTTCATGAGTGCGGTCAACCTAGAAAGGACAGGTAAACAATTCTGGATTGCGGTCGATAGTTGGTTGCAGGATTTTGAATCGCATCGTGCTGTACAACCTGGTTTTACCTTCTCGGAGACTCCTGAATCCTCCGCACTAACCCCCGAATTTTTGGTTTACGAGGGTAGTGTCTGCATCGGCAAAATCAGGGAGAGTTTGACGCTGGGAGGTTGGATACATAAAGACCGCAGTCTTCAACACCCATTCAAATGCCGGGAGGATGCTGCTGCGGACTTGCTTGCTCGGTACGAGAAACAGCAGGCAACGCTGCACAGGTCGCACAACGAAGTTCTAGCAGCGCACGGCTTCTAGTCTGCATTCCGAGGGGTATGAAGCAAATCCATACCCCTCGGAATGGATTGGTCATAAACAAATTATGACCAATCCATTCCCTATTACCTGTAACCCAATCCAATGAACATCGAACAAGCGCTTAAAACGCTGGAACTGGCTACACCATTCACTTTGCACGAGTTGAAAGCCGCCTACCGTCAAGCAGTAAAACGCACCCATCCCGACCTCGGCGGCTCCAGCGCGGCATTTGTCCAAGTGGACAGGGCTTATGACTTCTTACAACAGAGGGCGACCGACGACAAAACCGAACTAGGGAGCAGTCGTTGGTCGGAATACTACAGAGAATGTCTGCCCAAATGGGAGAAGGAATTTAGGCAGCAATGGCGGAAGGCGTACAAGCAAAACTTGGGGTTGGCTTATTCAACTGTCATTGAGCGCTTCGCCCGTGCCTACATCCGCCCCAAAAGTGAATGGTTTCTTGGAGCGCTGTTTGCCAGGGCATCGCTACAGGAGAAGGAAAAGTATCGGGCGCACCTACTAGCAATCGCTCCTAATCGCCAGTTCGCTGAAGTCTGGGCACTCAAATACTACCGGCTGGAATTTGGCGAGGATAGCCCCTGGATCTTCTACTTGTCCGGAAGCGTAGCGCGGGACAGGGAAGGCGATCGGATTCTCTCTGAAAACTCTGTAAAAACTCCCCAATAAACCTGTAACGGGTATAAAGCTTCTAAATCCAGAGGTTTTAATACCCAGTCACAGTCGCCCACGAATAGAGATCGCTTTCTCTATTTAAAATAGATTGTTAAACCTGTAACAGGTATAATGTAGGTATGCTAAAGCTTTCAACCACAATGAATAAACCCACTGGCGGCAGGACAAAAAAAGAGGATTACACTACCTCCGTGATGCGGGTGCCAGACCCGGTGAAGTCGGAAGTTCAAGGACTTATCGAAAAATTCTATAAAGCTAGACAGCCCAATAAACCTGTAACGGGTTTATCCCAGTATTGGCAGATCCCAGCTTCTTTAATTCCTGAACTGCTGGATCTTGGCGGCAATGAACCAGACTTCGAGACGTACTGCGGCATTGAGCAGCAGTACAAGAAGTGGTGGAAGAAGGAAGGTAACACCCAGTGGGAGAAGGAGTGGCGCAAGAACTTAGAACGCTTCTTCTCCTTGGCGGATCAGGTGAATCAATGCCTGTTTCAAGTTGATAACACTTGGGCGCTGGCATCCCCTGAAGACCTTTCCAAAGCCATTAAGAGATTGCATGAATACCGCTTAATCTACCTAGATCAACCTGCTACTGCTGCCACACCTCTAGAAGCTGTGCGATGGGTGGTCGAAGCGTCCGATCTGGGGTGGGGAATCGTTAACGCTTTCTGGGAGAAGCGTTGGGGGATATTGAAGGCTTTAGAGGTAGGGATTTACCCGCCGATTGATCGCCACGAATATTGGCTGAGAAACTACGCCGAACAACTAGGTAAGCCTGAAGTGAATTACTGGCAGTGGCGACAAAACCCAGAGTCGCGGGAAATTGCCAAAGAACTAACTCAGCTTCTAGAACTGCCAGAACCCTCAGAGGCTACCCGGCAAGTGCTTGAGCGTTTAGCAGAGGGGAAAGATCCGTTCCACGATCCAAGGCCGAGAGAGGGGGAAATGTTTATCGGCTTTGATGTATTCCTGACCAAAGGCGCACTTGGTGACTGCGAACCTGCCGTGAAGCAGCGCTATCGTGATGCCTTTAGGCAGTGGCACCAAACAGTTCTTGCCCAGATGGGACGAGATGCCTTAGAAGGAATTTACCGAGTCTGCTACGGCTGCGACTGGACTCTGATCGAATCCATCTTTGCCCCACCTTTGACAGGGGCATGGTGGGAAGTTTTGCAAATATCGCCCAACGCCACTTTAGAAGAAGTCAAAAGCGCGTACCGGACAGCCGCCAAGATTTGGCACACGGATGTTAACAGCAGCGCGATCGCCAAAGCTCGGATAACAGCACTCAATAAAGCCTACGCAGAGGCGAAAGCAAGTTTTACCAGTTACAGGTATAAAGTCTAGCGATCGCCCGTTCGTCTCATCGTCACCCAGTCTTCATGGTCTGGGTTAAATTTTCTGCTCCAGTGCAACATAACCAGACTAATGTCAAATCCGGGCGTGCCTGAGTGTGCGATCGCAGCGTATGATTTGGGTAGGGGGTGAGCCATAACGTTAGTAGAGACGCAAACCGTAACTACGGCATCGGAGCAGATGCTCAATCTATGGCTGCACGGCAAGAGTCCGCGCACGGCTGAGTATTATCGTCTCTATGCTAAGCGCTTCTTAGCGTATGTGGGGAAGCCGTTGCATTTGGTGACGCTGGCAGAAGTGCAAGGGTTTGCTACTTCGCTAGAAGAAAAGGGGTTAGCAACTTCAACTCAACGCACCATCATGGCGGCAATTCGGTCTTTGATTTCGTTTGCCCATAAAAGCGATGTGCTGCCCAAGAATGTGGGTGCGTTGGTGGAGTTGCCGGAAGCCCCGGATACTCTGAACGAACGGCTGCTGTCAGAGTTTGAAGTGCAGTCAATGATTGTTTTGGAAACGCATCCCCGCAATCGTCTGATTCTGCGGCTGCTGTATCTAGGAGGATTGCGGGTAACGGAGTTATGTCAGTTGAAGTGGAAGGATTTGCAACGTCGGGGCGAAAGCGGACAGGTGACGGTGCTGGGGAAAGGTTCTAAGACTAGAAGCGTCTTATTGCCTAAGTCATTGTGGATGGAATTGATGCAGCTGCGGGGAAATGCGGCAGCAGATGACCCGATGTTCCGCAGTCGCAAGGGGAATCATGAAAGCCACTTAACCAGGGAACGGGTGCATCAGATTGTACAGGCAGCGGCGAAACGGGCCGGAATTCAGGGTCAAGTGAGTCCCCACTGGTTGCGCCATGCCCATGCGTCTCATGCCCTGGAGCGGGGAGCGAAGGTGCATCTGGTGGCTGCAACGCTAGGGCATTCTTCCGTTGCAGTCACCGGGCGCTATCTCCATGCCCGTCCGGAGGAGAGTTCGAGTTTGTACCTGCCAGGGTGAAGATGCGATCGCGCCCATTATTGCAAGATGAGAAACATCATCCCTTCCCCTTATTCCATAAATCAGGAGCGCGAGCAAATTTCTATAATTCATAAAATAATATTCCATCACTGGTGCGAACCAGCGATGGAATATTAATAAGTCCTAATCAATCTAAATTCGACAGGGGGATGCCAACTAACTCAATTGAAGAGCTGACTATTAGCTGTCTGCTTTTGCCACTTCATTCCTCAATTGATAGAACTGAGATTCAAGAGTTTGCAATTCTTGTAAATCTTCGACAAATCTGACATCGCTTAACAAATTGTTAGCCTGTGCTTCAAGAATCCGGTAGCTTCCAGCTCTTTGTTTCACAGGAAAAGCATTGCCAATCGATTGAATGGCTACAATAACTCCCCCAACAATACCTGTTACTATTTTCTGATCTTGCTCGTTCACTCTATCTAAAGTATTGAGAAGAGTAATCACCAGAGTAAGAACAATAGTGGTAATTGTTAAACTGGCATCCCAGTTTCTATTTATCTGTCTGAGTCGAGTTAATTCTTGGCTGACTTGCTTAATTTCAACTTCCAAATCGTTTCTTCTTTTATCTTCAGTTAATGAATGAACTTGCATACAAGTTGACTCCTACTTGTTATCTGTAATGAGATAAGATGCACCCTCAAACATTTTGAAAAATTGAAGAAAGCGAGCCTCATTGCTCTACTTGCTCTTAAGAAGCGATGAGAGCGCTCCCTCCTTTTCCAACGAGAAACTTAGAATTAGGTTCTCACGGGCGGGTTAATTTCAAAGTGAAGGTGATGGTCGTGACCTGGCACGCGAGTACACAACCTTTTCTCAATTAGCTGTGGATCGTTGAAAAAAACAGCCCGTATTAGCTTGTGCTTACGCATGGATGTAATCAGCGCTCGCGTAGCGCCTCGGTCATAACTACTATCCCACCAGTGAATGCCGCCAAATTTCCCGTCCTTTCTGGGCAAAAAGACATCGCACATTAAGCCAGTTTCATGTCCGGCATGGTCAGGCGTATCGCCTCCATGAGGGAGACTAATGTCGTTGATGGCAAATGGGGCAGCACCCGGATTAGCGTTTCGATAACTGGCTTGATAATCCTTGGCAACCTCCAAGATGGTATTTTTTAACCAATCTGTACCAAAATCGTGTTCATCATTAGTTTGATCGCGCTCAAAATTGACAAAACCAATTGATGGATCGCTAAACGGCATTGCTACCCAACGCGGTGCATTCGCAGCTTGTAACCATTGATGAGTAGGGCCACCCACATCAATTCGTCCATCACCTGCAACCGTGCTGCGACCCGCAATAATAGATTGGAACAGCTTAATTGCTTTAACCGTACCCGTATCTATGGTTACACTATCAGGATTACCCACCCAGGTATAACCTAAGTCACGCAATCGCTGTTTGACAGCTTTAACTTCGTCTTTATTGTTGTTAACTACGCCAACTCCCACGCTTTTAGTTAACTTTATCGCCACCTTTCCTGTAGGGTTTGGCGTTTCTTCGTCATCTTGGTCACTGGCAGAAGTAACAGCTTTAATGGAGATTTCTGTAGTTTCGCTGCCGACAGCTATTTGCATTTTGCGAGCGCCCGCTTGGTGAAACACGAAATCAATTTGCCATTTACCATCCTGACCAATAGCTGCACCTTTGGATGGGAATTTATCGTCTATCTTAAGCAGCAAAACTTTGCCACTATCAGTTATGGAGGCAACACCTTCAACCCTGAAATTCTGCCCTACCTCAACTTCTTGAGGCGCACGGGTTGCCTGGAGTTGTACAGGTGGGAGCGTAATTGTAATCCCGCTGGCACGGGCCAGTAACTGCTGCGCTTCTGGGAGTAAGCCTATAACTTTGTTGATATACCCAGGGTCGGCAGCATACCCTTTACGTTGCAAAAATCCAATGAAAGTCTCTGGCGTATGAGTATGCTCTTCTAAGCCTGCGTAGGGAGAGCGGGTTAAAAACTTCCAGTAGCCCATAATGTAGGCATCAACATCCTTGAATTGACAGAACTCAACTTCTTGAGGTTCAGAAGGAACTTTAATTTTAATAGCGGTGGCAAACCCATCCATATCAGGATGCCGCCATTTCAAGCCAGCGAAATTGAAGGCCTTGATAGCGAGGTCGCTGGTTGCTCTGCCCGATTCCAGCAACCATTGAGCCAGCGTCACTTCTTTTAAAGGTTGCCGATTTATTGGGTGAACTTTTGCAGAGGGAATGCCAACCTGGTTAAAGATTGTTTCCAAATCTTTAGCCGCATAGTTTTTCACTAACTCGTCTAGTAATGCCATGATTTTGTCCTTGATAAAAATTACTTAGTTTAACTTCTCTGCTAACCAGAGATACTTTTGCGTGTGTTGTCTGATGATTCATAGGACTAACGCATAAACCAGGTTTTTTTAACGTTAATAAGTTATTACAACGATTACTAAACTTCAGAAACATGGTTTATCGTTGTTGGGTGGTCAGCCCTAATTCAATGATTAATTTACGGCTTGTCTACAACTTTCCCGTGGTTCTCAAAAACAAAATGTTCATCTCGATTAGCCTGACTTTTATCAACCCACTTAACCCAGTAGTGTTTTTCTTCATACCGAAAATCTAAGACAGGATAATCACCAGGAGCAATGTTAGCTAGTGTTTCTGGTGGTAAATCAAGGGCTTGTTCGGTAGAAGGTTTTAAGATAGTTGACTTGCTAATTCGCAAAAGTCCAGGCTGAGGGAGCGAATTATCATCTGATTCCCCAATTAACCCATGCTTGATTGCTTCAGCCATTTCCTCAGCCCCAAAGATATTCATATCTTTTGACGAGTCACAAAAACAACACTCAACTAAAATGGCGGGCATTGAGGTATGTTTTAAAACGAAGAATGGAGTATTTTTTACGCCTCGGTTTTTGAAGCCAAGCTGGACAATCTCTTTAAGGACTGATTCAGCTATGGACTGGCTGACTCGACTAATCGCAAAGACTTCAGTTCCATTGGCTTGGCTATTGAATTTATTAAAATGAATCGAGACAAAGACATCAACACGATTATCATTAGCTTTGTTGACTCGCTGCCTTAAAGAGTCAGTCTCACTGCTAGCTGTTGTTGGCGTACAGTTAACGACTGTGTGACCTGCGGCTGCTAATTTTTGCATCAATAATCTGCCAACGGCTCTCGTTAAATCATCTTCTTTTTGAAGTCCGACTGCACCTGTATCCGGTGGGCAATTATGTCCGATATCAATACCAAATTTCATGGGTTTTTCCTTACTGCTATGAGTTCGATACTTTCATCAAAACTCTTGGCTAACTGAGTTCAAGGCTGAGATTGACTGAGTAAGGCTGACTTTTGAGCTATTGCATCCATGAGCTATGGCATCCATATAGAATCTAAGTAGCTCATAAGTATCGATATGCCGCGATCGCTCAAGGTTCGACAGGACTGTATAGGGATAGTTAAGCTAGCGGTCAGAAGGAACAGCTTTCTTAGCCAACAGGCTCTAGCGGAGGATCTAGGTTTAGCTCGCTCCACAGTGGTCAACTTTCTGACGGGTAAACCAGTAGATCGGGCGATTTTTGAAGATATCTGTCAGAAATTGTCCTTAAACTGCGGGGAAATTGCTGAATTTGACCTGGAAACTCCATTAGTTTTGGGTAAGGAGACTCAGATGGAGTCCAGGAGAAATTATGGAGCCTTGGAAGAAGTTGATGATGTATCAAGCTTTCAGAACAGCCGAGAGAAGCCCAGTGAAGTGGAAGGAGCCGAGTTTTTGAGATCGCTCCATGTAAGCGATTTAGGTGAACTGGAAGAATACAAAATTTTTGAGACAAAAGAGCCGTTTGGGCGTCTGTCTGCTGTGGAAGCCCAAGGGATGGATTTTGCCTTTTATGTAGAACGCCCACCCATTGAAGAGCGCTGTTATTCGGAGATTTTGAAGCCGGGATGTCTGCTGCGAATTAAAGCCCCTTGGCAGACAGGAAAAACAGAGCTGATGTCAAGGCTCATACATTACGTCGAACAAAAGGGGTACCGAACAGTAGTTTTAAACCTACGGGACGCAACCCAAGAAGATTTCACTAATCTGGATAAATTCTTGCAGTGGTTTTGTACAATCTTCGCTGACAGATTGGAATTGACTACAAGTGTGGAAGAACACTGGCGCAAGAGTATTGGGAATAGCAAGATTAAATGTCGAAGCTACTTTGAAAAGTATTTGTTACCAGGCGAAATTCCCTTAGCTTTAGCTTTAGATGAGGTAGACCGAATTTTCTCAATACGAGAAATTGCTAGCGAGTTTTTAGGTATGCTGCGAACGTGGCATGAGGACGCTAAGACTCGCCAACTCTGGCGGCAACTTCGGCTAGTCGTGTTACATTCGGAAATCTACACTGAGGTTGATATCAATCAGTCCCCGTTTAATGCTGGATGTGAGATGACATTAACAGACTTCAACCAAGAGCAAGTGCTTTCTTTAGCACAACGGTATGGATTGGACTGGGATACAGCCAGAGTTATACAGTTAATGGCTATGGTGGGAGGACATCCCTACTTAGTGGGGGAAGCCCTCAAACAGATAGCACAACAATATACAACCCTTGAAGAATTGCTGCAAACATCTTATACAGCACGGGGAGTCTATAGTCGCCACTTAGAAAGACATTGGAGAAATCTGCAATCTAACCCTGAACTGGCTTGTGCTTTTCAAAAGATAGTCCTAGCAGACTCCCCGGTAGAATTTAACTCCCAGTTGAATCAAAGTATGGCAGTAAAGTTAAATGACTTGGGACTGGTGAAGCTTTCAAGCAATAATGCAATTCCCCGTTACGAGTTATACCGCCAGTATTTTCGCGATCGCTTCCACGATAATTTATGAGTGCAACACACAACTCCGGCAACTCTTATCAAGTAGGGGGAAGCTTACCAGAGTCTGCTTCTACTTATGTAGTACGACAGGCAGACTATGAACTGTATGAAGGGTTAAAGGCTGGTTCTTTCTGTTATGTATTAAATTCCCGACAGATGGGTAAGTCCAGTCTGCGAGTAAGAACAATGCAAACCTTACAAAAAGAAGGGTTTGCTTGTTGTGCAATTGAAATGAGAGACATTTGTAGCTATGAGGTAACACCAGATGAATTTTTTGGTGGGTTCCTTAGCCTTTTAGTAAGTGGGTTTAATTTGGATATTAATATAGGAGATTGGTGGTACAAGTATCAACATATTCCTCCATCAATGCGATTGAGTAAGTTTATTTCAGAAGAACTACTAAAAAATCTTAATCAAAATATTGTTATTTTCGTCGATGAAATTGATAATGTTCTGAACTTGGAGTTTAAAGACGATTTTTTCGCTTTTGTTCGTAGCTGTTATAACAAACGTGCTGATAATATAAAATATAGTCGCCTCACTTTCGCTCTGCTGGGAGTGGCAACACCTACGGATTTAATTGCAAATACAAATTACACACCTTTTAATATTGATAGTCGAGCAATTGAGCTGGCTGGCTTTCAACTAAATCAAACCGAGCCTTTAAAGGAAGGATTGGTTGGGGTAGTTAGTAATCCCAAAGCAGTGATAAAAGAGATATTAAGATGGACGGGTGGGCAACCGTTCCTAACGCAATGGTTGTGCCAACTAATTAGTACATATTCGTTACCCATTCATCCTCAAGATGAAGAAGAATGGGTAACGGCAATTGTACGAGAGCGGATAATAGAGAATTGGTGGGCGCAGGACAAGCAACAGCATTTACAGACAATACGCGAGCGCCTACTTAGTAATGAAAGGCGAAGCTCTCGATTGTTGGGCCTGTATCAGCAAATTTTGCTTTTAGGGGAAATTGAGAGCGATAACAGTCTTGAACAAATGGAATTGCGGCTGTCTGGGTTAGTAGTTAAGCAGGACAGACTTTTAAGAATTTATAATCGCATTTATGAATCCGTTTTTGATGAAAAGTGGGTTGAGAAAGAGCTAGCTTTTGTGCGACCTTATGCAGAACCTATCATTGCTTGGGAAGAATCGTCTCGTCAAGATACTTCACAGCTTCTGCGTGGGCAAGACTTACGAAATACCCAAGCATGGGCAATTGGTAAGAGTTTAAGTGATTTGGATTATCAGTTCTTAGCAGCAAGCCTTGATTTCGATAAGCAAAATATTCAGATTGCTTTAGATGTAGAACAAGAGGCTAGCCAAATATTAAGTGAGGCTAATTTAACATTAAGTGAAGCTAATCAGACATTAATTAAGGCACAACAGAAAGCTCAGCGAATAATTCGCTCTGGACTTAGCATACTATCAATTATATTTGTTGTAGCGGTCATGGTAGTGGGATGGGCAGACATCCGGGTAAGGAAAGCAGAGAAGCAAAGAAATTTAGCAGAAATCGCTGAACTAAATGCTTTGTCTACAGTTAATATTAACTCAAACGATCAGCTTGGAGCATTGGTAAATAGTGTAAAAGCAGGTCGTCAATTACTCGAAATTGAGGCTCCATTTGATATAAAAAATACAGTGGAGAAACAACTCACACAAGTACTCTCTGAAATGCAAGAACGCAATCGTTTAGAGGGCCATAGCGCTATAGTCTACAGTGTAAGTTTTAGTCCCGATGGCAAGACTATTGCTAGCGCTAGTGGCGACCAAAGTGTTAAAATTTGGAACCTTGATGGCACTTTAGTTAAAACTCTAAAGGGGCATAGTGCTGATGTATTTGAGGTAAGTTTTAGCCCTAATGGAAGACTGCTTGCCTCAGCTAGTGGTGACAACACCATCAAACTTTGGAGCCTTGAAAAAGGCACTTTATTCAAAACTTTATCGGGTCACAGTGAACCAGTCTATAGTGTAAGTTTTAGCCCGAATGGGCGACTGCTTGCCTCAGCTAGCGCTGACAACACCATTAAAGTTTGGAGCCTTGAAAAAGGCACTTTACTCACAACGCTAAAAGGGCATCAAGGCGAGGTTTTAAGGGTGAGTTTCAGCCCTGATGGTCAGACTATTGCCAGTGCCAGCGCTGACAAAACAATCAAGCTGTGGAGTAAAGACGGCAGAGAGCTTAAAACCCTAAAGGGTCATAGCGATATGGTCTTAAGTGTAAGTTTTAGCCCTGACGGCAAAACCATTGCCAGTTCTAGTTTGGACAAAACAATCAAGCTATGGAGTAGCGATGGCAGCTTTAGCAAAACCCTAGAAGAACTTAGCTCTGGAGTTTATAGTGTAAATTTTAGCCCCGATGGCAAGACCCTGGCTTCAAGTAGTGGGGACAGTACAATCAAGCTGTGGAGTAACAATGGTAGCGAACTTACAACCTTAAAAGGGCATAGTAGTGGGGTTCTAAGCGTAAGTTTTAGCCCCGATGGCAAAACACTTGCTAGTGCCAGTGTTGACAATACTATTAAGTTATGGAGTACTCATCATACTTTGCTCACAACCCTAAAGAGCCATCGCGATAGGGTCTATAGTGTGAGTTTCAGCGCCGATGGCAAAACACTTGCTAGTGCCAGTGTTGACAAAACTATCAAACTTTGGGGTAGTAATGGTCGTCTGCTAAAAACCCTAGGCCAGCATCTTGATAAGGTTTATTGGGTAAGTTTTAGCCCCGATGGTCAGACTATTGCTAGTGCTAGCGAGGACAAAACTATCAAACTCTGGAATCTTGATGGCAAGGAACTTAAAACCCTAAAAGGTCATAGCGATGCAGTGGAAAGCGTAAGTTTTAGCCCCGATGGTCAGACTATTGCTAGTGCTAGTGATGACAAAACTATCAAACTCTGGAATCTTGATGGCAGAGAGCTTAAGACTTTAAAGAGGCATAGCGCCACAGTCAACAGTGTCAGTTTTAGCCCTAATGGCAAGATTGTTGCCAGTGCTAGTGATGACAAAACAATCAAACTCTGGAGCTTGGATGGCAAGGAACTTAAAACCCTAAAAGGTCATAGCGATGGAGTCCTAAGCGTGAGTTTTAGCCCCGATGGTCAGACTATTGCTAGTGCTGGTAGTGACAAAACAATCAAACTCTGGAATCTTGACGGCGGAGAGCTTAAGACTTTAGAGGGGCATACTGGTAGAGTCTTTAGCGTAAGTTTTAGTCCCGACGGAAAAACTATTGCTAGTGCTAGTGATGACAAAACAATTAAACTTTGGAATCTGGATGGCAAGGAACTTAAAACCTTAAAGGGGCATAGTCATGGTGTTGGCAGCGTAAGTTTTAGCCCCGATAGTAAGACCATTGCTAGTACCAGTTTCGATAAAACTATCAAAATTTGGACTCTTGATGGTTTAGAATTGCAAAGTTTAAATTTGGAGCAGCTTTTAGTGTACGGTTGTAGTTGGCTGCATGATTATTTGAAGACCAACACTCGTTTGAGAACGAGAAGCGAATCTCATTTTTGTGATGGGATGAATACGAAAAAATATCAGTTTTTGCCTCTTGAGTTATCAGTATCAGCTACAGTTATCAGAGGGATTAACTAATAACTGTAGCTGTTAAAGTTTTTAAGGTAATTGGAATGAGGGTTTGATGGTAGCAATTCCAGTTAACTCAACCGTAGCAGCATGCTCCCTAAAAACTTATAGGTGAGAAAACTTCACACAGGCGGGGTACCACAACCTTTTTTGCACTTATCTCCTACCAGTACAGTACCTTCAGTCAGTAACGCAGATGGCAACACCTGTGTAGCAAAGCTTAGACCTGTAATTACCATCAATGTTGGCAATGTCATTAATCTTGCCAACGTTATCGTTCTTATGACAAGTTTCTTTTCCATATCAACTGATATTTTGAGTATAAATTAAGTATTCATCTATATTTGCCAGCTTCGGGAAAAAGGCCCAAAAAAATTACATAGTTTTTCCGACTCTAACCTACTTTTGCCATCCCACCTGCGACTTTTGCAAGAAGTCTATTGTTTCAAAGGCATACGTCACCCCGGAGAGCGCGCCCTGAAAGCTTCGCTTCTACCTTGCGGCGTTGCTCTTAAAGCGAGTGCGATCGCACCCTTCATCGCAGCCGGATCAGTTCCTTCCTGCTAGAAGCTTCAGCAATGCCCTTAATTTTCTCATGCCACTCTAAAAGTAAAAGGGCACATCTGGCCAAACATGGGTGATTCGGCCAGATGTGCCGACTCTACTATTAGTTACAAATTCAGGGTTACAGACTTTACTTGATGACGGTGATAAAAGCGCAGGCATAAGCAAAAATCATCGATCGCACCCGAAACCCTTATTCTCTCGTGAGGCAGATGGAGAGGCATTGATAAGCTCTGTTGAATCCGGCAAGATGAAATCTTTAAAGCAACACTAGAGCTATACTTTTAGGGAGCTATTCCATGAAACTCGCAGGATTGGTTACGCCAGCGACTCCAAGGCTAAACCACATTAGAATCTGTAGGGTTTGCTGATTATAAGAATACATTTCATTCTCCTTGAGTTTTCAAATTTAAAAAATCAACCTTTATTGGAAGAGGCTTCTGATATGTCTCATCCATTTCCAACTAGATGCCCAGCAACCTAGCGCATCCAACCTCGAAGCTGATAGTTTGCCTGAACCTCCCGTACATGTTCAATTGCACGATGATGTGCCAAAATCTCTGTACTGTATTTTGAGTCTTCGTTTCTTTGAGAAGATGTTGCAATTTGCTGCTTAAGGTTAACTACAGCAATAGCCAAACCCGAAAGCAAACAAATCTTGCTAGAAACTTGTGCCATGATTTTTTCTCCTGTCTCAAATTTCTGTATGTTCTTATCAAACCCGAAGCATCACTGACTTCAAGACTGAGAATGGCTGAGTTTCCCTGTTTTAACTCTGAATTTTTGTAAAAACTTGTACAGAAGCAAGCAGGACTAATTTTCTAACCCATCAAAGCAATGACTTGCCATCAAGTGATTAGAAGTATCGAACAAATGTAATTGGCCCAGTTATCAGGTATTAGAACTCTTACTCCATTGAGTTCTTTTCGGAAAACGGATTATATAAGATAGAAGCTGAGTTAGACCGAGTTTAAAAAATCTATGTTGTCTCCTATATGCTTGTTTTGACCTCTCACACATACGTTTTCTAGCTGCATGAATGCGGAGAGTATCAATCTGATCAAGTGAGTACTCTAGAGGGTACTTCTTAAACCATAGAGTTAAAGATTCTTCTCCTATGTAATCGTAGAGATAAGAGAGATATTGAATGAACTCCTGATCCCTTTCAATCTGCGTCTTTTCCTCCTCTCGTTCAAAAAGAGGTAAATGTGGTATAAACTGCCCTAAAAATTTTTCACAAAAATTAGCGTAGTCATCAGTGAATAAGATGAATGTATGCCACATCTCATCAATTATGGTGATGGAGATTCGGATGCCTAGCGACCGCGGAACATTAGGCAAGTCTTGATTTAGGTCGTCAAGATGCTTTGAGTTCAGCCACAACCAGCGCTTTGTTTCAAGAAAAATTTTCTCTGCCTCTTCTCTAGATACAGCAAATTCATCCATAAAACGAGCGACCACTCCCTCGTGCTGATAACTCAAAGCCTGTTCTAATGTACCTATCAATCTAGACATCCTGAACTCCAATCAAATTACGGAACTTCTTTTATTACTTGCACTTACCAGTGCCTTTATCACAAATCTGACGATCGTTTCCTATGGAAGCAATCTCAAATATCGAGCGAATAAGGCTGTCCTTAGCCTTGGAAGCTTTGTCGCTTCCAAAACTATCAATTGTGGCTGCTGAGGCAACTGAAGCAGATGCATCAGTGCAGTGAATCATTGGACAGAGCCTATCAGGGAAAACTTTCCCTTGACAAACACACGATGCAACTTGAGAAGCTTCAGCATTGCCAAGACGGGTAATTGCAGAAGCAGGAGCGGCAGCAGAAATGAGTGTGACGGCAACTAGAAGGGAGTGAACCTTGAAAAGTGACATTGTAACTACCTCAAAATTGATACGACAGAACTTTTACAAGTCCTCTACCTGAGTGCATTTTGTTTATGAGTGGTGAGCAAAGCCTGCTCTCATAAACAAAATGCATAAATCCTAAAATTATTCACCCTCAAAACGGGCGGGGTATGCTTGTGCAGGTTGATTGTTGATTACAATCGATCCTGCTATAAGCGCGGCAGAAGCACTGAGAGCAGAAGCACTGAAAACGAGAGCAGCAGATGTAAGTGCAAAAAACCGTTTCATACAATTTGTTCTCCTGAATAGGGAGTTTTTTAAGTTTTACAGGGCATCAAAAATCTTTTTCAACTCCTGTAACTCGCCTTAGTAACTGGTATCAGCGGCGATAATTTAATGAAACAGGACTGCTGACTGAGTTCAAGCCTTAGAATGACTGAGTTAGGCTGACTTTTGAGCGATTGCATCTAAAATTTGACTAGCTCATCAAAACTGATGTCAGATAACAAATTATTTGTCGCTATTAACACATTAGGGTCGTTCATCCAAAAAACTTTCAAATCTTTTACAATAGGGGTTTTGCGCCAATTAATACTTTGGTAGGAATTCCTCTTTAAAGCCATAATTGTCTTAACTCCAGCTTTTCTTTATCCAAATATATCTAGGCTTTGGTAGCGATAGAAACGCTCAACGACAACATTTTGTTAAGACAACAAATAAACTGTTATTCGGCAACACCATATCAAATACCAATAGAGTTGCTCTCGTCTCTAACCGTTAGACACGATCTCACTTCATTGAACTAGAAAAGTTTGATTGGGAAGAGGCGATCGCATTCATCAACGCTTGTGAGAGAGAACCTCAGGTAATGCGCGATCGCTTAAACTTGTGAAGTTTGACTTTAAAGACGCGATCGCATCTTTAAAAGCGGGTCAGCTTGTAATTCTCGTGTCGCTGGATGCAGTTCCCTAACCGTTAGCAAGCGGATTGGTGAGTGTTAACGTTCTTTAGCGTGTCTAACGGTTATAGGGATTCAGGAATCAATTTCAATAAAACCAGAACCCTCTATTGAAGTTGAGGAAGGATTTTCCTTCAAGTCGTCATACATACATTTCTCAACTGGCGATCGCCCTAGCGTCCGATCCGTTTCTACATCGTCATAGACTCTTTTCCCGACTCTAACCTCCTTTTGCCATCCCTCCTGCGACTTTCCCATGAGGTCTATTGCTTCAAAGGCATAAGTCATCCCGCAGATCGCGTAGATCGCACCCTTCAAGCAACGCTTCTACCTTGCGGCGTTGCTCTTGAAGCGAGCGCGATCGCACCCTTCAAGAGCAGCCGGATCAGTCTTGAAAAGATAAACTGCGATCGCAGCCAGCTTAATCTTTGTAATCCTTGTATAGTGTGTACCGTGTATTCCACAGGATTAGATAGCGATCGCCCTCTCGACTTCCGGCTCCCTACCGGGTGAAGCTTGACTTCGGAGCACCAAAGTCAAGAGGGCGCGTTAGACCGTTGAACGCACTTACGCTTGGCTGCATTGGTGTCGTCGCTTAAATGTCGATTATGAGCGAATCCTTGCTTCTGAGGAAGTGTCCATTTATATCACCATAATCCGGCTGATGCTACGCAGGCTTGCCTGAGACTTTTTGTACTCTCTGTGTATTTCCAAACATCCTCTAGCGTTGCAGAACCTTGATTTATCCCCCTAAATCCTCCTTAAAAAGGGGGACTATGAATTCCATTTCCCCCTTTTTTAAAAGAGGGTTGGGGCGATCGCACGCCGGTGGAGAGCTGGTGATAACGAAGTTGTGCAAGTAACTTAATTGGATTTAAAGCTTCCCAAGCACATAGCGATCGCATTCAATCCCGCTAACCAGGGTACTTACTTCTATTGCAGCCACGCCCAACAATAGCCAAGAAAAGTCGGAGCTGGAAGACGCTCCAAACCCTCAAACCTGGCCCCTAGAATACCCACCATCGGTCAAGATAGCAGCCCCATTACTTATCCAGCATATCCAGCATCGCCATGAGCTGTTCTCGTTCCAGAGGACTTAACTTCTGCAACTGGGCAAGCAAAGTTTCGGGCTGGGTGTTTGCTTCCTGCTTCAACTCAGGTGATGGCGGCTGCTTAAACAACAGCTCCTCAATCACCTCCTCAATCGGTCGGCGCTTCTCTTCCGGAGTACAGCGCTCATACAATTTCCGTAATGTCTCCACCTTATGTCCCATCGCATAAGCTAACGACCGAGTTTGGGCGTCATCAAGTCCGACTTGATACGCCCAAGTCGCCCAGAAATACCGCATCATATGGGGTGAAATCCGCTTACCAATAAAACGATGAGAGGTACTTTCAAACGAGCAACCAAACTGCGAAGCTGATGCTCCGATGCCAAGTATGGGGAGGACAAACACATAGCCCCAAGGCCACTTGGGCGAATTGGCATCCGTTGACAGATAGAAGGTATCCAACGGATTGAATTCAGCTCGCCCACTTGTCACCCAGCGTCCCCGTTGTCCCTTTAACTCTGGCTGCCACCAATCATAGACCTGTTGATTTTTATAACCATCACAGAGCCAACTGCCGTACAAATACTGTTCTAGGTAATCATAGAAGCAACTGCCGTCAGCCAACTGGCGGTTGGGAATTACTATCGATTGTCCGCCGTGAGTCGAGCGGGTTTTGTACTGTTGAATGTCCAGCACCCAGACCCCTTGAGGATAAGGCTTTTTCTCGTGGACATAGGTAAAGTAAAGATAATTGTCCTTAATTTTGCCGTCCCAATGTTTTTCACGCACTTGTGCAGGCGGCAGGGGCTGATACAAGCCGTCAGGCGGTACGGATTCTGGACGCTTAACAGGACAAATCAGCGCAATTCTTAAAGTACGGTATTCTTGTTGCCGCCTGGCGGGGATGTCAGCAAGCAGCGACCACTTTAAGTAATCTTGATAGCTGTTAGCAATGGCAAAGCCTCCCCGAAATCGACCTCGGCTGTTTCTGGGTCGGCACTCCAGACGCAACGGTTCTACAATTTTGGTTCTCACAACTTCCAGCGCTGTCTCGCCTTCTGCCGTATCCGGCCACTTCTTCTCAAAATCTGAAACAGACTGCCGATTTTTCACCCACTCGCTGATGTCCTTTCTCGCTGAACTTAAGTGGTTGTTAAGCGCTTTGAACAGAGGAATCTGCTTGTAATCCGCGTTTTCCTCCACCTCACTGGTGTAGAGAAACTTAGCCAGTGCTAAAAGCGCCCCTAACTTATTGCGTTTGGTAGAAGGACTTTTCGAGTGGAGGACTTCTCTCAAGAAACGAAAATAACTGCACAGCCAAGTTTCAAGGGTTTGCCTATGCTGTTTCCATAGTTTTGCCTGTTCTTTGCTATTGAGATGTTCTAAGTCTTCTTGCCTAACCACAGAAATCAAATGTGACAAACGCAGTTGCTCTAACCCAATTGGCGGTGTGCGGTGGTAACAAAACCAGCCAAGCATTAGACGTATATTCTTGGTGTATTCTAATGCGGATAATTCGCTAATTGGGTCAATCACACGGAACGGGCACTCTGGGTCAGTTAAATATTGATAAAAGTCATCCAATTCTTTTTGTAAAGGAGCAGGCGTGTCTTGAGGCTTGAGCGTGTATTCCTGATGCACTGTCCTCCGCTCGGTCAAGGGAGTGTTGGAGGTATGGCCATAGGGATTTTTCATGGATGGGCAGGATTGCTGTTTCACTATCGCCCGCCGCGAACCTCTAGCTGGCCACCACGGTTGTTGTTCGCTCCAACTCAAAAATTGGTTAAATCGATTTCCGTAAGTGTTTTGGCTGGCAATAGACGCTTTTTGGCTCTGGAAAGCCTGCTGTATTGTTTGACGGGCGCTGAGCAACACTTCAACTCTTAAGGTTTTTAAAAACTCCTTAGCTGCTTCAATCTCGGCTTTTGTCATCTTTCGACCTGATGTTGCCCTACTAAAGCCTAATTGTGATAACCAAAACCGTAAGGTAGCGCAACGAAATTCATTAATAACTCGTTTAGCTTTCGACTCTGGATATATCGCTCGAACTTGTTCTTCATACATCTCCAATACTGACCAGCAAGTGAGAGAGTCCTGCATAATAAATGCCTCTGACGGTACACAAAAAAATTAAATTGCCATTGAGCTATTATTTAAAAGCTCTCGAATTACGGTGCCAATGATTTAAGTTTTGCTCATCTTTTCATCTCCAGCCTCCTTTACTCGTTTATTTATTATAGACAGCACTACTCGCTATCGAAGCTAACGATTTCATCGGTGCGTGCGGCAATTAGCTATATAAATGCTCAACCCTTCTAGAGTATTATTTCTAGCTTCAAAGCCCCAGGATTTATTAATAAATAATTAGCGAATACCTAATAAATTTTAGGTATTAAATAAATCCTAATCCTCCGCCTTTCTAGGTTTATTAAAGGCTAAGGATTGAAGCAACCTTTTACTCATCGGGGAAGGGCGAGTCATTTAGCTCTTACTTAGTAGCTCCAGGCCTCTAGTCCAAGTAGAAACGTAAGTTTCACTCGGTCTTCGTTGTCAGTTCAGAGATCGTCAGCAGACCCCGACCGATTCGCTCAACCAATTCACTGCGAGAAATATTTAAACAAGCACTGAATTCATCTAATCCTGTCAAAGCGGTTGGGGTAAGACTCAAAGAAACAATTTTTTTGAGTTCGTCATAGGCTTCAGGCTGACCTCGCATTGATTTCCTTCCTTTAGAACTTGCTTTTTTCTCGTGTTCTAAGCGGGGTCTACCTTTTCTTTTGATTTTTTTTGGCTTGGACATGATTATCTGTACACTTCAACAAGGTTTTAAAGAGCCAAAGTTTTCTACCCTATACCCAAATCAAGTGAGCTAGGAGCGAAAATCAATGAGTATCCCTGCAACTAGGTATTAAACTCTGCTGAACTTTGCCAGTCCAGTTGCGTTGAATTTCTAGTAGCGAGGCTTATTCGTTTGGCTTAAAAGCTAGGTATTGGCTCTTCTTTTTAGTTACTGGATCAGACTATCAGAGTATTTTTTGCTCGTGTTAGAAGCGTACAATTTTCGAGTTTTGTGTAAATTTACCGTTACAATATGAAGTTTAATGATAGAACCAGCATTCATTAAATTATTTGGTTCTTCATTACTCGGTCTGCCAAACTATTAGTTTAAAGGGCCCAAAAGTCTGGAATAGAAACCTTTGAGGCTTCTTAGCGCCTCTACCGCTAAAAATAATTGAAAATAATGCCCCAAACTCTTGCTGTGCAGAAATTTGGGGCATCGCCGGAGGCGGATTAGCATATCAGGTACGGAAGAGCCAATTATTTTGACGTCCCAAACCCTTTGTTTGAACGCTTGCCTTTTTCGCCTTTACGGGCGGCATTGGCTTCTCCTGTTTTGGCGTTCAAATAGGCTTGGTATTCGGCTAGCTCGACTCCAGATTCCAGTAATTGGATGAGAGTAACGGAGAAGGCGTCCTTAAGATATAAAAAATTTTCGTCTTCGTTGTCGGAGTAGAGCAAACTAACTTTAATCCCTTCGTATTCTCTAAGCCGCTTCAGAGTAGCCTGCTCCGCTTTATATAGCTGAAACCCATTTTTTGGGGTGTGTTCCTCCAAATCCTCAAGTAGTAAGATAGCTTCCAAAGTCAACCAGGCTTGAGATGGGCAATCGAAAGCCAATATCCATTTGCATAGTGAATTTTGGTTAATTATTGCCTCTGCCCACATATCCTTGATAAGCTCATGAAGCTTCGCAGATATCTTGCCGGGTCTATACTGCCTTTCAGTTGGAGGTTTTGACCCTGACTCGGTTGGAGTGCCTGGCCTTAGTAGGAGGTAATCCTCAATCCATAGAGCTTGGGTTTTGTATGTTTTCTTGAATTGGGCAAATATCTCTTGTTGATCGGACTTAACCAGAATGTCGCCGTTCTTTCGTAGTAGGTCTGGTAGGTACTTGGCTGCTGTTATGTAGTTTTCCTCTTCCCTATCTTTGGAATTACCGTTAGAATTTTTCTCTTTGCATCCGACGCGATCTACGTTCTTGTTTGCGCTGGCGCGATCGCTATCCTTGTTGTTGGGCTTTCCCCTTTGGCACGATAGGTGATCGACACCATTATCCTTCCTGTAATGAATACGCAGGTGCCTCAGTTGATTTATTGACGCGAAAGCCTTCCTTGCCGATTCTGGGCAGGAAAAATGTTCGCAAAGGTGGGTTTCAATCCTAAATCTGTTTTCCTCAACTCCCATCGTTGAGTTGAGAAATTGAATCGCATCAAAGTGAGGTGGTTTGACAAGCTTCTGAAAGTCCTTTCCAAACTTCAACTCCCGCACCGTAACCTGTTTCCCTTGTAAAGCTGTTGTCAAGTCTAATGTTTGTTTAGGAACCGGAGTGCAGTCATCGATTAGGGTCTTGGGATCGTTAAAGTCTTTTTTCATGGTTAAGGTGGGGAATTGTTCTGGTTGGCAAGGTGATGAGTTAATTTCTGGTTCCCAATAAAGTTGGGTTCTTACTTGGAGTTTCTAGTTCCTTACGCTGGTCATGCTCTAGAGAAGCGTGGGATAGGTTGCTTCGGGAGCTGGGTCACTCGTTGTGCAATCCTAGCAACTCTCGCAGTTCTTCTTCGGATGCGATCGCTCTCCACCCACCCGCTCCCTCGACTTTTTTCAACATAGTCTCTATTGCTAGCGATACCAAGACTTCCTTGCGAATCTTACGCCCCATAGAACGCCGGGTCTGTTTGACGGCATCATCCAAGGCGTCGTTCAATGGCTCTGGTATCCTCACCGATAAGGGATACAGGGGAGGTGTCTTGGTATCTTCTGATTCTTGCTTCAATGTACCAGAATCCTGATTCCTGATTACTGATTCTTGATTATTTTTTCCAGATTCATGAATCTTGATTATCGAATCAGCTTTCTTGAATCCTGAATCTTCTTGAGGAGCTTCATCAGATAGTTCGGGAGTAACAGACTCTTGTTGGGAGTCGTTGAACAGTTGCATTGGGTTACGCTGTCCCATGCGTTTTTTACTTCCTGCCACGTTTCTTTAACCCCCATTCCTTCATCACTTCACCAGCTAATGCTTTGAAGGCACTGGCTCCTTTACTTTTGGAAGCGTATTCAAATATCGGCTGCCCGTGTCCAGCAGATTCCGCGATCGCAACGTTTTCTGGAATGGAGATTCGCAGTAGATTGAATCGGTTGTCGCTGACTAGCACCGAGTCTGCTTCCGCTGTCATGTTCAACGCTGGTTTGTATCGGCTACGCAAAACATCAACGGGTACGTTTGGATTGACATCTTTTAAAGTGTCCAGCACTTGAGCCAACCCTACCAGCACTAAGGGATCTGCCAGCACTGGCACAATAACTCTATCGGCTACCACAAGTGCAGCAACTGTAGCGGGGACGAGGGAGGGGGGACAATCCAGAAGCACTAAGTCACAATCCAGTTTGCTAATGGCTTTACGTAAAATTTCTGGGGAATCCCATTTCACGTAAGCCGTATCCGTTCCGCCGGGAATTAAGGGCACAGCGGTATCGGTGCGGACAACATCTTCCCCTTCTAGCCAGCGGTCAAAACCCGGTTGTTTTCCGGGCGCTAATCCCAAAGCATAGGTAGCAGAGCCTTGGGCATCCATGTCTACCAGCACGACTTTAACTTTGTGCTGTTGTAGTCCTGAACCTAAGTTGACACAGGTACAGGTTTTTCCCACGCCCCCTTTCTGGGACGCGATCGCGATTGTCAGCATTTTAGAATTTAACCCTTTACAGGTTTAGCATAACTGACATTCAGGAATCTTAGAATAAAGAATCATGATTCTTTATTCTAAGATAAGAGCTAATATTTAAGAATTACTGAATCATGATTCGTAAAAATGTTAACCCATCTGTTGAATAACAGATTATTTGTCGTCATTAACACAGCAGTGTCGCTCTATGGTAAAACTTCCGCAGCTCAGGCTATTTCAATGATTGCAAGCTCGTAGACACACAGCATAAGTATAGTCTTCCTATCGTTGTCCCAAGAGAACCTTTATCGCCACGACATAGGTAAGATGAGAATTACATCGATTTAAAAGTTTAACGATATTAATTTGATAACACGACAAATAATTTGTTATCCGACAGCAGTTTAGTAAATACTAAATGAAAATGTTAAGAAGCAGGCGCACTCCGATTAAAAACTCTGCTAAACAACTCCAGCAAGAAAGCGAGTTGCAATCTCCAGCTTTATTAGAAATAGCTAGAATTCTTTATGCTCGTTTAAACGAGCAAGGATTTGAATTTCCCAATGAAATCAAAAAAAGCTATCCAGAATTAGAAAAGTTTTTAACCACTAAGCTAGCAACATTCGCCGCCGAAGCCTTGCTGGAGCAGATTAATTTTAAAGACTTACCTGTAGAGGATATAACTGCTCTACTAGGAATTCAAAAACAACCGATACCCGTAACAGAACCCAAGCTGTCAACCTTAGAAGAGATTCCTTCCTCATCTCCCTTCAGAGTAGGAGTAGAATCTTGCTACCGAACTGATAAATGGAAAAATAGCCCTGACAACTGGGGAGTTTTTGAATCTCCTTGCAAAAATAAACCTAGCAATAGTGTAGAAGTTTATATATCAGGGGGGAATGATGGCGAAATATTAGCGCTTGAAGCCGCCTTGCAAATCATCGATCTAATTGGCATAGATGCAGCAAAACTTCAGTTAGTTTTTGCTTCGCATCTACTTAATCAGCCTAACCCTTGTCTTGCTAAGTTTTCTCTGAAAGGAAGCGAAGTCATCAAACAAATAGGCTGGGATAAAAAACATCGGTTAACCGTTTCTGAAAAGCTAGCTCAACTTGCCAGCATTTCCTTCCATTTAGGAAGAATGCTGATGAGCTGTACGTGGGTTGAAGGAAAGCCCAAAGGCAATAAAGTTAATGCCAGTGTTAGCGTCTCTCCTCTGTGGGTTGTTAAGACAGATGTGATAGGGCAAAAGAACTTACTCACAGGGAAAGTAGAGCAGCCTGATGAGGTTTATATCACTGTCAGCCCTGGTCCTTGGGTTGATAGCTGGTTAAACCGTGTTGGAGCAAGAGCTGGTACGGCATTATGTCAGTTTGGCTGGCTAGCTACGAACATCTTAAAAATTGACCCCTACCACGATGAACTTGCTCTCAAGCTGGCAATTCATTTGACTATGTTAAGCCGGATCAAGGCTAGGGATATAAAACCCTACGGACATAAAGTAGGTGAGCTTTTAGAGGCGGTAGAGCTGGAATCCCGAATTAATGCAGCTCGTTCTAATAGGGATAAAGCTCGCGACCTAAAGAATGACTGGAATAAGGCCGTGAGCCTGTTGACGAGTTTGGGTTGGCGAGTCATCTTTGACGATGCCACCTACCCAGAATGGTTAAGGCCCAATAGCAAATGTGAAAAACCCTCTGGCTGGAAAGACAAGAAAATCATTGATTGGCTCTGGGAAGCCAAACTGACGATTATTCCACCAGAACCAATTCCAGCCCTGCTAGCCACTAAAACGGAGCCTAAGCAACTAAAGCCAGCCCTCAAGCTCGAAAAGGTATCACCTCTCACACCATCTCAAGTGCGACAAGCGCGGCAGGCCAAAGGATGGAGCCAAGCTAAACTAGCGGGATTTCTGGGAATGTCGCAATCGCTAGTAACTAAGATTGAACGCGGCGAGCGTCCAATAAATCCAGAACTAGAGACTAAACTGCGAAAACTATTGGACATTCTGCAAGACTAGGAAGCGTTTCAGAACCTAAAACCAGCCCTTTCGTGGGCTGTTTTTTTTTCTAGAGATTAATACAAACTTGTATTAGAAAAAATTACCCAGGAAAATTGGCTTCAAACCTTTACAGTACAAAGCTTTCAGCTTTAGTACAAAAATGCCCCATCGTCCCACCAAAACGCCCCATCGTCCCACCAAAACGCCCCATCGTCCCACAAGGCTTTTTTGGAACCATTGCCCTGTAAAGCTTTCAGCGTTTTAGTACATCCCGATCAGTCTGATAAGACTGATGGGCGTACAGCCCTCCTTGAATCCGGGCTGGCATAATTAGGAAAAGAAAAAACAGCGCCGCGCCGCGAAAAAAATCACCACCGATGGCAAAGCACAAAAACCGCCAAAAATCAGCCGATGGCAAGGCTAAACAGCAGCAGATGACGACTTGGGGAAACCCAAGAAGCCAGCTAACCCTTGACGCGGCACTTAGCACATTGACTAGCAATGTGCTGGAAGATGCCCTAACCCAAAAGCATTAGGCGATCGCCTAGTTGCCCTAGAGTAAAAACACACCTATTTAGAGGATTGTTTATGAGGTTGCGAAAAAAGCAGCCATAGTCAAAACCCTAAAACAACAACACCCCCACTCAAACGAGTAGGGGTATCGTGCAGACCTGTTGGTCTGTGGTCATCTTAATAAACGGAGCAAAGTCGCTCAAACAGTCCAATTAGGGAACGCTTTTTATCTTGGCGGATAGTCGTTCTCTATCGCACTGGCTGAAACGCGGTTTTAGTGGTCTTCGATGCCTTGTAGCTATAAATTGGCATTTGTAGCTACAAATTGGCTTTGGGTAATTACCATCTAGCTTATCTCGAAATCCAAAGCCAGCGCAACACGCACGCGCCACCACAAACCGCACGACTTTGGCTCCTACAAACCCCACACTGTAAGGAGTTTAGCTCGTGCCACTACAAATATTGGAGTTATTAAAGCGCGTGTGCCGCTGTCAACCTCACTTAGAGGTGGCAGCATGAGTCAATTTAAACTCTTTAAGCGCGGTAGCTGCCCCATCTGTAACGGTCTTCGGAAAGACTGCCGTGAGAACGCCCACACCCAGATCGTCCACTGTCGAGCTGATGTTGTTTCAGCGCCCCTTTACCGCTTCATCAAGCAAGACACCTGGGGCTTCAATATGTGGGCTGTTGACCGAGGACAAGATTCTTGGAACGAGCAAGAGTGGGAAACCCACCGTCGTCAGATAGCAGCCGAACGAGAGCGACGACTGCAACAAGAAGCCAAACACTTTGCTTCTCTGCTTGATGTTGAAGAGCGAGATCGCCAAATCCGCAAGCTTCACCAACAGCTAGGGCTGAGTACAAAACATCGGCAAAAGTTACGCGACCGAGGGCTAACAGATGCCCAAATTGACGCGGGGTTGTTCTTCAGCATTGCACCTTGGCAAGAAATCAGCGGCATCAATGCGAGACTCGCTGGGGTGGATTTGTGGGGTAAAAAGCTGCTGATTCCTGCTTCTGGCATTGGATGCCCCGTAAGGGATGAATTAGGGCGTTTAATCGGCTTCCAAACCCGCTTTGATGATGCCACTGATAGCAAGTACAAGTGGCCCACCAGCCGCACAGCCAAGCGTCCAAACGGTGCCACTTCTCACCTGCCAAATGGAGAGTTACCCATCAGCTGCTGCCGTCCCGCCACGACGGGCGAGATGGGCAGAAGTTACCTCACCACCTCATCCCCCTGCTCAACTCAAAGCATCGGGTTAGCAGAAGGCTTCCTCAAATCCTACATCGCCGCCCAAAAGCTCAATTGTGTGGTTTTGGGTGCCGCTGGGGGGAACTTTACCGCCAGCCATCAACAGCTAAAAGAAATTCTTGAGAAACTAAGAGCTGAACTCAGCACTCACACAGTTAACTTGTACCCAGACGCGGGAGCCGTTGCCAACCCTGCTGTGATGCGGCAATATCAGCTGACGATTGAGTTAGTGCAATCTTTGGGTTATGAAGTACAGGTAGCTTGGTGGGGTCAGCTGACCAAAGAATCGCCTGACATTGACGAGCTAGAAGACCTGGGAGCGATCGCTATCATTACCCCAGAGGAATTTTTAGCTAAAAGCCAATGCCAGAGACAATCCAGCATCAATCTTCCATTGGAAAACGCTCCACAGAGCGAACCCGACCCTGAAGAATACGCCGCCTATGTGCAGCGGGAAGCGGCAGAGGAAGCCCTAGAAGCCGCACAAGCAGCCGAAGGAGAACAGCAAAGGAAGGAGCAGTACGAGCAGCGCCTAGCAGCCGTACAAGCCCAACTGAGCGCTCTATCTTATCCACCGACACTTTCCCTCAACCAGCGTTACTTAGGGAAAGACATTTGGAACAAGTTACCCAACCTCAAAGGTTCTATCTGTGGCATCAAGAGTCCCAAAAACACTGGGAAAACTTGGGCATTAATCCCCCTTGTAGAAGCAGCCAAGAGAAGAGAACAGAAAGTCTTGTTGATTTACCATCGGCGGATTTTAGGACGTGAAGGTTGCCTGAAAGTCGGTGCGGACTACATTGACGACATCGGTGTAACTGGCAATTATGCGCTGTCTATTGAACTCTTGGGGCATAATCCCACCTTGGGGCTTTGCTTTGACTCCCTGTGGAAATTAGATCCCTCTGACTGGGAAGGAGCAACTCTAATTCTTGATGAAGTCGAGCAATCCTTAAATCACCTGATGATGTCTACTACCTGTGAAGAGAAGCGGGGACTACTTCAACTAAAGTTTGCCAAAATCATCGAAACCGTACTGTCCACCGGAGGACAAATTATCGCCTTAGATGCCGATTTAACCGATTTGTCGCTCAACTACATCAAAGCCTTTGCTCCAGATACTACGCCAGTGCATTTAGTTTTAAATACTGTACTCGCTCCATCTTGGAAGGTGCGATTCTCTACGAATGCTATGAAATCAGGCACCGAAGCCGCAATCATTCACTCTGTGTCCGCAGGTGAGAAAATTGCTGTAGCGGTGGATTCCCAAAAAGAAGCGGAAGCATTAGAGCGCGACATTCTCAATTCTTACCCTAATGTGAAAGTGCTGCGGATTGACCGCAAGACATCAGAACATGAATTAATCAAGGATTTTGTCAAGCGTCCTAACGAGGGCTTGCAGGCGCTTGAACCACAGGTCTTAATCTACACTCCCACAATGGGAACTGGTGTCAGCATCGACGTTCCCTATTTTGATGTAGTGGTGGGAATGTTCTTCGGACGCATTACCGACACTGAAGCACGGCAGATGCTGGGACGAGTGCGAGCGCCTATCCCGCGGCTGGTATGGTGTAAGAAGTTTGCCTCTGACTCTGGCGTGAGTACATCGCTACTTCCCAATGTAGTTAAGCGTACCTGCCACCAGTTCCACAAAAGCACCTCTCGGATAGTCAATTTGGCAGCGGCACTAATTGAAGCTGAGGTTGACGCTGTTGAATTGTTTGAAACAGCGGCAGCACTCTTGAAAGGGAATAACTTTAATTGCTCTCATTTTGATATGTGGGCATCTTTGCAAGCGCGGCGTAATGGCTCTTTGACGAATCTTCAAGAGAGGTTAATCGCAGGGCTAAAAGCCGAAGGGCATGATGTTGAAGTGGTTAATATCGGTCAATCAAAGGAAACAGCTCATACCATCAAAGGGATTAAGGAGGAATTAGAGTGGGAAGAGGCGACAGCACTCGCCACTGCCAAGGACATTCCCTTAGAGGAAGCCAAGCGAATTCTTAAGACTGACCGCTCTACTGAGGAGCAACGCTTTCAGGCTCGTAAAGCTGTCTTGAAAGACAGATTACCAGGAATTGAGCTGACACCGGAGTTTGTTTACAAAGCAGCAATCGCCGAACATGGTCAATGGTTGCGTACTGTCAAGCTTTACTGGAGTTGTCTCAATCCCGATAAAGTGGCTCTGTTGGATAAAAAGACTTGGTTTTATCATTTAGCGAAGATTCTACCCTTCCTGCCAGACATCCGTACTTACAGCTTGCAAGTGAAGGTATTGCGAGATTTGGAACTTTTAGACTTAATCGAAACTGGGGAGGTGTTGTCAAATTCTCATCCCCAGGTGCAAGCAATCGCACAAAGGGCATTTAAAGACAGACGCCGAATCAAAACTGCCCTCAACCTGACAATCAAGCTGAGAAAGCCGGGAGACGCCAAGAGCAAAGGGCAGACCCCTATGCAAATTGTCAGCCGCTTGCTGGAAAGGCTTGGGGTGGAACTTGAGCAACTGGGATACGACCACAAGCAGGAAGAATGGCTTTATGGGATTAACGAGGAATTTTGGCACGACAGCGACCGCAATGGGGTGTTACGGGCGCTGGATGAGAAATACGCAGATTTAACGGCTCAAGTGTCTGCTGCGTCTAATGTTCGGGCGGAGGAGACAGAAGCAAGCGATCGCTCGGCGCTTTATATAAATAATATGGAACGAGGCGATCTACCACAAAGCCATATAGACCAGGCAGTCCAGACCTCAGACAATGCAGTTTTTGTTTCGATGAGAGCGGTTGAGGAATTTGGCCAATTTGAGCCAGAAGACGGATATCACATCTCGATTAAAACCTGTGTTCAATTGCTTCAGGATGCTGTTGAGAAAGGCATTGATGCCATCAAATCCCTATTTAAGCCCTGGCGCTCAGAGAGACGGTGGGGAGCTGTGCTATTGCTGGAAAGGCTTTCAGAGGAAGCTTTTAGGCGGTTAGAGCAGATGTCTCCGGATTTCTATAACTGGCTCGATGAGTCCTTTTTGCCGGTAGAAGGGGCAGGATAGCGATCTACGGAACGGAGTAACCCACTCCAATAATAGACATCTTGCATGAATCAATCTTCATCCCCAAATTTGATGGGGCTTTCCGAGTAACCATCTGTGTAAATCTCGTGTACCCTACGGGAAGGCTTACGTCTACATCTGTGTAATAACCTTGGTGTTTTTTTGGGCGCTCAATTGGACTTTCAGTTACATCGACGACCACGACGCTCCAAGTGTAAGCATTTTGGTACAGTTGCTTTTTACCAGGCAGTCGGAACTTGCCAGATTGCATTAATAAGGTTTCAACCTTCTTTCCTCAAGCGACATACCGCAGATTCTCTGATTTCCCAACTGGTTGCAATGTGAAATTGAGTACGATACTCCCGCCAATACTCCAACACTAGAAGTAATTGGTCTTCGACACTCAACTTTGCCTGCCCACCTCGTTTGCCGGTGCGGTCTAACTGAGGGTGCAACACTTCTACCATTTGCTCAAACGTTTCACGCTCTCACGCCACACCTGCGTTTGAAAGCACTAAGTTTAAGGAATTTGAGTTGCTCGTAGGTCATTGCTAATCTTCCTTAACCCACTTCTAACTGTCTTTTTCCTATTCACGCAAGAGGTCTATTGGCTTGAATGCACCGCATGACGAACAATTGGGAGTATTATCAAGAATGTCGTACTGAAAAAATCCGAAACAGCCGATTTTTGAGTGGTTGTTGAGCGAGTTGAAAGCGAAATATGGAATTCGTCAGGATTTAGCGCAGCAGTGGCTAGAGAAGAATCAACTGTTGCCACTGTTGGATGGGTTGGATGAGGTGGCACCTCATCATCAAAAAGACTGTGCCGTGGCGCTCAATGCCTGGTTGACGGGGGAATTGGCACAGCACCCCTGTGGTGTACTGATTTGCTGTAGGCGGGAAGAGTTTGAGAAAGTGGTGCGTCAGTCGTTGAACCTGTACGGGGCGATTTATTTACAGGCATTAACTGCTGAGCAAATTGAGGACTATTTTGCTCAGTTTGAGTTGCAGGATGTATGGCAGACGGTGCAGCAGGATGAGGCGTTGCAGGAGTTGCTGACAACGCCATTGTTTTTGTCGATGTTTGGTGCAGAAGCAGGGTAAGTTTTCTCTCTCTGGTTGGCGATCGCGCACCACCTCTGAGTACAAAATTGAGTATTTGCTCAATACCTATTGGGATGCCACAATTACCCGCGAACTGATTATTGACCCTAATCAGAAGCAGCGAAGCATCCTCAGCAAAACCTACGGCAAAAAGTCACCACCAACGCCCGAATCCGTCCAACGAGCGCTTGTCTTTGCTGCAAAAATGCTCAATCGCGAATCTAGAACGGAACTGTTGATCGAAAAGATGCAGCCAACTGCACTTATCACTCGGCAGCAAAAATGGGCATATCAGCTGATTTACGGGCTAATGGCCGGGGTGATGGTCAAGCTGATTTTTGGGCTAATTTTGGGCTGATTGGAGGGCTAATTGTCGGACTGATTTACGGGCTGAAGGCAGATATCCAAACTCGCACTGAACCCAATTAGGGTATAAAAAACTCAGTAAAAAATATGGTCATTGTCAGCGCAATTGCCTTGGTGGCAGCATTGCCCCTCAAACTCCTCCTCAAATATCTTCTTGCCAGCGTCGTTGATTCCAAACTCCTTCCGGGAATCGTCCCAAGTCTCTAGTTATTTTAATTTGGTTCAGTTTTCAGCTATCTGGTGGGGAAGCCTTAAGCAAACACCTCGCCTTGCGCCTTATCCTTGCTTGGAATCGCTACGCTCCTTGGCGCTACGACCTTCTGCTTAACTACTACTGCACCGAACGCCTCTTATTGCAGCGCGTTGGAGGTCGCTATCGCTTCATGCACAAGTTGCTGCAAGACCACTTCGCCAAAATGGATTTGAGGTGAAAGGAGGTTATAGAAAACCTGAAAGTAGTGATCGCATTTCTTCTTTTCTCAAATGCGATCGCTCATTCCTTACCTCCCAACTTTGACTGCATCACTTGCGACGCTTCAATTTACTGCTGTAACTGCTGGATGCGATCGCCTTTTGTCGCATGAGTGTGATCGCATCGTTTCTAACGCCTCAATCTTGTTTCTCACCCTAACTATTTAGATGGTGGCAAACAGTAAGAATGCGAGTCTTTAACGATGTAGATTCATCTGCCGCTGTTCCTGAGAAATCCAGTAGGGTTTTTAGGTTTTGGTTCCAATTAGACCCAAAATATAAAAAAATGCGAGGAGAAGGAGATGAGGCAGATTGTTGAGGAATCCCTTGCGGAGCATCTCAAATCTTGAACGATTCATAGAGATGTTTCAACATTTAGATGTCTACATGTTTAGAGGCTTAAAAATCTCAATGTTTAAACCCTTGTGTGATCACCAAGCTTATAGTCCAGCTTCAGGTGGTGCTAAAGTTTTTCTCATAGCCCATTTGTACCATTAAAGCTTTGGCCAAAGCTGCTGCTACTGGAGGGGGTACGGCCTCTGAAACAAGTCGTATCTGGCTTTGTAGCGTACCTTTGAGAACGTAGCTGTCTGGAAAGCCTTGGAGTCGCATAGCCTCCAAAACGCTTAGCCTGCGGTGGCAATTAGGGTGTATATGGACTTCCATGTGTCCATATGCAACAGTATAGCTAGGCTTATCCCAAGCAAGGACACGGAAGCTTCTACCTGGGGTTTGACCAGTTTTCAGATTGCCATTTTGAAACTTAGAAGACCGAGGAACCATGCACCAGTGATTGGGGTGGTATGGTATATCATCTTCACTCAAGCCACGGGAAAACCAGATTGGTTCAGGTAAATCATTAAATACATCCCAAACGGTTTTCATCTGTTGATGAATACTCTCGGGAAACTCAAATTTAAAGGATGGATATTTTTTCTTATTGACTCCTACTACAAAGACTCTAGGTCTTACCTGTGCTACTCCAAACTTCTGAGCATCCAATACTCCTTCAAATATATTAAATCCAGCCTTTTCAAAAAGGCTATTGAATTTATAAAACTTGGCAATATGCTTCTTATTTTTTAAGCTGGGTACATTTTCAAAAACAAAAAAATCAATGTTAAAAAAATTGTTTATTTTGTCTAAAATTCTAGCATAATCCTTTGGCAAATTATGTCTTTTATCTAACTCATTTTGATAGGAGTTACTAATAGAAAAAGACTGACATGGAGGTCCACCAATAATGCCGATTGGTGAGGATTCAGAACGACATTTCCATTCATTTATAATTTTCGATACTTCTATTGCAGAGAGATCGGCTATGAGGGCTTCAGATTCGGGATGATTGTGTCGATGTGTACAAACACACGCCTCATCTTTATCGTAGGCTAGTTTAATTGTGAAGCCTGCGTTTTTAAAGCCTTGATCCATACCTCCTGGGCCACAGAACAAGCTAATAAGACCTAGTTGATTAGTCACGTACAATTCCACTTACGACCCACATTCGTTTTGCTCTCTAGGTGAAAATCTATAGACAACTGTTGAAAACTTCTCCAAGAAGGCACCTGTAGAACCATTACCTAGTAGATTATAAAGTGCTACCTGGTCACCTGTCTGAATGATTTGTAGAGCAGGGTGGCGAGCAGGATTTGGGTCTAAACCTCGAATATTTATACTTTTATTTGGGTAATTGCTCAATTCAAGATTAAGATTGAGCTTACCGTTTCCTAAATTTTGAATTTTAATGACGCTTCCCCAAACATCACGAGGCCATCCACAACTATCAGAAATATTTCGGATTTGCTGATAGGCTTTGCAAGCAGGTCTAAAAGAACAAAATCGACAGTTATTTGGGGTAGGCAAGGCCAGCAAATCTATGTTCGCCACTGTTGAATCAAACTGAGAGATTTCTGCAATTTTTCTGTTGACTTGGTATAGGGATGCAACAACCTTATTTAGTAACTCTGTACACTCCGATGGATTGAAAGAAATAGTTATATTTTCTCCCTGAAGGGGAATGATTTCTAATCGCACAGGCCATTGACCAAAGGTAGTTTCATACAAGGCAGCGTACAACTTAAGCTGTACCTGGTATCCCTGCTTAACTTTCAGTTCTCCAGTTAGTTCATCCTTGTGCATGACATAGCCACTTTTATAGTCACGCAGAATAAGTCCTTCCTCAGTTTCCCTTACATGGTCAATTGACCCGCCAATTAGCCCATCATTTGACTGTACCCACAACTCAAACCTGTCTGTTGATCCATTCTCAGCACTGCCATGAAAAGTGGAGGCGGCCTGTGCAATTTCTTCAGCTCTGCGACAAGCCCGTATTTTTCTAACTTCGTAGTCTGGAATAGCCTTCTTCAGTGGTACTAGAGATTTTTCTAGCCACGATGCTTGCATTTCTCGCTCAACCTGCTCAACTAACAAAGTCCATACAGACTCCACCTCTTGAGCAGTACCTTCACCAAGCTGCCCTTTACCCGCCAGTTCCAATAGTTTATGAATGGCAGTCCCTAATTTGGCAACTGGCGAGGCAGGGAGTAGCAATGGCTGTCTGTTTGCTGTCCAGACTTCACGCAAAGCACATTCTCCTAGAGATACAAATCGGCTAGGCGAGATACGCTTTAAAGGGTGAATAGGTAGAGTTCTAGGTAATATGCCAGGTTGAACCATTACTTTATTTCTATAACTGCTGATATAGCCAGCTTGGTCGTCGGAGGATATTGAAGGTGTCCAAGTATCGAATCTGGGCATCTGCCTCTAGCGTTGCACGAGCTGCCGCCAGTAATCCAGAAGGGTTATCCCGATTCCATAAAGGATGAATGATGATGACTCTGCGATCGCTAATCTCAACACCTGGCAGAGGCCCAAACTCCCTTGGAATGCACGCCTCGAAAGATTGGCAAAAATTGTTGCGTAGGGCAGTAGCTGTCTCTAACCAGCCATCTAGCTCTGGGGCTGAAAAATCTCCGTCCAAACCACACTGAAATTCATTAGTGGCAAGAACTCTAAGTAAAGAAAGCCCTAATCTCCAATCGAGCAATCCGTGATAGGTCATATTGCGATATTGCCGCAAGCAGTCATAACAGGCAGAGTCGCAGCTGTGACGATGCTCCGTCCCCATTAGCGCTCCCGCAAATGTGTTGGAGCCTGGTTCGGCATTCACAAGATCGTTAACAAGCACATCTTGCCAGTGTTCGGCAAGCCAAGCGGTGAAACCAGATCCATTGGGAAGATAATCGTTGATCACGATTTCTCCTACCCTTAGCCCATTATCAATTTCAACCTGACGTACACCACTTACGTCTAGTTCTTCAGGATCGATATCTAACCGCTCGGCAGCAACTCGACGCAAAATAAATGCCGCCGAGTAGAAGGCAGCTTTAATCGCTGCCCCATGTGTGATAGGGTCGAGGCGCAGACCGTCTGGTATAGCAGCAGGTCTGATACATAAAACACCTGTAGTTTTCGGTGAAACAATAGCAAGTTCTTCAGTCGTTCCCTGCCTGGTGAAGTTTATCCCATCATTATTTTGAAATCGCTCATCAATCCACTGACTATTTAACTGCAACCTACCATTTGGGCGAGAAGCTGTTCCTATAGCACCACGGAATAACCGACCTGCGTTGTCATTAATCCGAAAGACAGTGCCAAGAGGGGAAAATGAAATGAGTGAATTTGTTCCATCAACTATCTCTGGCTCTGGAGAATTGGATGCAGCTACACTTCCAGTCCCTGTAATGACAAACTCGCTATCATCTCTTGTGTCTGCTCCCTGACCAAGGTCTGTCCGAAAAGCAGAAGGCACTGCAAAACGGAAAACTCGAAATCCTTCGGCTTCGACAGCCCCACAGTTGGGACACAACTGATTGTCTGGGCTATCATCAAAAGTTTCAGTACGTTGACAGCGACCACACCTTAACATCCACCTACGTTGTGATAATGGACGGTTGTTGGCGGGTACTACTCCATTCTGGGTGAAAAGCAAAGGTGCAGTAAAACCAATTGAAGTGTAAATCCTCTTATCTTTAGTTTTTTCGCTGCCTGGTGCAAATTCGGTAACAGCCAAGTCTAAATCTCGATCTATGGAGTTAAACTCTCTGTTTCGGTAATTCAATCCGTGATACAACAGACGTACTCTTGAAGGCATCCCGTACATTGGTAATACTCCGCCCTCAGCAAGACGTTCAGCGAACCCTTCCCCTGTTAATTCTGGATTGGTGGCACAATCTTGGATTCTCTGGAACAGCGTATTGCGAACCCAATCTACAAATTCAATACTGTCAATTCCTTCAACACCAACGAGTAGGTCATTCACTATACCAGCTACCTGATTCGAGGTTTCTAGCCAATTACGCACTGCGTTGACGCGATCGCCAGTTTGGTTAATCCAGTCTACTGTTGTGCCAAACTCTCCGTGACTATCTGGTGGTATTGGGCTATCCCACCACCGTATGCCAGCCTCTCTAAAGGCTTGTCGCAAACATTCCTTCGCCACCAACCGCTGTGCAATATCTCGCTGAGACATAGAGAGGAAGGGAACTGGTGGTCTATCGCCTGTAATCCTTTCCGGGTGCTGATAATAGAATTCATCATGACTTCGCCCTCGACAGAGAGTGAGAGCAATTGCAAAAGCCTGCCCCCGACGACCTGCCCGACCCACTCGCTGCTGGTAGTTGAAACGCATAGGGGGCATATTTGCTAAAACAACAGTACGCAAACTACCAATGTCAATCCCCACTTCCATTGTGGTAGTGACGCTTAGTACATCGATTTGATCTACTTCAGGGATGAATTCTCGTTCCTGATTGCCAACATTGACTACGATATTGCGGAAGTGCCGTTGTCTCTCAGCCTGATCGTCTGTTTGCCCCGTCAGTTCTTCGCAGTGAAGTCTAATTGGTTGTCTTCTCTCAACGGCAGACTCTCTGGCAAAGTAGTTCCGCTCACATAAATCTTCACAGCTTCCATTTGATGCTGTTGGTAAAGCTGTAAGGCAGTTAGTGCAAATCCCACCAGCACGATGCAGGTGTGGTCGCGTACAAGAATCACACATCCATATAGGATCGGTGGGAAGCGCAACTCGAACTTCGAGATTTCGAGGAGTAAGGATTAGATCGTGATGTCCTCCTTGTTGGCAAATAGCTGACCACAATGCTTCACGGAGGTCATTTTCTGAAAGTCCATGCCGTGCTGCACAGTCTCCAACATAATTACGCAATCGCGCTCGTGCTGAGTTCCAGTCAATCCAAGAATCTACTCGAAACAGTGGCCTCACTTGCGGGTATCGGTACAGATCTCCCAGAATACGCAAGCAGCCATTACAAATTTCTGCAAATACTGAAGAGTCAACACCACACTGAGTTGCTAAATTATCTAGCGTGTTGGGTTGCAAATTCAGATGAACATAGCCTAAACCAGCAGACTCAAAACCAAAGTACAGGCGACTAAAAAGGGCATCACAAATTTCTTCTCTAATTTTAGGACGCAGAGTTTCTCTAACTCTTTCCCTTGCCTCCTGAGATAAATCATTTCGCATACCTGCGTTGGCAGCAGTGAAGTCAAATAACTTTGTCCAATGATGCCAATTACCATCATACTTATACTCTTGAAATTGAATATCATTACCTGCCGGATTAATTCCTAAAATCTTCAAGCGCTGTATAAATAATCCTAGCTCTTGATCTTCACCTTCAAACAGGACTCTTAAAGGTACTACGCGGGTGTTATTTCTTTGTTGAATTTCGTTCAGTACCGCTTGGGCGTTGTCTCTTTGCTGCTGTAATACTTGCAATGCTAGATCGGGCAGTCCTGCTGGAATTGGTAGGTTAGCTAAATTTATCTGCTCCTGCAATTGTTCAACAGCATTAGAGTGACGTTGTGCAAATCGTATTGCTTCTGGACAAGTAGGTTGACCGTGAGTTTGAAGATCCTGTAACAGTCGGGGTTGGTCAATGGCTATTCGACCGAGTTCGTCAGCGATCGCCTCGCGGACTAAATCAAGGTAATGAGTTCTCTCTATTCCATTAGAGATTGAAGCGGCATCCTCACGACTATCAGAGAAAACAACTAGCTTGCGGTCTTGTTCGGGAAGTTGATAAAACAACTCCTTAGAAAGCAGTTGGCTTACTCTGGAAAAGCCAGTACGAAATCCCCTAATGGGTGATGGTCTCCGCCGTCTAGTGTAGTCTGCACCGCAATTCGGGCACACTGCTGGCAAAGCTTTGAAGTTTCCTTGATTATCAGGTTGTTCCTGTGGCAAGTGAAACAAATAGCCTGATACCCATGAACCCAATGGTGCAACCGGAGCGTGATTACCAAAGAGGACTTGACCACCGCGGCTATCCAAAGTGGCTTGTGTCCATCGAGCTTGCGCTCCCCTTCTAACTTGCTCTGAGATTGGGGGTTGTGTCCAACACTGTGCATCTGGATGAAGAGGGTTTCCCTGGGAAGGCCAAAATACAGCGTAAGCTTCATAGGTTCTCCGCTCTACAAAGCGGGCGGCTTGCTTATCAGGAATTCCTTCAATATCTGGATCGGTGGGTAGTAATTCAAAACCATTGTTATCTTCTAAAACTTGACGGCTACCGCCCAAACATACAGTCCCACACTGTTCACAGTAGAGAAGCTCTAAGACTCGATATCTTTCTTCTTGGTTTCCGTAAAGAATCGGAGGATTTTCTGGGAACAGCCTGCCAACTGGCCGCTCCTCACTGCTTTCATCACCATGACAGTCGTAGTTTGGCATGGTGCAAGCCCAAAGACCTTCTATATTTCGGAAAAACCAATGCATCCTAAAGCGAGGTAGGGAGGCCGGGTGTTCGCCCGCATCACATAGGCTTCGGGCAATTAGCAAACCTCTTGTCGCTTGTCGGAGCGTACTGTCATCTAATTCATTACCAAAAATCCCCCAAGCAAACGGTTCGATGCCTTGAGATAATTGGTCATCTGTTGATTCAAACAGAGGTACTGCACGAGTTTGTCCTGAACTATCAGTGCAAGCATTCAGCATTCTGGCTGCGATTGCTGCACTTTCAGATTCAAGTGCAAGACGTAATTCCTCCGCCGGCTCTACTGCATTGTTACTGTAGCCCAAGCTCGCAGCAATCTGATGACAAGCATTATTAAGGTCATCTTCACTTGCCGACTCCTGTGCTGCTGCTAAAGCAGTGAATGGTTCGCTGGGTAAGTAGTCTATACCGTCAAGAGGTGGAATTGGCTCAAGGTCTCCAGTAATAATTTGTTCTGGACTCCACTCTGAGCCAAAAAAATCGGATAAAAATTCTAAACTTTCAGGATCTTCAGGATCTAAAGATGCACTTGAAGCAAGAATTCTTAACTTAGGATGACCTGGGTGAAGTTCCAGGCGATTAAGTAGTAAACGGAATAGGTAAGCGACTTCTGTACCAACTGTGCCCCGATATAAGTGCAGTTCATCTAAAATCAAATGGAAAACACTGCCTTCCTTCTTTAACCATTCCCGTGTTCTTTCAAAGATGGGTTCATCCACTTCCCTCATCAGCATGATACTCAACATACTGTTGTTAGTAATTAAGATATCTGGTGGTGCATTTTGCATATCCCAGCGCGATCGCATTTCAGCACCATCTAGACGAGGAAAAAAGAACATTAACTCCCTTTGCAAATCCTGGGCTTTTTGAAATGCTTCATCTGGGCTATCACCTTTTTGTATAAATCTCTCATACTCCCTATTAGAGTGTTCTGCGATGGCTTGCACAGATTGCTCCATCTTTTGCATTGCCTCGACAAGTTCATCTATCTTGTCTGTATTAGGATTTCCATGTTGGTTATATTCATGCCCCGGAACAGAGGTTGTGCCGTTATATCTCCCAAAGTAGATCCGGTTGCCATTTCTCCTGTCCTGAAACCACTGCCGTGCTTCTTGAGAATCTAAAGCTCGGCGGAGTCTAGTCAGTTGATCCTCTACCAAAGCATTCATAGGGTAGAGAATTAACGCCCGAACAGCAGCATCGCGAGTTTCATGCTCTCTTTGAGGTACGCGATAAGAGCGCTGCATTCGACGGTTTTGATTTACCCTTGGATTACATTGGTCTCGCCATTCCTCATTGTCGGAACGCCACCAGGTATTGAGATGATCTGGCTCTGCTCCGGGAGCATCCCAGTTTCTTGATTCCTTGGCAAGATAGGCAAATAGCGGCAACAGGAAAGATTCAGTTTTACCCGAACCAGTACCAGCTGTAACCACTACATTCTGGCCATTTAATGCCCTACGGAGCATTTCGATTTGGTGTTGATATAGTGAGAAGTTGCCGACAAGCCCACATAAAGCTAATTCTTTAAAATCTTCGAGTTCAGCTTCACTTAATCCTGGAGTGTCGCTAATCTCTAATTCATTAATAGGTTTGTCGGTTTGGTAGCGTGATAATGGCTCAATCCAAGGATCTTGATAAAAAACACCAGGTTCACGCAATCGCCTTTCTCTTTCTATCTCAATTGTTGGAAATTGAGTTCCAAATGCTGTTTGAATGTAGAGGAGAAGGTTGTCACGGATTTTGTCAAAAGCGCCAATTGGGTCGTTCATAGGTTATTTGTTTAAAAATTAATATCTAGAGATTGCAGTAAAAGGGACTGACCTAACCTAGCGGCGGTCATTTCTGCTATCTGAGGTGGAATATCTCGGAATAAGTTAAAGCCTGATGTTTTTTGGTTAAGACGCGGCATACTCTTTGTAGGAACAAACGTCGCTGCGTAGCCGGAACATAAGACTAAAGCCCTCTCGAATAGTCGCGGCAGTGGGACACTAGCTGGTACTGCCATTGTGAAGCGGCGTTCATCATAGACAAGTACACTCAATCCAGTCAATTTTAAAACAACATACCGCCCCCAATCGCCGTCAATCTGCGTACATAGACTGTCTTTCCAGAGAAATTGAACTGGGACGTTCCGTACTGGATTGGTATATTTGCTGAGTCGGATGCCTGTTGCTGCGTTTTGCGGCTCACGAAACTGCAAGGAGGTGGAGTCAAAATCTTTGCGTTTCAAGTTCAGCTCTGGTCTTGCGACCCATTGGCGGGTGGCTAGGTAATCATCAAGAGAAGCAGCAAAATGTAGAAGCGACCAAGCCCCAGGCTGCTTATCGAAGGATATCCCAAGCGAGTCTGCCAGCATTACCAGTTCCTCTGTTGATTCAGCTTGAACAGCCACTCGCACTGGCACAAAGACTAATTCGTTAGGTTGTTCGCTGACATGAAGGTTTATATGGCTTCCAATCACCTTGCAGGCTTCTGACAATTTGTGGATTGATTGAGGCGATCGCGCTCCCGCTAATATGGCTTGAGGAAAGCCAGCACACGGTAATCGTACCAAGACTGGAGGAGCTGCATAAACTTTATTGCCCTCCTCACTAAAGTCGAAGTCACAATGACCGAGAGCATCGAGGGCACGAACCGTTTGGAACCTCTTGTAGTTAATTCCATTTAAATCTCCGGCAGCGGGAGCAACCTTAAGGGTGTACAGATAATTGAATACCTCTTTGAAAGATACCCAAGGCATTTCCTTCTTAGCAGAGATGACGTAGAGCAGTTGGTCACTATCCCTTGACACGCTCTGCCTCCTTTTGGAATTTATTCCATAATGGGCGTAGGCGATCATCTATAGGTAGTGAAGTCTTCTTTCGCCAATGCCACAATATTTCTTTCCATTGCCGCAATTTCCTTTTATCCTTGCACTTTGATTGCCTAGGTTCTGATTCCAGCAAGCTAATGCCACAAAACATGGCTTGGCGACGACGACCAGTAGCAACAGCCCAAACAGGTGTCCAATCTGTTGGCAGCGGCTCGCTTGGCCAGCAGGCAACCTGTCCGGGTTCCCTGCCCACAAAGAAAATCCGTTGCTTTCCTTGGACTGGAAGCCAAGTGTTGAAGTTAAAGGGAGGTGGTTTCTCCCCGAATACTAACGCGCCAGCAACGCCCACCGTACTGTTGTCCAGTTCCAAAAAACGGTGCCCAAAGCGGTCAAACCGTTTTTCTAGGCTTCGGTCTGGCCAGGAAAAATCTTCTACTAAGAACAGAGAACGACACCTAACAACATCCTCACCAATACGTGCTTCAATCTCAATTTTTGTCCCAGTTGGAGCATGGTCAGGCAGTTCATAAATACCTTCTGCCTGACTGCAATCTAGAGGTGTACTATTGCAACACACTCGTATTGAATCGTTGCCACCAGTAAGAACCAGTTTAGGTGGGGCGAACTTGAAGAATTGATTGCCTCTGGAAATCCGTATTCCACCCTCCAAATCAAACCGAACAGTGGTCGGAAGCGATAGGATAGGGTATTCATATTTGACTAAATCATCGCTATACGCAGCAGCTACGTGAAAAAAATGCCACCCGTGCGGTAAACCTGCTATGATTGGCAGCTTTTCAAATCCCTTACAGCTGGATTCTCCCCACTTTTCTAGCAACTGACAGCAATCTTGCCGTGCGGCAAGGTAAAAGCGTGATGCGCTAGGCAACTGCCGCACTTCTACTAGCCCTGGTAGCCCAAATCCTGCCCCGTCTATGAAAATTCGGATGAGGGACTGTGGCAACCTAAAACACCACCGCTGGTCAGGAGATTGCAAACATAAACCTTCTGACCAATCAAAATGAGAGGCGTTAATCTGGCCACCTATACAGGCTTGGCAGGCAAGGTCTGTACACCGGATAGGCTCTGACCAGCCCATGACGTACTCTTCACAACGGAAGGAGCCAGAATAGCCATCTAGAACCAGGCTCAAGCCGTCTTCAGGAAATTCCTGCTTAGTGCTGCAACGCAGCGTCATGTTTGCACGCCCAGCAATTCGGTTGAGTTGACAGCACAATCTCAAAGCGCCGTAAACTTGGGTGTTTGGGCCGGAGGGCATGGGAGCAGCGGTGCCATCCCAGTCCCTCAACTCATCCACAATCCTTTCGAGCAAGGCATCACGCAGCGGTTTGTCGCTGTTGCTGCTTTCCTCCAATAAGCGCAGTGTCCGGGACCTAAGCTGCTGATGTCCGTACCGAGCTAGCAAGAGCGCGAGTACCCGTCCAGACGGAGCGGAAGTTGGATCTAAGCCAGCTGTAGCAAAAATAACGGGGAGCGTATGCCGCTCTTCCTCGGTCAGAAAGGTTTGTGCGAGCGGTCTGCCAACGTGAATCCAACTTCCAGCAATGTCACTCTTGAATATGCCCAGTTCACCAGATTTATCCTCATTCGACCACCGCTCTAAATCATCCCAAAGTTTCCGCATCTGGTCGAAGTAACGATACTGTCCAGAAGTGGGGTCTTCACCCAGTAATTTCCGCAGGCGGGGATAGTACGCATTAGCCGAAAATTCTCCTTCTCTACCAGCGGCGAGGACAAATAGCGCCAAGTAGCCGATGTACAGGGGATAACCTCGCCGTCTGCATCGGTAAGTCCAGTGTTCCATGCTGTCCAAGGCTTTCTGACAGATGCCCTTCCCTCTTCTCTCAAAAAGACCAATCTTGACTGCCTTAATAAAATCTTGAAAGTCAGCACTGCTACCTTGGCCAAGCTCCGCTATTAGCTTCTCAGTGACGTACAGATAAACTGTGCGCCCAGCCATTTCAGGCCGGAAGAAATGAGATGCAATTAAATCATTCCAGATTAAGTAATCCATTTATTCATCTAAACGCCCCCCAATACTCATCTGCATTATGGCGCTGGCTGAGGAGATCTACATCCGGGGAAACTCTGAACTGATAAAATGCTAGCGCTTGCTCAGTGAAGAATTTGAGCAAAACCGCATATAGTTAGTCTTGAGAAAGAATCAAATTCAGGACATTCAATTCATTAGAAGTTAAAAAATACTTATCTGTAAAAAGTTTGCTTCTAATCTCATTGAGACTGTAACTCCTAAAAACCAGCCAAGGAAAATCTTTATATTTGTGACCAATAGGCAGAATATTACTGACGGGATACAAGGAACTAATATAAGTAGCTAGAATATCTCGAAATCTTTGGTCTTCTGGTTCTTCTTCATTGCTAGCAAAATATTGACTTATCGCCTCACCAGTAATAAAGGTAAATAAGGGCAAGGCATAATATTGGTCAAAGTACTGGCTATTTTGTTCAAATTTTTGGGTTTTATTCGGTTGCTCCTCCAACAGGTTCACCAACTCTATCGCCTCGTTGATAGCCGAGCGTATGCTTTCTGGATAGGCTAGACTATTTCTAATTTCAGACATTTGATTCAGTAATTTACCATTACTAAAAGTTACAATTTCTTGTCCTAGCCGCATTTTATACTTTTCCTCCACCGCTCTGCCCGCCAGAGAAACAACTAACAAACTACCGTTGATATAACCCAATTGAATCGGAGCAAAATTCAGTAAACTATCTAAAGTATTATTCACTAACTGTAAAAATCTAGTAGAAAATGTCTCCTGCAATTCCAAATAGGAGAGTCCCTGCCATTCTTGAGAATTAGCCCCAGCTCCCAAATTTATCTCTACTGAACTTAGCAGACTTTCTAGGCTAGAATAAACCTCTTTTAGTAGTCCATCATGGCGACGCTTATTTTGTTCCTTTTTCAGCTGCTTAATGAGCGCACTCATCTTACTACTAAAAGTTTGACCCGCAGCAAATACTGACTTTCCGCCTATTGGAATCATAATGAAGTTATCTTGACCGATAGACCCAGAACCAAAAATTCTGGTCATTATAGAAGCCTTTAAAATTAGCAAAATATTCAAAATATTCAGCACGCTTTCCTGTAAGGACAACTGCTGCTCGTCGCTAGGGTTGTGCGAGGATGAATGACGGTCTTTAGGGTAATATACAACTTGCTCAGATAGGTAAAAAACTAGCTCTTTATCTTCACCATCTAAGGTTTTTTCAATGCCATTTTCTTGGTAATCTCCACGACCTCTGTAAATCACCTGAATAACTTCCATCAGGTTTTTTTCAATTTCAAAACGTGGAATATCAACCAAAATGCGTTTGGCTTTGGGAAATGATAAACCTCGACTTGCAGAAGCGGTCATAAAAATGACTTTGACATCATTTTGGTGCTGGGGGATACGTTGCTTTTCGGATTCGGAAAGACTAGCATGAATCTCTAGGTAATGCTTATATTGTTTAAATTCTTCCTGCTGTTCCTTAATCTTTTCAATTAGGTCAGCCAATCTCTGTTTGTCCTGAATATATACTATTACTTGCTCAGAACCAGGCTGGCTTAAAAAGCTGTTTATATCTTCTACAATTTCTGACTGAACCCGATTTTCTAAATCATATTTTCTGGTTAGGTAAACTTTGTCATTAAATTTAATACATTCGATAAAAATTTTGTAGTTTATCTCTAAGCTTTTGGCTGGGTAGGAGTTGGCATTGATAATGGTAGCCTTTAACCCGTTAAACTGGAATGGCTGCACTGATAAAGGCGAATTACTAGCAGCAGCTTTTCTAAAAAATATTTTGTTTGGTTCGGCTGAAGTTTCCTCTAGATGCTGCTTAATTACATCTGGATCGACAATCGAAGCATCAGCCACAATAATTTTAGTGTTAAAGCCATGTTGACTATCTATGACACCATATTTTTTTAAAATGCTGCTAATCCCTGTCAGGAACTCTACTCCACTATCATCTCCTGTGATTTCATCAATCATAATGAATAAATGCTTAATCCTACTGGATATTTCTTTCATCCGAGCAGGAATGACAAGCCCTTCTGTGGAGTTGTAGGCATCTTTAAATATTTTTTCAAAATGCTCTAAGGTATCTTTGCCACTTTGCGTTTTCTTCAAAGACTGGATGGAAACTGTCGCTACTATATTATGAGAAAGGTTACGGTTAATAATAGTATAAATGGCTTGACAAATACTGTCTAAAACGCCTCGATTTTGCTGACTCACATCTTGAATCTGGTCTTCTGCTAGTCTGCCAAGATTTTTAGATAATGAGGTAGGCACAGATTCTGTTTTTTGACTGATAAAATCTATAGTCTGCTCCGTGAAATTATCTTGACGCTGGTTTGACAGATAATTTACAGTATATTGTCCACCGTTATTCTTAATGAGGTCAGCCGAAGTAGTGATAGCAAATATTCGGTTGTCATACAGTAAGTTTGTTAGTTTTTCTTTAAACTTTTCAATGATGTCTAGGTTAACTTGTTTTCTAGGGCTGACGTAAAAGAATAAAAAACCCTCATTCAGACAATTTGTAGTTTTAAGGAAGTTAGCGATCGCTGTCGTTTTACCAATACCAGGATTTCCTGTTAAAAAGATATAAGTAACATCAGAAACTAGAGCTTTGGTAATCAGTTCAGCATGAGCTTTTCTCAGGTCTAAGTTCGGTGTAACTTGTAGTTGTGTTGCCAAATCTGGGGAAATCACACCTATAGAATTGAAAAAACCCTCTATACGCTCTTTATGAAAAATAGGTATTATCCCATCTTTAGAAACTTCTGAAAACTTATTAATAAAATTCCTACCATCCTGAAAACTTTTAGCTGCATTTCGTTGAATTTGTCTTAAAACTTGCCGGCGAGCATCCTGAATTTGCTGGTCTTTTGGCTCTTTTTTATAGATATGAGAACAAGTTTCTAAAATATCTAAATTATCCCGATTGAGGGACATAGCACTGATACCGCGATCGCTATAGCCCACCACATTGAAAATAACTGAGGTTTCGTCTGTCAGTATACTCTGCGAGCGCAAAAATTCAGAAAAACTATGGGCATAACTAGCTGCCTGGATTAACTTCGCAGTTTCTTTATCCCCTCGCTTGAAAGCAGTAAAGTGACTAGCAAGATTTTTTGATAAATCCAGTTCGGAAGTTTTAGTATCTAATCCTAAATTTGAAAAAACACTTTTTGATTTTAAATAACTAATCTCACTTAACAACAGTTTCCGTAACACTTCCACGCTATCTACATCAACCAAATCCTGAATTGATTTGATGGAAAACACCGAATAATCTATACAAATAACTCTCAAGTGCTTGGCACACTTAATCAAAATCAGAGTATCTGCATTCAAAAAATCTCCTTTTTTTGAGTATTTGTTAATATCAACTTCTATCTTGTCAAATTGAGATAATACTTCTTTAAATACTTTTTCTTTTCCCTTGCTATAAGTTCCTAGGCTGTTATCATCGGAAAAACAGCACTGATAGTACAAAATCTCTAGACGTTTTAGCTGATGTTTGCTCCAGCCAGTAGATTTAATATACTCACTGAAAAAATTTAATCCACCCAGAAAACCTTTTTGTAAGAAAAAGGTACTCCACTTGCCAACAATCTGCCTGTGTTGTTCGCTAATAACTTGTTCTTTATCTGCCAATCTCCTGAGCATTTTTGGGAAACTTAGCTGCTGCAAATCCTGGCGATATAAATTTCCAAATTTATGAGATAGTTGATTTTGTTCAATATAGGCAAGCATCCCAATATTGAACCCAACTTCAAACAGACGACCTAACTCTTTTCCTAGCTCAGATGCGATCATTTGTCTTCACTCTCTACCTGTACTTCACTCTCCGGCTGCACGTTTAAAGCTTTTCTGACTTCTGTTAAAAATGCTAAGGAATTAAATTTAACTCCCCCTGTCATGTGTTTAAATATAGATAAAGCTCCCACGCTATCCTCTCCAATCAGTTTCTCGTATGGATCGAGTTTGAAGTTGATATTGCGGGATTTTGTACTATCTGCTTCATATCGAGAAAAATGGTAGAGAGTAAGGAACTGTAGTAGTTCGTTTTTCAACGAGTTGTCATACATTAACCCTAGACGAATGTCTTTATCATCTAATACGCCTTCATAGATGTTCAAGAGGGTGGCGTAGGAAATAACCCCGTTATAGTATTTTTCATCACCAACTTGAATTCCATTAAATAGGTTGAAAAATACCACAGATTGTTTGCTAGGATCTTTTACCAAAGTTTCTAATTCCGCTATATCCTGTATATACAAGGAACTGGCTGTAATACTTTGGAGCTTTACCGCATAGTATTTATCAAAAAATACTGGATATATTTTCAGGTCTTCTCTTTGCCCCTTTAACTTACCTAAAACAGCTTTTGACATGAAATATAACTCTTCATCCTCTTCGGTTCGAGTCATATTTAAAGTATTAGAGTAGGGAGATTTAGCAATGTATAGAAAGTGTCTAAATCCTTGCTGATAAAGCTCATTAACTTTATCTATCAGAACGTCTGGATGGCTATGGATATCTTGACTACCATAGTTATCAGAGAAAGTACCGATCATATATAGGCGAATAGTGTCATCGCCATTTTCTAGACGCTCTCGCTGTAGTCCTACAATTTCTCCCATTAAGTTGGCAATTTTGTAATCGTTTCCTTTACTGCGATCGCTTTCTCGACTTGACACTACAATAATCGCTAGCTTGTCTAGTTGGTATTCAGTAGAAGAAGCACTGAACTTAAATTGTTTGGGGAGAATAGAGTACAAGGAACTCAACCCATTACGAACTTTAAATTGATTGATGTCTTTGATGCAGAAACCTTGGGAATTCGAGCGATGTCTTTCGTTCAAAAGATGCGATAATACCGAGAAGATGGAGCGCATAAACTCTTCTTCGGGTGAAGGGTTTTGCTTGTCACTTAAATGCAGTCGCAAGATAGGGATAAATAACCTGCGTTTTGATGAGTCGAATAAAATTTTTAGACTGGTATAAGCAAGCAAGGAGAAAGTAACTCGATAAATAAAAGCATGGGATGATTCCAAGTTCTTAAATATTTTATCTTTTAGACGCTGATGATTATAATTAAAGACCAAAAGCTTTTCTTGCTTAAAGCTTTGTCCATAAATTTTTCTACAATTTTCCTCTTGGGGAACTACAAGAATAGGAATAGTATCAATCTTTCTTAGATCGTATTCCATACTGAAGCTTTGGCTGTCTTCAGTCGAAAAATAGTGAATTTCACTTATCTGGAGATTAGCTGAGAGAGTACAAAGTGAATTCGTATCAACACTAGGATTTGCTACTGATATATACTTTAGGGCTGCTTTCTGATTTTCGCGTAAAATGCTTTTAAAAAAAGTACTGTTTTTATTGATAGTGCTAAACTCTTGCTCCAAAATACCTTGTTTAACACTGATATGCAAAGGATAGTTTCTAGTTGGCAAGCTAGACGGCTTATCAAGAATATTTAGTAGTAGTTTTTTAAGCTTTTCTATTTTGTCGCTAGCCTTGTATTCCTCTAACCCTTTTTTGATTCCTCTGAGAATGCTTTGTTTTTTGTTTTCATCAGATCCCTTCAAGATAGGTAACACTTTTTCTTCAAAAACTATTTTTGGGTCGTATTCTAAGTCTGATTCAGGAGTATAACCCTTGGTTGAAGGAGCGATACCAGCAAAAACAAAGTAATATAATAATGCAACTTTTAATATTTTTCTGACAAATGACTCTTTTTTAGATGGCTCGGCAAGTTCTTCCTGATGTTCCTGGCTGTTTGAATCTAGTAAGTTAAGGTAATAGTCAATAACAGGCATTCCTCCTCTTGCATGAACTTTACCACCTAACTTGAGCTTCAGCCCAAAAATAAACTGTTGTTTACCTTGATTTTCATCTGTTGTTTCTCCTAAATAACCAACTATTAAAGGAATAATAGGTAATTCCTGGAAAGCTTCGGCACGAGAAAAAATTTCTCTATAATTGGCGTTTATTCCTGCATAGTTTACCTCGTAATGTCCGTCCTCTTTTTCAAGATCGTTAATGTACTCCTCTATCAATCTGAGTCGTCTAATCAAGTCTTCAAGATAGATAACATCTTTGCGCTCGCCTAAGTGTTCTTTCAGGAATTCTAAATACTTAATTTTGGCTTCTCTCTGGAGTTTACCAAGCGCTTCTGTATCCATCAGGCGCTTTAGACGATAAATATCAGATTTATCCTCCTCTACTAAATCATCAAGAATATAGTTGAGGTCTTCTTGCTGATTAGGAGAAAAGTGAAGGTCAATAAAATTTTTCAGACCTGATTGTAGTTGTTCGTCAAATTTTCGGGTGTTCTCTACCGTAATTGTTAGCTTATGAAACTTGAGTAATGGGTTACTACTATCGGTTTGGGGTTGCAAACTTAATCGTTGCTTTTGCAACTTCTCATATTTCTTCCCAAAATTATATTTAAAACCTATATTCTTTGCTTCACCTTCAAACTCTTTTAAGGGTGTCGCCAAATTCCCCATAAATGCTTCAATAGTAATATTTTTTTCTTCTTGTTGGGGTAAGGTAGATTCTATATGTTGTTTTAAACAGTCTCTAATCTGCTGAACTAGACTAATAAAATGTGGTTTTAACCCTCGACTTAAATTCACTGTTGCTGACTTAGCACTGCTAGCAGATGCTCCCAAAGGATTGGCAACCGTTGAAGAAGCTACTTGAAAAGCGATTTCGTCAATATCAATCAGTAATCGGTTGCCATCTTCGGATAAACTGAAAGGCTTTTTGGTCTGTTGATTTTGCAAGACTTTTAAAATTTTACTCAACAAATCGCTGTAGTCTAAACGAACTAGACCGTTATCACCCTCTTGTAAAGTATTTACCATGTCTACTCCTATAATTAAGGTCAAAAACCTTTAAATTTATACTTTAATAACCAGACATAATCTAATTTGGCTCTCCCAAATCTTAGTATGCTAGTAAATGTACGGAGCATCAAACAGTGCGAAGTTAGCTCCGCACTTATTCCTGTTTTGTTAAACAAGATTGTTAAAGTTTGGTTAGAAAAGTACAAATGTATTATACAGCAGTAGTAAAGTTAATAAAACGACGAGGTTGATTCTAGGTATAGATTCTCTGCGTTCGTTATATGTAGGGTTCAATAACTTCTAAATGATAGGTATATTACAGATCTTATGATGGAATGGAAGCAGCTCCTGATACCCCATAGGCTGGGCAAGGATAGTCCAGACAAGCTTCACCTTGAAGATGATGCACGCACTCCCTTTCAAAGGGACTACGACCGACTGGTGTTTTCTTCGCCCTTCCGTCGCCTCAAAGACAAGACCCAGGTTTTTTCTTTAGCAAAGAATGATTACGTTCGTACACGCCTTATTCACAGTATTGAGGTTTCCTGTGTAGGTCGCTCCCTCGGCACAATCGCTGGTGGTAAAATTGTAAAGGAATATAATCTCACAGAGGTTAGCCCTTCAGACTTCGGTGATATTGTCTCTGCTGCCTGTCTAGCTCACGATGTTGGCAACCCCCCCTTTGGTCATTCTGGAGAGGATGCTCTTAGTACCGCATTTCAATCCTGGTATAGCACTGTTAACCATGTTGGCGAGACGCTCCTTACCGATAAGCAAAAAGCTGATTTCGACCAATTTGAAGGTAACGCACAAGGCTTCCGCATCCTAACATGCCTAGAAATGCCACCTACATACGGTGGAATGCAGCTCACCTGCCCTACTCTGGCAGCTTTCACCAAGTACCCCAGAGAGTCACTCATTGCTAAGGATATCCTTAACGGTTACAAGGGTATAAGTGTTAAGAAGTACGGATTCTTTCAGTCAGAGTTAGAGTTGTTCACTAAGGTTGCAGATACAGTTGGGCTTATTCGTCGTAATAACAAATCTGCATGGTGGGCGCGACATCCGCTCGCTTTTTTAGTTGAAGCTGCTGATGACATCTGCTATTCCATTGTTGATGTCGAAGACGGGCACCGCATGGGCTACATCCCTTTCGACAAAGCTAGCGATTTGCTCAACGAGATTGCTGAGATTGACCTCAACAAAAACGATGAAAGCAAAGAAGAAAAAATTAAACGACTACGTGCTAAAGCCATTAACAACCTCGTCTGCGAAGTGGCTGAAATTTTCTTTGAACACAGAGAAAAGCTGCTAGGCGGAGAATTTGACGAAGAACTATTGTCTAAAAGTAAACACCATGAAGCGATCAAGGCGCTCAAGGAAGAAGCTCGAAGACAAGTTTTTGACCACCCGGATGTTGTTGGCATCCAAATAGCTGGATATGAAGTCCTCCATAAGTTGTTTGCCGAGTTCATCAGCGCTACCTTGCACAGCAGTAAAAAAGGCAACCTGATCAAGCAGATGCTACCCGAAAAACATCACATCGCTGAGAACGCAAGTTGCTATGAAAAGATTCTTAATATCACCGATTATATCTCTGGTATGACTGACTCCTTCGCTACTACCCTGTTCCAACAATTCAACGGTATCTCTATTTGAATCAAAGTCCAGTTTTTCCGTCATCAACTTGGTAAAACCTCAAGAATGGTCTCTAGCGTCGCTAGCCCTAGTTCCTTCGGCTCTAGCTTATGCAAGCCACCCCCATACACACGACCCTCACCCATTAACGTTTCATCAGATATTTGATTCAGTGCAAGCCATACTTGTTTGAGCAACTCTGGCTTGTCTGTTAATGCCTTCTCCAAAGCTGGTTTCGGATACAACATCAAGTAGACATTGGTAGCGGTCGCCATTGAGCGATTCAGAATAAATCGGAAGGGTTTGCCCCGGCTGGTATCTATCCGTCCCATATAAGTGCACAGTAACGGGGAAGGCGGACGGTTTTCCTGCACATACCAAGGAGAGCGATGCTTGCACAGGTAGCGATCGCAAATTCCCTGCTTAACTCCCAACTGGAAATATTCCCAAAGGGATGGATACTTCGCTTTCACCTCAAATAAAGGTAAATCGCACTTCAGCAGGAACAGCTGGCGCTCCAAAAGCGGATTTCCGTTCTTATCCGCTTCAATTTCATCCGCTGACAAAAGCCGGGGACTCGGCAGAATCGGCTTTAAGAACTCACTAGGGAGTTGATGAATCAATACCTGCTCTGGGGTTAGCACGAAAAAATTATTCGCTCCTGTCGCCAAACCCCGCTTAATCGTAAATAAGTCCTTCAGCTGAAGCTGCTGACCGTTGGCATATCTGCCCCCTAGTGCTAACCTTCTCTCTTGAGCGGCACTATCCTTAAGCTTCAGCCTCTTTTCACTGCAATTCACGCTATCAGACACCCGCCCAAACCTAGTCCACTTGGCGGTACGGCGTAGCACCTCTGCCGGAATTAGTTCTCTCAGATGAGGTGCGGTCAACCTTTCGCCGTAGGTAAACTCAACCGCATGATTAGCGGGTGGTGCAGCCTTCCTCAACCAAACGACCGTACTAGACACCAATGCATCTTCAAACTGCACGTTATTTGGCTCGAAGCGATGAACTCGCAGCAACGTAACGCGATTGAGGAGGTACTCCTTAATGGGCTGTCCGTAATTCACATCCATAAACCCGCTGGGAATGAGCCATCCAGCCAGAGCATTTTCAGCCATCCACGCATCTGAAATACACAAGAAATGGCAGTAAAGACTAGCTAACTGGCTGAGTTTTATTCCCGATACCTGCTCTGTTTGATTTTGCAACCGCAGCTTCTCAACCCGGCTCAAATGATGATGCCGGACATACGGCGGGTTGCAAATCAGTAAGTTAGCTTTCGCTTCCTCAAAGTCGGGAGGTGTAGCCTGGGTAAAGTTAGCAATCTTCAAATGTAGCGGCGTATGTTCCCAAAGCTGAATCGCTTCAGTCCCGTAATGGGGGTCAATTTCGTACCCCACTGCCTCAACAATTTGCGATAAGGGGAATTGCTGCAATAATGCGGAGTAAAAGCAGCCTGTACCAAAAGCTGGGTCCAGAAAACGAATCTTTTTGTCTAAGGGAAATAGCGTTCTGGCAGATTCCAGAATTTCTGTGGCGAGGGAGAAAGGTGTGGCAAACTGACCCAGCTGATTGCGCTCAGTTTGGGTTTTGGCTGCATCAAGCCGCTGGTTCAGCAACGCCCGTGCTTTTTCCGTTGCTTTCGTTACCGTCATACTCCGAATTGTGCCAGGTCATCGATGCGATGTTCCCATACCCAGTCAATCCCTTCAGCAGCTTCATAGCCTAAATAGCCGTGGTCAAAATAACCGCAAAGGAATAGAATAAACCGAATATGATTGCCATAGTTGCTTCTTAATTGAGCAACTTTAACGGCTTCTTCTTTGCGTCGCTTATTGGGATTGGTATAGTCTCCAGCGGATTTGGCTTCAACCAGTAGCGGTAAGTCACTCCTGCTGGACTGAAGCGGTTTAATTACAACGTCAATCGGAATATTAATTTGTTTGGTGCCTCCCTGTAAAAGTACCGGAATATTGAACCGAAACGAGAAAGTTCCGGGCTGCATGTCTCAAAGCTTAATCCGACTCCGACCCTAACGTATGAGTAGCCGCGTTGTTCCAGCCATTCCTTAATGGTGGCAAGCTGTCTGCGCTCTTGGGCATTGCGAATAATCGGGTTAGTCAGCGCCCCACAGAGACGGTCTGCCACAATTGTCGCGGCTCGGTGTACTTGTGTATAGGTCGGCTCCTGTCCTGCGTCCAGCCAGGGGAAGATGTCTTTGTCTGCCAGTCGTGCAATGATTTGACCGATTTTCATGAGTCCAGAATCCAGATTGGCACTGGTCATCCGGGGTAGAATGCGCTGTTTTTCTTCCATGCTTTTGACCAGGTTGGGCGGCACTCCTGGTAGACCGATAAGGCGATCGCGGGCGATGGGGGGTGCTGTCGCCATGCGGAGAATGGGCAGAACAGAGGGATGTTGCCGCAACACGGTGGGTGTGATGTTCGTTATGATTGGCTGTCCGGGCTAAGGCGGATTCGACTTGTTGAGTGGTGGCAATGCGAGTGTCGCGGTACGCTTGGGGTGCGAACTGCATGAACCAACTATTGTAGAAGTCTACCGACTGGGCAATATCTGCCTTCCACAAGTGGGGTTTGTCGGCATTGACTGGCACTGCATCACCTCTAGATGACCTGAATCAGACAACTCTTGATTCTCGCCTCATTTGAGTTGGTATTGTCCACCCAATTTCACAATAATTTTCTAATGATGTACCAAAATGACCGAAAATTACTACATGGTCAAGGTCGAAAATAATCACATTTCACCCCAGGAGACATTGCCTCTAAACGCGCACGAGAGGCTAATCGAAATGT
>NZ_JACJOK010000091.1:0-68372 GCF_014695505.1 Trichocoleus sp. FACHB-90
GTGCGGGGCAGACTCAGAAGCTGGTTACTCAAGCGAGTGCTAAAAGTCCGCTCTTATACAATCAGAAGAGTTGAACAGGGGGTTATACCCCCTATTCGCCAGCGGTATCCTTACAGAAGTCGGGGATCTCGCCCTCACGAATCCTTTAGGACTGCTATATTATCAAATGGTTTACGGCTGCAATATATTACTAAAAGGGTAAAAAGCACTATGCCAGTAACATACTTAATCGCAGATGGAACCACTGGACTTGGCGAGAAAAAACCTTCAATAGTACCAGCAATAATCAACATTGGTACAATGCCAAATAATAACTGAGCCGCCTGCAAACTATAAACTTTCAGTGCATCAGCGCGACGATATTTACCGGGAAAAAGAATAGCTTTACCTATCAATAAACCAGCCCCACCAGCTAAAAAAATCGCAGGTAATTCTAGGGAACCGTGAGGAAAAACAAACGCCCAGAAAGGGTAAGCCAAATTATGTTGAGCAACTAAAGCAGCGATCGCGCCAATATGCAGCCCGTTGAATGCCATGAGAAATATCGTATAGGCACCAGCAGTGATCCCACCACCAACAGCACCAAAAGATACCGAGATGTTGTTAATCATAATGCTGCTGGAAGCTAAAGGTTCAATTCCGACAATCGACCCCATCCATAATTCTTGGCGATCGCGTACCTGTGAAATCAATTTTTCTGGAACAAGCAGCGACAAAAACACCGGATCTTGCCAAGCAAACCACCATGCAATCAACGCCGCCAAGAAAAAAATCGCCGTCGCTACCGCCGTGTAACCAAATGTCTCTTGCACCACCGCCGGAAAACCCCAACGCACAAAATCCCGCACCGCTTCCCATTCCTGACGGCGCGAACCTTGATAAATCTGGTTGTATGCACGAGATGTTAATTTTTGCAAATCTTGCACCAGGATATTTCCCACGTTGTTTGTCTTTGCTCTAGCCAAATCTGCCGCTACAGAACGATATAAACTAGCTAGATCCCCAATTTCAGATGCTTGCAGAGACGCAATCCCTTTTTTTTCGACTTGTCTCAAAAGGGCATCTAAGCGCTTCCAGTTCGGTTCCCGCCGCGCAATCCAACGTTGAATATTCATGAAATTTCCCCAGAATTCTCCCAGACTTGGCCTAAGATAGCGTTAAATTTTGCGCCTCACACAACTGGAGAAATCCTCATGTCTAAGAATCCCAGCTTTAGCCAACCCACAGGGCCGCTGAGTGTAGGCAATGTCGTTAGCGCTGCTTTGCGGATTTATCGCGATCGCTTCAAGTTATATTATGGTCTGGCGTTCACCGCTTATCTGTGGATATTAGTTCCGATTTATGGTTGGGCAAAATTCTCTGCAATCTCAGCGCTAATCTCGCGTCTTGTTTTCAGTGAATTACTCGAACGTCCGGAAACTGTAAATGATGCCCGCCGTCATGTCAATCCTCGGATGTGGCGTTTCTTCTGGGCAGGAATCTTGGTTAGTTTGATATTTTTTGGGATAGCGCTCGTCGCCAGTATTGGCTTCGGTCTCCTGGTAGCGGTGTTGGGTGGTATTCTTGGACGGAATCCTACGGCAACTATCATTGTGAGTCTGCTGACAGTTATTGCCGTAATTGTCTTTTTGGTTGTATATATCCGGCTTATTTCCCGCTGGTTTATCGTGGAAGTGCCGTTGGCGATTGAGAATAATATGACTGCAAATTCAGCAATTAGTCGCAGTTGGCAATTAACTGAGGGATTTGTCGGGCGACTGCAATGGATAGTCTTTGTTTCCTTTTTAATCACTCTGCCTATATCCATTGTTGTTCAAATACTTACGACTATGATTCAATTGCTATTAGGTGCTTTGTTCTCCGCAGATTCTCCCATCTTTGGGGTGCTGTATTTAGTGCTATTTTTAGCGCTAACCATAGCAAGTGGGGCGCTTTTAATACCTTTCTGGCAAGCGGTTAAAGCAGTTATCTACTACGATCTCCGCAGTCGTCGGGAAGGTTTGGGTTTGAATTTGCGCGATAATAATTAGGTGCTTTACCTATCTTCGCAGGCTGACACTATTACCTAATTAAATCTCAAGCTTTGCTCAACTGCTATGCACTTTTTTAATCGAGTTACGCTCCAAACTCCGGAAAGCGTAGAACTGGACTTTACTTTAGCAGGAATTGGCAATCGAGCTTATGCGCTGTTTATCGACTATATTTTCTTAAGCGCAATTCTGCTGGTCTTCCTAATCGTTTGGGCAGTATTTTCTATTCAATTAGTAGCTTTAATTGAAAGTATTGCTTTAAATAACAGTAGTTTAAGCCTTTGGCTAATAGCAATTCTGTCCTTAATTACCTTCTCAATTTATGTAGGTTATTTTGTTTTTTTTGAAGCCTTCTGGCGGGGACAAACACCTGGTAAGCGCTATGTCAAAATTCGCGTAATTCGTGATGATGGTAGACCGATAAGGCTACAACATTCAACACTGCGGGCTTTGCTACGACCTGTTGATGACATCTTGTTTCTGGGAGTGTTTTTAATCACACTTACCCGAAAAGAGAAGCGCCTAGGCGATTTGGTGGCGGGAACTATTGTGATTCAAGAAGAACAGCAAGTTATTAGTAAAACTTTCTCAGTTTCCGAGAATGCAGAAGTTTTGGCTGATAAGTTGCAAATAGAAGCGGATTTGTCAAGCTTATTGCCAGAAGATTTTGCTGTAATTCGAGAGTATTTGCAGCGGCGTGAGGCGATGATTCCGGAAGCAAGAACGGAATTGAGCCGAAAACTGGCTAAACAGGTTAAAGAAGTCATTGCTTTGGAAAATGTGCCGCCTGGAGTAAGCGCTAATTTATTTTTGGAGGCTGTATATTTGGCATATCAGCAACAATCATCAACCTAATAGAAAAATAGTCGGGACGCACAGCTGTACATCCCGACTATTTTTCTTTGGTAATGCGGATGAAAGGACTTGAACCTTCACTTCTTGCGAAACTAGAACCTAAATCTAGCGCGTCTGCCAATTCCGCCACATCCGCATGGTGCGATCGCTATCATAGCAAAAACTTTCACCAGTGGCACCATTTTTTGCAAACACGCTGATTTTAGTTCTACCCCACCAGCAACGACTGGGTGCCATCAATCCACATTTCCGTGCCGCTGATGTGGCTAGAATTATCGGAAGCTAGAAATAATACTAGCTGAGCCACTTGCTCTGATGTTCCAGATTTACCGTCTGTTAAGGGAATTTGTCCTTCGGGATACTCTACAGGTTCCCGAATCTCGTCCAATTCACGACGCTCGGTGTTTTGGTCTATATTTGTGTCAATTGCCCCTGGACAAATCACATTGACTCGAATCTTGTGTTCCGCCAGTTCCAGCGCCACCATTTTAGTAAAGGCGACCTGGGCGGCTTTGGTGCAGGCGTAGGCTGTCGCACCCGTGTTGCTAAACATCCGCGTGCCATTGACCGAGGAGGTGACAATCACCGAACCGCCTTGCTTTTTCAGATGAGGCACGGCATATTTGACGGTAAGGAAGGTGCCTTTGAGGTTGACATCCATCGTTTTATCCCATTCTTCGGGTGTCAAATCCTCCAGCGATGCCCAGACACCGTTAATTCCTGCATTGGCGAAGACTATATCTAACCGTCCCCACTGATTTACCAATTGTTCCACAGCTTGTTGCATCTGCTCTGGCTCGGAGATGTCAGCCTTAAGCGTTATGGCTTCCCCGCCAGCAGCCTGAATGTCGCTAACAACTGCTTTGAGTTCGTCGTCACTTCTACCTAATGCGCCTATTTTCGCGCCTTCTTTCGCCAGCAGCACCGCCGCAGCTTTGCCAATACCCGAACCAGCACCCGTGATGAGTGCCACTTTTCCTGTAAGTTGCATCGCCCCCTCCTCTGCTTTGATTTAATGGTTTAACAAAAAAGAGGAACATTACATCCGTCTACTGGGGGAAGGATATCTTTCTCGTTCCCAGTATCCGCCGGGGAATGGCTATTTTTTTACTAAAGCGCCGCTGTGGGTCAGATGATAGTAACACCCCGGAGGCTGAGCCTGTTCTAAGAGCGTTCCCAGGCCGCAGCCCAGGAACGGGGTTAGGAGGAGCTTTTTTAAGCTTCGACTTTTACACCTTTCCAGAAGGCGATGTAACCCTCAATGTTCTTAGCTTTGTCTTTCGCCTGGGGATAGTACCAAGCCGCATCTTTGTTAACCTGCCCATCGACTTCGATGGTATAATAGCTGGCTTGCCCTTTCCAGGGACAACTTGTATGGGTGTTGCTTTCTTTGAAATATTCCCGGTTGATGGTGTCGGCTGGGAAGTAGTGGTTGTTTTCCACTACTTCGGTGCGATCGCTTTCGGCTAAAATTGCACCATTCCAAACTGCTTTTGGCATAACTTTACTTTGCTTCGTGATCTATTAACATTATGAGGGGAAAAAGCAGAAGCCCTCGCTAACAATGTCTCAGTTTCAATCTCTCGAACACGCGCTAAAGCGATTTTTTGGCTACGATAGCTTTCGCCCCGGACAACGCCAGATAATACAACAAGCGCTCTCTAATCGGGATTTGCTGGTTGTGATGCCTACAGGCGGTGGGAAATCTTTGTGTTTTCAGCTACCAGCACTACTGAAACCAGGATTAACTGTGGTGGTGTCGCCTTTAATTGCCTTGATGCAAGATCAGGTGGAATCGTTGCAGGATAATGGAATTGGGGCGACATTCCTCAATAGTAGTCTGAGTTTGGCGCAAGTGCGATCGCGGGAACAAGACATCCTCAACTGTCGCGTAAAATTACTTTATGTTGCCCCGGAACGGCTGCTATCGGAGAAATTTCTGCCATTTTTAGATTTAGTACAGCATAAAATTGGCGTCAGCGCGATCGCAATTGATGAAGCGCACTGCGTCTCAGAATGGGGACACGACTTTCGCCCCGAATATCGCCAGTTGCAATTGCTACGCTATCGCTACCCAAATGTCCCCTTTTTAGCTCTCACTGCCACTGCTACCGAGCGCGTCCGCCAAGACATCATACAACAGTTGGTGCTGCGGCAACCAAATATTCACATTGCCAGCTTTAATCGCCCAAATCTCTATTACGAAGTTCAGCCAAAACTAAAAACAGCTTACTCGCAACTTTTGCAACAAGTTCGCGCCTCTCAAGGTTCCGGAATTGTCTATTGTCTGAGCCGCAAGCGGGTCGATGAAATTGCTTTTAGGCTACAACAAGATGGCATCAAAGCTTTACCTTATCACGCGGGACTAAGTGATGAAGACCGCACATCTAATCAAAGACGTTTTATTCGGGATGATGTGCAAGTGATGGTGGCGACAATTGCCTTTGGTATGGGCATTAATAAACCTGATGTGCGCTTTGTAATTCATTACGACTTACCGCGCAATTTAGAAAGTTATTATCAAGAAGCAGGAAGGGCCGGACGCGATGGAGAACCTGCTAGTTGTACAATATTTTTCGGCTATGGCGATATTAAAACTATTGAATATATTATCGACCAAAAATCAGATCCTCAAGAGCAAAGAATTGCTCGTCAACAGCTACGACAAGTTATAGATTACACTGAAGGAACCGATTGTCGCCGCACGATTCAACTAAGTTATTTTGGAGAACGTTTTGAAGGGAATTGCGGTAACTGTGATAACTGTCGCTTTCCGAAACCTCTAGAAGATTGGACAATCGAATCCCAAAAGTTTCTCTCTTGCGTAGCGCGTTGCAAAGAAAGATTTGGGATGAATTATATCATTGATGTGCTGCGCGGCTCAAAAAATCAGAAGATTCAGCAGAACGGACATCACGAACTTTCCACCTATGGTATTGGTACAGATAAAAGTGTAGACGATTGGAAGATGCTGGCGCGATCGCTTTTACACCAAGGACTTGTAGATCAAACCAGTGACGGTTATTCTGTCCTTAAGCTTAACGCCCTCAGCTGGGAAGTATTGCGCCGTCAGCGTGAAGTTAAAATTGCGGTTCCCACTGTCGCAGTGATAGAGGAGTCACCGCAAAGAGTTGCTGAAGTCGAAATGTTGTATGAAAGACTGCGCCAGCTTCGCAAACAATTAGCAGACGAACAATCTGTCGCGCCCTACGTTGTCTTCTCAGATTCTACTTTAAAGTTGATGGCGCGATCGCAACCCCAAACTTCAACAGAATTTTCTAGACTTTCCGGCGTTGGGGAATATAAACTAGCCCAGTACGGCGAACGTTTTGTCAGCGAAATCCAAGCTTACTGTAAAGAGCAAGGAATTACCCCACAAACCCCGGTAGCAACAGCAACAACTCCGTCAAAAAATCAACCCAGCTACACCCAACTCAAAACATTGGATTTGTATATGCAAGGTTTGAGCATTGCGGAAATAGCCCAACAACGTGACTTGCGTACAGGCACCATTGTAGATCATTTAGCTGAATTAATTGCCCTGAATCAGCCAATAGATATAAACTCGATGGTTTCCCCAGAACGTCAGCTAGAAATTTTAAAAGCTATTGAAGTTACTGCTACTGAATCTCTCACCAAAATTCGGGAATTCTTAGGGGAAAGCTATAGCTTTGATGAAATTAGACTGGTACGAGGAATGTGGAAACGAAGGAATAAAAGTTTTTAAGGGGAAGGTTGCAAACAAAACCTCCGCTTACCTCTGTGTTAAAAAAAGTCACTTTTTTTTTGCGCGCACAGATTCCCATTCTATTAGAATACACTGTCAATCCGCAAAAGTAAAGTATAAAATGCTACTAACTTTAAACCGTATGGCAAAATAAAATCTGTCCGTCAAAATTGCTATCCGCTCCCCCCAAAGGAGTATGTTGGAAACACAGCGATTAGCTATAGGAGAAATTGAGTATGTCGAAAGCTCCCACCTTCCGTCTCAGCGAGCGAGAGCGTGCTAACCTCAGCCATGTGGTAGATTACAGCTCAGCCCAATCTCTACCCGAAGTCTGGAAAAAAGCGCGATCGCATTTTGGGGATGCCATAGCCCTCCACGACCCGCACTCTCAACCAGAAGTTGTGCTAACTTATACCCAGCTTGCGGATAAAATTCAACAATTTGCCGTGGGATTGCAGGTATTGGGAGTAAAACCAGAATCTTGCGTAGCTTTATTTTCTGACAACAGCCCTCGCTGGTTCATTGCCGACCAAGGTATCATGACAGCCGGTGCCTTTAACGCTGTTCGCAGCGCTCAGGCAGAGCGGCAAGAGTTACTATTTATACTCGAAAATAGCGGCAGCACTGCCTTGGTAGTGGAAGATTTAAAGACGCTTTCAAAACTTTGGGAAAACCTCAAAGATTTGCCAGTTCAGTTGGTAATACTACTATCCGATGAAGAACCACTCCAAGACTCCACTGTGAAAGTGTTGAACTTTTCTGGAGTTATGGCAGCTGGTGCAAATCAATCTTTACAAAGCGTCACGCAAACCCTAGAAAATCTGGCGACATTAATTTATACTTCCGGCACCACAGGCAAGCCAAAAGGTGTGATGCTGACTCATGGCAACTTAATGCACCAGTTAACCACCTTGGGAGCTGTTTTACAGCCGCATAAAGGCGATCGCGCTATCACCATTCTCCCAACTTGGCACAGTTTCGGACGTATTGGCGAATACTTTTTTCTCTCTCAAGGTTGCACCCAGATTTACAGCAACATTCGTCACATCAAGCGAGACTTCAAAGAATATAAGCCTCAGTACATGGTTGGCGTGCCTCGGCTGTGGGAATCAATTTATGAAGGTGTCCAAAAGCAGTTTCGCGAACAACCAGCTAACAAACAGAAACTGGTAAACAACCTACTCAATATAAGTCAGCGTTACATCAAGGCTCGTCGCACCTTCTCAAAGTTACGCTTAGATAACCTATCTCCCTCGCTTCCAGAGAAAATCTTGGCTGGAATACAAGCTTTAGCTTTGTATCCTATCCATGCTCTTGCTGGAAAACTCGTGTATGAAAAAATACGCGAAGCTACAGGAGGAAAAATGAAGTATGTTCTCAGTGGCGGCGGTTCCCTGGCCATGCACTTAGAGAACTTCTTTGAAATTACCGGGCTTCAGGTACTCGTAGGGTATGGCCTTACGGAAACTTCCCCCGTCACCCACGCCCGTCGCCCTTGGCATAATCTGCGAGGTTCATCCGGACAACCAATTCCCGGCACAGAAGCTAAGATTGTTGACCCGGAAACTCGTCAGCCGCTTCCTGTCGGTCAACGAGGTTTAGTGTTGTTGCGAGGCCCCCAAATTATGCGCGGCTATTACAAAAATCCTGAAGCCACTGCTAAGGCAATTGACCCGGAAGGCTGGTTTGATAGCGGCGACTTGGGTTGGTTGACGGTGGGGAATGATGTGGTGCTGACTGGAAGGGCGAAAGATACGATTGTCTTAACTAATGGCGAAAATATCGAACCGCAGCCGATTGAAGATGCTTGTCTGCGTAGCCCTTACATCGACCAGATTACTCTAGTAGGACAAGATGAGCGATCGCTTGGTGCTTTAATTGTCCCCAATGTGGAAGCGTTGGAAAAGTGGGCAGCTTTACAAAATTTACACTTGCGTCTACCAGACCAACCATCCCCAGGCACACCAGAAATAGACCTCGATAGTAAGATAATTCAGGACTTAATCCGGCAAGAGTTGAACCGAGAGGTGCAAAATCGCCCTGGATATCGCCCAGATGACCGTATTGGCCCGTTTAAGCTAATTTTAGAACCCTTTTCCATTGAAAATGGCATGATGACCCAGACCTTGAAAATCAAGAGACCTGTCGTAATGGAACGCTACCGCGATATGATCGACGGGATGTTTGCCTGATTCAGTTGGAAAGTTGAAAAGTTGGCAAGTTGAAAGTTGATAAGTTAAAAATTGGTTAAGTTTAAACCTGTAACTTTCAACTTTCAACCTTCAAACCTATCCTACGGGAACGCCGTAGGCGGAAAAACTTTCTAACTTTTCTGAGTACTCCTTTAATTTTCTCAAGTACAACGGATATGGATGTTTCTCAATCACACCTGCTGCTGAAGCGACCAGTTACTATTAAAGCGGTTGTCACTCCTCGTTGGAAGGAGGAAGCACAGCAGCAACTACAGACGCAAATTAATCAACTTGACTCTCAGCTACAACAGCTGGAGATGCAAGGACAGAGGGCAATATCGGAAATTCAAAAACAGAGTTTGCAGCCCCCTGGCCCTCAAGTGATACAACAAATTGACAATATCCAAATCCAAGTCAATCAAAAGAAAAGTGAATTCCTAGAGCAAAAGAATCAGCTGCTGCAACAGTTGCAACAAGTGCAAATGATAGACCTCAACGACGAGGTTAACCACGGTCAAATTGAAGGCTTCTTTAAAGTTGAACCGGGAGACAACCTGATTCAAAAAATGCAGGTAGAAATTCTCCTGCGGGATGGAATTGTCGAAGAAATTCGCGGGGAAATTTAAGAATTGGGGATTGGGGATTGGGGATTGGGGATTGGGAAAAAGTCTTACCTAGTCCCCAGTCCCTAGCCCCCAGCCCCCAGCCCCTATTGACAAATTTCGGTTGACCAATCTTGATGACCTCGCCCCACATGACACTTTACCTGGGAACCAACCCAAGCTATTGTCCATTCTTGGGGCTTTTGGGCTGATGGAGAGGTTGGTGCAAATTCTACGCGATACTTAATAGCACCAACAGAATCATCTGCAACCCCAGTTTGAGCAATAGTTACAACAGCTCTATCTGGTTGTGGATACTCAACCCTAACATCCCGCGAGCCTCCCTCGGATTCAATGTTACCGAAAGCTGCCAGAGCGATCGCTTGCGGGTCACTTCCCTTCAAAGATTTAGCATCTTTGATATTCGTTAGCGGTATAGTTTTATACTTTTTTCTCTCTGCCTCTGCACTAACGGGTATACTTTGGCTCACCTGTGTCGTTGGCGATTGTAACCCAGGCGTAGGAGTATTATTTATATCTAAACCTAGACTTGGATTTATAGCTGACCGAGGGTATTTTTCACGGATGTCGCTGCAAGCACCCATCAGCGTCATACTTACTAAAACCAAAAAGGAAATTCCAAATTTGCCAGACATTAGATATAATAGAAAGTTTGAATTTAGTTCTATATATCCAATTCTAGCCAGCAGCAACAGCGTCCGGAGGAATCGGCGTTGTAAGGTTGTCAGCAATACAGACATATAGACCGTGGTAAGGTCTGATAGTAGGAGAGAAGCATCCCAAGCGAAAATGGGATAAAGTCAGAAATTGTTCCTCGAATGCTTCGCCCCTAAGCCATCCGTCAAGATACAATATTCGTCTGGCTTTAATCTTGTTCTTGTAGACTGTCGATTCGGAAGACCACCCCATGATTCACGAAGTTTTCATGCCCGCTCTTAGTTCCACGATGACCGAAGGCAAAATAGTCTCTTGGGTAAAATCTCCAGGCGACAAAGTGGAAAAAGGCGAAACCGTGGTCGTTGTAGAGTCAGACAAAGCCGACATGGATGTTGAATCCTTTTATGAAGGCTACCTGGCTACAATCATCGTACCTGCTGGGGAAGCGGCACCCGTTGGGGCAGCGATCGCGCTAGTCGCAGAAACCGAAGCCGAAATCGAAACAGCCCAACAACAGGCTCCTAGTGCTGGCAGCGCCGCCCCCACACCTGCACCAGCCCCCACTCCCCAAGAACAGCCAGCAGCCCCGACCGCAGCCGTAGAAACGTCACCAGCAGCACGCCGCAACGGACGCAGCATCATCTCACCCCGCGCCCGTAAACTAGCAAAAGAGCTGAAAGTTGATTTAAGTAACATCCAAGGCAGCGGCCCCCACGGGCGCATTGTTGCCGAAGATGTAGAAGCAGCAGCGAATAAAGGCAAACAACCTGCCGCCGCAACTGCCACACCAACAATGGCACCCGTTGCACCACAGCCAGCACCAACAGCACCAGCATCAGCACCAGCTGTTAAACCCGCAGCAGCAGCCACTATACCAGCCGTTGCCGTTCCTGGTAGTGTCGTCCCCCTCAACACGCTGCAAAACGCCGTGGTGCGGAACATGGTAGCCAGTCTGCAAGTGCCTACTTTCCGCGTTGGTTACACTATCACCACGGATAACCTAGACAAACTCTACAAGCAAATTAAATCCAAGGGTGTCACCATGACAGCGCTACTCGCCAAAGCAGTAGCCGTAACCTTGCAAAAACATCCTTTGGTGAATGCCAGCTACTCAGAGCAGGGAATCCATTATCATAGTGCGATTAACGTAGCCGTAGCCGTAGCAATGGACGACGGCGGCTTAATTACGCCAGTTCTGCAAAATGCTGACCAGCAGGATATTTACTCTTTGTCCCGTACCTGGAAAGATTTAGTAGAGCGATCGCGCAGCAAGCAGCTGCAACCCGCCGAGTACAGTTCTGGCACCTTTACCCTCTCCAATTTAGGGATGTATGGCGTAGACAAGTTCGATGCCATATTACCTCCAGGGACAGGTGCTATCTTGGCAATTGGCGCGTCGCGTCCCCAAGTCGTCGCCACCGAAGACGGGATGATGGGAGTGCGGCGACAAATGCAGGTAAATCTGACCGCAGATCACCGAATTATCTACGGTGCAGATGGCGCAGCTTTCTTGCAAAGTTTGGCGAAGTTGATTGAAACTAACGTGCAATCTCTGACAATGTAACTTGCACTAAGGCAAAATTGGCGATTTGTAGGGGCATGGCAATGTCATGCCCTACGCAGGAAATTGACGGTTAATAAATCCATGCACCTAAATTTCCAAGGCAAAATCTGCATACATTGCAACACACAGAATAAACAGTTGGTTGTTGGCATCATGGAAGCGGGCTGAGACAGTGACGCACAAATCTCCCGACGGTCGCGGTACATAAGGCTCGGTCGTATAATAAGCGAATTGTGCTTCCAGCAAAAGATAATAATATTCCTTTAGCGAGTGATCGGTGCCTTTAACGGGCGCAGGAAAAATAATTGTCTTTTGTGGTTGTAAGTGCCGAAGGTTGCAGATGCAGTCGCTGACTTGTATGCCAGTTTCATCCAAAATGTGGATCGATTCCACTGAAGGATAATGACCAATAATTTCGTTCAATTGCCAATCGAAATCCTCCACCTTAGTTGTAGTCAATTCCCTCAAGCAAGCGTCCACAATCGCCAAGCGTTCCTCCTGCTTGGATTTGCGGGCTTTGATTTTAGCCAGCTTATGGCTTTTGAATTTGTTTGCTGTGTCGTTGATGATGTCTTGGAAGCCGTTGTCCCGTTCGGCATCAATGGCGTGGGGTCTGGCGAAATAATAGCCTTGCAGCAAGTCCGCACCTAATTCTAGGACTGCGATCGCTTCCTCCTGGCATTCTATCCCTTCCGCGATTACCCAACCGCCGATTTTTTCCGACAACATGACCAGCGACTTGAAAATCTGCTGCTTGTGGTATTCGTTGTGAATATTTTGTACTAAACTGCGGTCGATTTTCAAAATGTCCGGCTTGATAAAAGCAATGCGGTCGAGGTTGGAGTGGCCGCAACCTATGTCATCCAGCGCTACTAAAAAGCCGTGCTGCTTGTAGGTGTCCACCATCCGACTCAACGCTTTGATGTCGTCGATGTGCGACTCCAGAATTTCGATGACGATGTTGTGCGGATTTAGATTTAAGTGTTCCACCACATCCAGCAGTTCGCCGCACCCCTTTAAGTCACTAACCACGGTGGAAGGGTGAAAATTCAAAAACAAAATCAGCTTTGGGTTGGCAGTATGGAGACGCAGAAAGCTTTCCGCAGCTGTTTTGCTGCACAGCTTGTCTAAATCTAGGATGGTATCCAAGACAGCAGCCAAGCCGAAAAGAGTGTCTGGAGAAATAAGCGAACCGCCCTCCCCAATGCCTCGCGCTAACGCTTCCAGTCCAATAACATCTCTTCTACGGATTGAAACGATTGGCTGGAAATGAGGTTGCAGGCGCTTGTTTTGAATAATGTCGCGGATGCAACAGCGGGGGGAATTATCAGAATCGACATTGGCAACTTGCATGGGTGAAAATTTACTAGCAATTTCTAGCAGACATCAAGTTGAAACCGCAGGAATACAGTTACTGTCTCTAGCAATTCTTGATTGGGTGCAATACATCTATAGGGACATGGCAATGCCATGTCCCTACCAAGCTGGCCCGAACGTCAGAACTGCCATATATTCCACTGAAAAACGCTATACAGGGCAATATGATTTACTTAATGTGTGCGATATTCAAGTCCAATGAACCCTGGCAATTGCTGCTTTCCTACTTCTTTTATATTAAAGGGCAATCTTTGAAACAACTGTATCATCCTTACAGCTTTACCTCATCGACACTTAGGGAATATATTTGGTAAATATAGGATGTTATTTTAAATACAATAATTCTTTTATTAAAATTTTTGTTTGGTGTTTCCTACCAGAATTAGCCAATCGGTGTTACCTCTCAATTATGCAAGTCCCGTTTTTCGGTGTTTTCTCGGTTGTTGTTTTAAGCCTTGATCAGCCAAGCTCTTAATCGAAGAGTATTATCAGGTTTGATTCAAATGCTAAGAATTTTTCGTTGGATGTTTGCCCTATCTGCCTTTTTGATTACACTGACAACTAAGGCTGCTTTTAGTCTTCCAGCATCGCAAGTCCAGTCTCATGTTGACACGCCATTTTGTTATATGCAAACAGCAAATGGTCAAATGGTAAATTTAGAAACTTTGTGCGGTAAATCAGCAACCGTACCGCCAGCTAACAATACTCCCGTTTCATCTACCTTTCCACCCATACCTTCAAATCTCTCTAATTTGTCAATTCCGCCTTCAGGTCTTGCTAAGAAGTTAAAAATGTAGGTTTGGTTGAACGCGAGTGAAACTCAATAGATATAGGGTGTAATGTTGGGTTTCCTTCCTCAACCCTACTAGGCGATGCGATCGCACTCATTTAGGATTGCTATAGCAGCACAAACGAGATAATATCATGGACACCAATTTGTTGATGCAAGAGATCAGACAGGCTATCGAAAATAGTGATCAGCCCAAGTTAGAAAGCCTACTTGCTTCTGAGCCATCCCAAATTAATGCAACAACTGTATTTGGTAATTGGCTACATTTTGCCATTTCTTTTAATGCCCGTATGGAGATTATAAAGTATCTTATTGAAAAGGGAGTAGATATTAATCAAAAAGCAGGAATTTTGAAGGGAAATGCCTTGAATCTTGCTGCCGCAGAAAGGCGAATAGATGTCGTTAATTATTTGTTAGAGAAGGGGGCAGAGATAGATATATCTGAGCCAGAAAGAAATCCCTTGTTTAGTGCAATTTACAGCGGTAGCATAGACATCGTAGAGGTTCTGATCACGCATAAAGTTAATTTTAAGATAAAGTACACAGGAGAACGTATGAAAAATATGGACGCATTAGCATATGCAAAAGAGAGAGGGCAGATAGAAATAGCAGAGATGCTTTCCCTGTTATCTGAATAACTCTAAAAAATATTATTAAATTTCTTGACAGCAGCACTTCAAGCTAATTCAGAAGCAGACAATTGGATAAATGAGCTATATTCAAGCAGTATAAACCCTACCGTTGGGCATGATAGTTTCATAAAAAATTACATTGTCAAAACTTCCAACAGTCAGTTTTTTAGCTCCTCTCAAATCGGCATAACTGAGGTTAGCATTTCTGAAATTGACTTCGCTAAGAGTAGCATTTCTAAATATGGCTCCTCTAATATCAACCCCACTAAAGTTACATTGACCGAAAACAGCATAGGTAAAGTCAATCCCTTCCAAACAACAAGTTGTTCCGAAACACTTTCATACATACGCGCTCTAACGAATTTAGCGAAACTCAAGTCAGCCTGGTCGAATCCGCTTCTCACGAAGTAGGCATTGCTGAAGTCGGCTTCTCGATAGATACCACCTCTAACTATTCTGTCAATCCAGTCAGCGCTCCGAAAATTACTGCCAGTGAAATCTTTTTCTCCCCCAGCGTACCTTCTGAGCAATTCTTCTCTATCCATAACTCGACACCTCAAACAATTAATCAACTCAACCATAGCGCAACGAATATCTGGTCAAACCTACTCACTACGAGGGGATGCGATCGCATCCCCCACATTCCAGCGAGATCGCGTTCTCGTGTCAAAGAGCGATCGCATAAGCTAAAACAAGGAAGTCCCCTCTACAGCTGTTGGTTTTAGTTGGAAACAACAATGCAAACATCCTCTGCTACTCCCTCCGCTTGGCAACGGCTGAAAAATCGCGAAATTGACTGCGAACAAGCCCTAAAACTCCTGATCGACGAGCAAGGAAGTGTTAACCTAGCTCTACTTGACCGAGAAGTGAGTTATCGGTTTTTTAGGGAATTTCAGGATAGAAAAGTTTTGCCCCCAGTGGTTCCTCTGTTACTCTGGCGAAACTGCTACTACTTGGGAAGCCCGAAAACTGTGTCGTTGGAAGCTATCAAAGAAATAAGCGATCGCACCTTCACCGACATTAAAATTATCCCAATTGCCGACAAAAGTTATCGCACCTGGTATCACACCCAAAATCTGAACCCCAACTCCATTTCCTCGGCTCCGCTGGTAAATCCCCTCACCGGAGAACAGGAACAAGAAAACATCAGCGAAACCACAGAACTATATCTTTCCAAAGCAGTTGACCAAATTGGGCGGATTAAAACCCTAATTTCCGGCGCATTGCGGAACCGCGCCAGCGACATCCACATGGAACCCGCGCCAGAAGGCTTAAGAGTCCGTTATCGCATTGATGGCGTACTGCGAGATATTACCACCCTGCCGCTCAATGTTAGCCGCAAGGTAATCGTCGCCCTGAAAGTCATGTCTGAGATAGACATCGCTGAAAGCCGCCGTCCCCAGGATGGACGAATTGGGGAAAAATATGCTTCTGGCGAAGAACTAGAACTGGGAATGGATATGCGCGTCAGTACCCTCCCCTGCGTGGGTGGGGAAAAAGCCGTAATTCGCTTACTCCCGCGCAAAAATCCCTTTTCTAAAATCCAAAACTTAGGCTTCACTCCCACAACTCTTGAAACTTACAAAAACTGGTTGGAACAGCCGCAGGGAATGATCATCCTCACCGGCCCTACAGGGAGCGGTAAAACCAGTACGCTGTACACCAGTCTGCAATCCGTCGCCAAGGAACACGTCAATGTAGTGACGGTAGAAGACCCGGTGGAGTACATCTTACCCCGCATCACCCAAACCCAGGTAAATGAAGCAGCGGGGATGACTTTTGCTGCTGGTTTACGGGCAATTTTGCGCCAAGACCCGGATATCATCATGGTGGGAGAAATCCGCGACCATGAAACCGCAGAGACAGCAGTTAGGGCGGCGCTAACTGGTCACTTGGTCTTTACCACTCTGCACACTAATGATGCTCCCGGTGCTATTCCCAGAATCAAAGATATTGGCCCAGACCCCGGCTTAATCAGCGATGCTCTCTTGGGAATTGTCGCTCAGCGCTTGGTACGTCGTGTTTGTCCCCACTGTGCGGCACCTTACAAGCCAACTGCGTCGGATTTGAAGGTTTTGAGTTTGGAGCCAGAACAGGCAAATTCCACCACTTGGCGGAAGGGTAAGGGCTGCGCTCAGTGCTTCAATTCTGGTTATCTGGGAAGAGAGGCAATTGTTGAGTTGCTGGATGTTGATGATACGGTGCGCGAAATTATCTATGACGGTACGATGACGCAGCTGCATCGCTATTTGCGGGAAATCAAATTTTTCTCTTTCGGGATGGCAGCTGTACAAAAGGTAACAAATGGGATCACAACTGTTGAGGAAGTGTTGCGCGTGTTACCCCGTAGCGCCTTTTCCCGTCGTAAGTCTGTGGCTGTACGCACGGAACAGTTGACGCCGTTGGGTGTGGGATAGCGATCGCACTCCTGTTGCGGTAAGGCTACACAAGCGAAGCTTGTCTCCACAGGCTTCAAAGCCTGATGTTTCCCTAAAGGTAACGTTATGCGGCGCTTTCCTTTCCTGGTAAGCTGCCCAGATAGTCTCGGCGTTTTACCCACAGTTGGCGGAGGTCTTCAATCATCTCTTTGTAGTAGTCGGAGAATTTCTGGCTATCTTCTTTAATCTGAAGTCCGAGTTGTTGCAGTGCGGTTGGGGTGTGGCAAGTTTGAAATAAAAGCGCGATCGCGTCCCACCAGAGTCGCAATTGACGATAGCTCACAAATTGTCCGCCGCGATCTGTGCGATGCACAAAAAGTACGTTTTGCCAACACTCGAATCGCAGGATTAATGATTCTGGGATTTTCAGGTATTTCGCCACAAGTGTAACAGTGAGGCGAAATGTCTTTGGCGGTTGAATGCGGCGAAATAAGGCTGTCATAATCAATCCATTCCAGGTTTAACTGTTGAGTCGCTGGTTTCTGGGGTGGTGTCGAAAATGATGGAGTAGGGAACGTTTGGAGTATTCGCTTTCAGGATTCGCAGATGCGCTTCTGCGTCATTGCGAGCGCGAAAACGAGCGACGATAAGGGATCGCATATCAGGAAGCAAACGGATGATGCACCAAGGATGAAGTTTGGAGTAATACGTCATAAGAGTCCCCCAGTCATAGCTGTGAGTTGAATGATATTTATGATTGCGTTAAGCTTTCACTGTCAATTCACCAAAAACTTAGATAGCGATCGCGCGATCGCCTGCCAGTTCTTGGTGGAATGACAGTTATATAAGACACTGAGGAAAGGGCAGGCATCACAGCAGGCATTTAGGCGGCTTTTCGGTCGCCTGCCCTTTTGTTCTTCATTCCAATATAAGCCGCTTATAGTTTTTATGTCAAGCAGCTTATATAAGGAACTTATAAAAAATGCCAAAATGACGGAAAAGCCAGAGCTAGAGCAGGAGTCCCCATTAAAGAAGCGAAGAGAAGAGTTGAATTTAACTCAGAGGGATGTTGCCGTAGTTGTTGATGTATCCGTTCAGACGGTGAGCAACTGGGAAACTGGGCGTTATCAGGAAGCGAGACTCACGTTACCACAGGTAAAAGCACTCTGTCGGATATTACAGTGGACGATTGATGATTTGCCTAATGACCTGGGGCCATTAGATAAATCATCGTAGACACGGAAATAAATTTTGCGATCGATCGCGTTTGGGGAGAGGATGGGATCGCGTTTTTGGGGAGATGAATAGACCTCTGGCAAAAGTCAGCCCTGAAATAAATTTCGGGCTGAAAGCTAAAGTCAGCTAAAGCTGACTGGCAAACATTTTCAACCTGTGAAAACGGGTTTTAGCTTTAAGCCTGAACTTTAGTTCAAGGCATTTATGCAAGAGGTCTAATGCGATCGCTCTATTACCAGATTCAATCGATATACTGAAATCAAGTCGCTGTAACGTCGTTAAGTATAACTATAGGCAGACTAGCAACGCGACGAAAACCACTGTCATTTGTGAGAAAAATGCTGCAACTTGTAGCAAGACCAGTGGCAGCATGAATAGCATCTGGTGTTCTCAGATTTGTATTAGCTCGTAATTGTGCAGCATTCCTCAGAATAACTTTTGTTATCGGAATTAGTCGAACTTCTGTAGACAAAAGTAAGGTTTCATAAGCATTAACCAGAAGCGAGTCAACATTTCTTATAGGACTAACCAATGTTTCCAGTAATGCTAGTTCGCTGCTTACAATTTCAATATCGCCAGCTTGAGACTGCAACCACATTGGACGCAATATAGACCAATAAATCGGATGCTTTTCTACACTGTAGATAAGAATTTGAGTGTCTACATAAACTAAGCTAGATGATGGAATTGTCAGGCTTGCCACACATTGCGCTCCTCCTCAATATATTGGTCTGCTTCTTCTGGAGTTTTGAGGAGTCTAGTTCCCGGCAATTCATCAAGTAAGTCAATCGCAGAGCGGCGACTAAGGGTGGAGGTTTTTGATAGAATGACGAACACTTCTACAGCATCACCCACTGGCAATTCTGGAGTTGAGATTTCGATTTTGTTACCTGGTAAGACTTTAGTGCTGATATACAAAGCTGGCTGCATTGTGGATTATCTCTTGTTGCTGCTGTTGACCAGGATAACTCAAAATGTTGCGCTGTTGGGCTTGTGGGGATGCGGCGCTATTGGTGAGAGGATGCGATCGCGTTTTTGGGGAGAGAATGCGATCGCGTTTTTGCAGCCTTCAATACGGCTTTTCTATGATGTTATGTATTAATAAGGTCGATTATGCAATTAGAGGACTATTTCAACTTTCTAGCTCCTAACGATATTCGCATTAAGGGAACGCGGATTGGCATTGAGCATATCCTGTATGAGTACATACATTGCGCGAAATCTCCAGAAGCGATCGCGCAGCAGTTTCATACAGTCACGTTAGAGCAAATTTATGCCACTATTTTGTATTACTTGCACAACCGGGAAGAAGTAGAAAAATATCTAGCGGCTTGGTTGGATTACTCGCTCAAGGCAGAATCAGAATATGATAAAAATCCTCCAGCAGTGGTTGTTAGGTTACGCAAGTTAAAAGCAGAACGGGAAGGAGTTCGAGTATCCAAATAATGTCTATTCGGTACTTGCTAGACGAGAACTTGTCCCCTTCCTATCGAGAACAACTGCTGCGTCATCAACCAGATTTAATGGTTTGGATGATTGGCGATCCAGGTGTTCCACCAAAAGGTACGCTAGATCCTGAAATTCTGCGGTGGTGTGAGGAAAATATCTTTATACTTGTAACCAATAACCGCCGTTCTATGCCTGTACACCTAGCCGATCATTTAGCGGAAGGTCGCCACGTTCCAGGCATTTTAGTGCTTCGCCTAAAAGCAGAAATAAGACAGATTATTGAGGATTTAATTCTGATTGCAGCAGTATCGGATGACGATGAGTATCAGGATCGCATCGATTACATACCGCTGTAAATGAATGGAGCGATCGCGTTTTAGGGGTGAAGAGTGCGATCGTGTTTCACTAAATATTTAACTATTTTATCTACAAAGAATTATAGGCAAATTGGCTAATACTTTTTTGAAACGCTTTTAGATTTTCAGCGGGCATAGAAAAGCCACCAGCGATTTTGTGTCCGCCAAACTTACCGAGTAAATCTTGACAAGATTGTAATGCTTTAAATACATGAAACTCTGAAATTCCTAATCCATAACCGCGAATCCACCTTTCATCTTCATAGGTGCCAATGAATGTAGGAACACTATAGCGTTCGACTAACTTTCGTGCCACAATCCTAAACACACCGGGATGCCAATTATGTTTAACAATTACCAATACAAGCTCTTGCTCTAAATTAATCTGACTTTCCTTAACCCAATCTACAGCTTCGCGTTCAATTGCCTCACAGAGTACCTCACATCTCTGGTTAACTTTTTCACACTGGATTGCTTGTTTCAGAGCTATATCAATATCATCTGTTATTAGCAACTCAATCGCAGTTATAGGGTCAGAAATGCTTCCTACTGCTTCAATTGATTTAACTAAGTGAAAGCGAACATCTTCTAGAACCAGGGATTCTCTCTTATCACTTAGCCCTCTCACCTGCATTAAAGCCTGGATACCTACTAGCTTAGATTCAGGCAGTTGCTGCAAACCTCGCTTGATCCATAGTAAGTTTATGCCTGTCAATGGTGGTGGATTGTCAATATCAGTAAGTATTCCTAGTGTAAAAAGTTCCAGCAGTGACTTCACTAATCCCTGAGTTTTACCCAGTTGTTGAACAAGAGATATAGCCAATACAGTGACAACTCCGACACCAGCCAAAACTCGATAAGGTGAGGATTCAGAAATTAGCTTGGAGTTGAGGATGGCATCAGCGGGGGCAAGTTTTGCTGGGATGTCATGGTAATCGATGATAATCACCTTCATTCCTAGCTGTCGCGCTCTAGCAAGAGGTTCAAAAGCAGAAGTGCCATTCTTTACAGTTAAAATCAGCTTCACACCTTCTCGGTAGAATGCTTCAACTATCCGTTGATTAATTCCATAGCCTTCATTCATGCGGTTAGGAATGGCGTAATCTACTGATACGCTTAACCAGCGTAACGTTCGTAATAAAATAGCCGTGCTTACCATCCCATGAGCGTCATAATCACCACAAACGGCGATTTTTTCTTGAGTATATATTGCCCTCTTTAATAACTCTAAACTGAGTCCCAAATCAGCAATTTCCTCAAGTGGTGAAGGCAAAAACTGAGACTCTAATTTCCCAACTTGGTTATATGTCTTTAATTGTGATTTTGAGGGAAATGAATAAAAAGTATTAACTGAGTCCTGTTCAATTGGTTGACAATCATGATATATAGAATGTAATTGTTGCATTTTTTCTGCATGATTGCCTTTGACAGATTCTAGATAGCTGCATAGCCCTCCGCTGTATAGTAAATCTGTTATGCCAAATGAGGCTTTACCCTTATTGGCATCAATCATATTGCTTGGCAGAAAACCAGCTATGATGAGATTGTATCCTGTTCGCCTATCATCAAATGCTTCTTGACTGAGAATGCAGACTAAAACAGCGTTTTTATTAACTTCTTCTGGGGTAATTTCCCATTGGACTTTATCGATACTGCCATAACGAGTTTTAACCTGGATTCCCACAGATGGGTCAGAAGTTAATCTAAAATCGACTTTGCCATCACCGCCAAGCCGTTTTTCATAGTCAACTTCAGTAACAAAGTCAGCTAGACGAATTTTGACAACTTCCTCACCCAGTTTCCCTTTTAAATTGTTGTTAAAGACGTTACGGACTGGGTTGCTTTGCTTGTACTTCTCAGCCATCTCCCAACAGAAGTCAACCAACTGTTTTAACTTTTGACCTGAGATAACGGTTAATTCACTGTGCTGACCTACAGTTTCACAATGCAGGAAATGACCAGATTTCAGCCTTTGGATGAAGTCAGCTTGTTGCGATCGCAGAAGGGTAATCCAGTCCATATCCAGTTTTCCAGCTTTGTTATGACTACCTTTAACACTTCGACTAGCGATAGTACATCCGGATCAATACCCAACTGTTGCAGTTGTGCATCACACCTCATAAGCGCGATCGCTCGCCTACTCTAACAATCGCTCCATAACTGCATAAATATCACCTTTGTCTCCCTCTTTTCGCAGCCCCATTCCAACTACTAGAACTACCACTTTGTCAAGCTCTACTCGATAAATAATGCAGTAGCGTTGACCCACCGCACGTATGCTGCGATATCCCTGGAGCTTGTCAATTAGAGGTTTTTCCTGTTTCTCTGGCTCAGACTTGAGCTTGTCGATGCGGTTGCTCAAACCTTGCTGTTGACGCCGATCCTTCACTCCTTCCAGCATCTCTAAAGCTAGCGGGGTCAGTTGAATCTCGTACTCGATGTTAGCGCTTTGCGGTGTCTCAGAGTCCAAGTTTGGCTTTGGCTTCCTTCCAGCTTACAGTTTCTCCTCGTTCTGCTTGAGCGATACTCTCTTGTAGCCGATTGGCAAACTCACGATCCGAGAGTATTTCCAGGGTTTCCATAAGAGATTCAAACTGCTCGTAGCTAAGCGCCGCCATCACAGGCTTACCGTGCTTGGTGATAATGACAGGCTCATCGGTTAATTCATCCGGTAACTCTAGCAATTGTCTTCGAGCTTCGGTGATGGTTAGGTACTTAGGCATCCTAGTAAGTGTACAGTAAAGTGTACATTCAGCATAGCATTGCAGAAGTTGCCGCAAGTGCGTAAGCGTTGCGGCGCTCTCTTCACTTTGCTTTTTTAAATTACTACAAATTAGCAATCTGTTGAGCAAACCAAATAGCCGCGCTGCCATTAGTTCCCTGTTTGAGCTGTGATAAAGTCTGCTCTAATAAAAAAATCGGCAACCCTTCAAGTGCTACAGAATATTCGTACTGCTGATACTTGCCATCATCCTGCAAACGAAATGCCAGCACTCTTTCGCCTTTAACATCAATAACCCAATATTCAGGAATTTGTAAAGCTGCATAAAGCTGCTTTTTTTCATCCAAATCAGTTGCTATCGTTGTGTCACCCACTTCACCTACTAAATCGGGAACTCGCCACTGATTCAAATTAAGGTAACGTCGCTCACCCTCTCGCCAAATTGGGTGATTTTCACCAAGATAAAGAACTAAATCTGGTGATGCTGCTTGCGTTTTCGGCTTTTCCATTAAGCAACCGCCTAGAGAATGAAAAATTTTCCCTGGTTTAGTCACAAACCAGAAAGCAAACAGCATTGTGAAAAGTTCATTAACTGCGGCGTGGTTAATTCCTTCATTACCCATTTGAACGAAAAGATATCCCTGATTAAAAAATAAACCAACTATTTCTGGGTTCGGATCGTCAGCGTAAGCTAAGTAATCTTCCCATGTCGCGGGTTGCCATTTTGGGATGGCTGAAGTTAGATGGCGCGATTTTGGAGTTGAGATCATAGAAAGAAATAGTGGAGTTGGAAGTTAGAAATATTTAAGCGATCGCTTGCAGATAGCATCAAACAAGTTATTTTATAATTAGCTTAACAAGTAGCGATCGCATTCCACTACACGACAGCGCGATCGCTTCATTTAAAGGAATTCAACGCGATCGCGCATATCTTCGGGTTCCAGCAACTCCCAGATTAAAATTAGACCGCGTAAGATGTCACCAATTGAACGACTGCCTTGGTAACAGTAAGCAATGCCAGCGTGTTCGATACCAGCTTGATGAAGTCGCAGAAAATCCGCGTCAGCCGTAAAAATTACCCTATTTTGGGAAAGTGCAAACTCTATTTGAATCTCATCCGATGAGGAAATCAGCCCTTGTTCTGCTGTAGTAGTGACATTTATACCACGACGTCGTAAACCATCAGCTATTGCACTATTGACATTCTCATCCAAGTGGAACCGAATCGTTTGTGGCATTTCGATTCCTTAGTTTTTGCTGAACAAGAGAAGGAGTTTGAACCTGCAATTCTTTAGCAAAAGCTTCATCCTCTTGAATTTGTTGTCGAATCTCTTCCAGATTATCGTGGTAATACGCCAAGGCAGCGTATACATCTGCTAAAGTGATACCCGGATACTGGGAGACGATTTCATCAGGAGAAAGCCCCATTCTTTCGTGCCAGATAACCACCTCCTGCACTTTAATCCGATGTCCAGCAATACGTGGTTTACCACCACATACGCCGGGAGTAATTTCAATGTGTTCTGAGATCACCGATTCCATACATATCCTTGCCGATAGATAGGATTATCTGAAATAGATCGTAACGAGATATGCGATCGCATCCCACCTCATAAGCGCGATCGCATCCACAAAATAAAACCCCGCAGATATCGCTACGGGGTTTTTGATTACTTACCAACAGGGAATGTATCTTTTTCTGGGTTAGTAGACGGAGGAAGCGATCGCTTCTCATCGGACTTCGTTCTACGTTCCTCTGCCCTAATTTTCTGTCGCCCTTTTTTGCCAAACCCGTGCTTCAAGAGTTGCATAATCCGGCGCTGTAAATTGTCAACATAGGTAAATAGAACTGGCACCACCAACAATGTCAGCAGTGTAGAAGTTGTGAAGCCACCCATCAGCGCAATTCCCATCGGGCTGCGGACTTCAGCCCCCGCGCCAAGTCCCAAAGCTAAGGGGATAGTTCCGGCAATAGTAGCCAGAGAAGTCATTAAAATTGGTCGCAAACGATCCACCCCAGCGGCTATTAGCGCCTGATACTGTGACTTACCTTCTTCCAGGTTGATTAACGTATAGTCAACTAGCAAGATAGAGTTTTTCGTCACAATCCCCATCAATAGGACAATCCCAATCAGCGCGTATAGCCCTAACGCTTTTTGGGCAATCATCAAGCCCAGCAGTGCGCCACCCAGAGACAAAGGCAACGCCACCATAATTGTTAGGGGATGGAGGAAATTGTTGTACAGCAGCACCAGGATGGCATAGATACACATAATTGCCAGCCCGATTGCAGAACCAAAGCGACCAAAAATCTCCTGCATAATTTCTGCATCCCCGGAAGATTCTTGCGCCACTCCGGGGGGAAGGGTTTGCAGGGCAGATAGTTTCTGCACCTCTTGGACAGCATCGCCTAGAGAAATGCCTTGCAGGTTTGCTTGTACCGACACCTGACGGGCGCGATTAAAGCGATCGATTTGGGCAGGGCCGCTGCCCAAGCGGATATCAGCAACGGAGACTAAGGGGACGAGAGTGCCATTTTCCCCTGGTACTTGCAAATTCTTTAAGGTGTCGATGTCGTCCCGCCTTTCCGGGTTGATTTGCACCCGGATGGGAATTTGCCGATCTGGGAGGTTAAACTTAGCTAGATTTGCTTCATTGTCGCCGATGGTGGCAAGAGAAGCGGTTCGCGCGATCGCTTGCACTGTCACTCCCAAATCTGCTGCCCTTGCGGGATTGGGAATTATTAGAATTTCTGGTTTTACCAAAGAAGCAGTAGAAGTTACTTCTACTAAACCAGCTATTGTTCTCATCTGCTTTTCCAAAGCATCAGCTGCGGAGTTTAAAGCTTCGGGATTTTCGCTTTTGAGGACAATTGATAAATCCTTCGTGGCTCCTGCTGCACCCTGACTTTGGAAACTGATTCGCGCCCCCGGAATTTGGGGGAAAACTTCGCGCATCCGCTTCTCAAACTGCTGCTGGGAAAGGTCGCGGTCTTCCTTGGGTTTGAGATTGATGAACAGATTGGCGGTATTAACTTCTGTTGTCGCTAACACGTTTTCAACTGCTGGACTTTGGCGGATAAGATTGGTTGTCTGTTGCACAACTGCTTTTGTGTCTTCCAGGGTAGAACCGGGAGGTAGTTGTACGGCAACTTCAGAGAAACCAATATCGCCGTTATCGAATAATCCTTTGGGAATGAAAGGTACTAGCGCCAGACTGCCTGCAAAGAATGCGATCGCAATTAGGATAGTCGTCAACCTGTGACGTAAAGACCATTGCAGCAAAGAACGATATGGCCCAAACCGATTTTTACCTTTTTTCTTAGCCCCATTCCCATTCAGGTTTGAGGGTGAGGTTTTCTTTGGCTTGAGTAAATAAGCGCCCATCATCGGGGTGACAGTACGCGCCACCAGGGTTGAAAAGATTGTCGAGACAGCAACCGTCACCCCAAAGGGTTGAAAAAACTGCCCCGGAATGCCGCCCATAAACGCCACTGGCAGAAACACCGCGATAATTGTCGCCGCGCTGGCCAGCACTGCTAAACCCACTTCTGCCGACGAATCCAACGCCGCCTGGAGGGGTGTTTTGCCCATATCCATGTGGCGTTCCATGTTCTCAATTTCTACAACGGCATCATCCACCAAGTTTCCCACCGCCAGCGCCAACGCCAACAAAGTCATGTTGTTGAGGGTATAGCCCAGCAAATACTGTACGGCGAAGGTGGGAAGCATGGACAACGGCAACGCTACCGCAGTAATCAACGTTGCCCGCCAGTTCCGCAAAAAGATCATAATTGTCAGCACTGCCAGCACCGACGCTTGGATTAAGTCATCGATGGTGCCTTCGTAAGATTCGCGGATGAAGTCAGCGCGGGTAAAGATTAGTTCTAGCTTGACATCAGGTGGTAGAGTTTTTCGCAGTTCTTCTACTTGTTTGCGTACCCCTTCTTCCACCGTGACTAAGGTACTGCCAGTGCTACGCAAGACGGAAAAAGCTACAACTGCTTGGTTATTCAGCAGCGCTGCTTGTCTTGGTTCTTCAAAGCGATCGCTTACTTCGCCAAGAGTGGACAAAGGTACCGAACCGCCGTTGGGAAGGACAATTTCATAGCTTTTCAACACGTTGACATCGCTGGCGCTGCCAAGTGTGCGGATGCTTTGTTCGCTACCGCCTAATTCTGCTCGTCCACCGGGTAAGTTGACATTAAAAGCGCCAATCTGGTCGTTTACCTGGGTGGCGGTAATCCCAAGGGCTTGCAGACGAGACGGATCTAGGTCTACCCTGATTTCTCGGTCAACACCGCCCACCCGTCGAATTTGCGAAACTCCCTTTACAGATAGCAGAGAGCGGCTAATTGTTTGGTCAACTAGGTTACTTAGTTCTTCGACTGACCGACGATTGGAAACTACGGCGTAGTTCATAATCGGCCCGCCAGCAAATTCTAGCCGTGTAACGATCGGGTCGTTGATGTCTTGAGGGAGACTTTGGCGAATTTGGGCGATCGCATTCCGGACATCATTGGTGGCGCGATCGCTATCTGTACCCAACACAAAATTAACGACGGTTGTTGATATGCCGTCGTTTACTGTTGATTGAATTTCGTCAATATTTCCTAACCCCGCCACCGCATCTTCAACCTGTTTGGTGACTTGGGTTTCTAGTTCTGTTGGCCCTGCGCCAGGCTGAGTAACAGTGATGGAAACTGCTGGTACATCAACATTTGGGTTGATATCAATGCCTAACCTGGTAAAAGAAAACCAGCCTATAACTGTCAAAACTAAAAATAAGACCAGCGTCGGAACGGGGCGACGAATTGACCAAGCGGAAATGTTCATAGAACTTTAATTGCTAATTGCTAATTGCTGCTAATTGCTAATTGCTATTAGCGATGCGGACTCTATCGCCATCTTTGAGATATCCAGCACCTGCGACAACTACGCGATCGCCCGGTTTGAGACCGCTTTGAATTTCCACACTGCCACCACTCTCAACTTCCCCTACTTCTACCTTTTTCGCTTGAACAATGTCTTCACCCGTTAGCAGGAATACAACTGCACTCCCATCCGGTTGCGGTAGCACCGCTTTGGCAGGAACCGTGACCCCACTGGTAGTTGTGGTAGTAATTGCTGCACGGGCAAACATTCCGGGTCGTAGCAGCGAAGTTGGCGGCAAGTCTATTCTTACCGTTGCTTGGCGGCTTTGTTCGTTAACCAGAGGCGCAATTTCTCGAACTTGTCCCTGCAAGCGGACGCGGTTATCGGTATCGGAAGTGACAAGCACTGGCGCACCAATTTCTACTTGCGATAGCTGAATTGCCGGAACCTTTGCCTGAAGTTCTAGCTGTCCATTGCGAATAATCGAAAACAGCTTTTGCGATGGATTGGCTACATCCCCAATTCGGGCAATTTTCTCGGCGACAATCCCGCTGGCGGGGGCCCGAACAATTGTTTGCCCTAGTTGAGTTTGCAATTGTTGCACCCTCGCCTCAGAACTTCTAACATCAGCTTGGGCGCTGCTAATATTCGCTTGTTGTAGACGAACAGCCTCTCTAGCGGTTGCAGCTGCTGTGGCACGAGTTTCTAGTTCTTGACGAGCGATCGCGCCTGCTTGGGCAAGTTGCTGATAGCGCTGGAGATTGGTTTGGGCTTCTGCCAGGGTAGCGCGGGCTTGCCCTAAGGCAGCTTGTCTTTGCTGCACCACGGCTCGATTAGATTCTACATCCGCTTTCCCTTGGTCAAGTTGCGCTTGCAGCACGGAATTATCCAAAACTGCCATCACTTGTCCGGCTTCCACCAGTTGCCCTTCTTCTAGCAGGACTCTCTGAACTTGTAACCCTGTGGACTGGGGTAAAACTGGTATGAGTTCGCGGGCTGCAACTGTGCCAGTAGTTTCCAGCCTGCGGGCAATGTTGGTAGTTTTGGCTGGGGCGATGGTGACAGTTTGGCTAGGCGGTGCTGGCTGCTTTGTGGAAGCCTGGGGTGTAGATGGTGGGCGAGAACGTATAGCCCCAACTCCTGCTGTTAGGGCTACACCCAGCCCTAAGCCAATCGCCACGCCGCGCCATCCCGCAAGAATGTTTCCCCCGCCTCTAGGTTTCCGCCTCTTTACTACTGATTCTTCTAGTTCACCTTCCCAGGTGTCTTCCGATTTATCGTCTTCTGTGTCTTTTGAAGCTTCGTTAAGCACCGCGATCCCCTCCCCCTTCTGACCCGACCAACTTAAATTTAATGCAAAGAAATATTGCAGAGTTCTTCTTTAAGTATGACGCTTTATTGCGGGTGGAAGGTGCCGAGAGGAATGCGATCGCTTTCTTAAGAGTTGTAGTCAGTACGACATCGCTCTGGCGACATAAAACCAAAGCGGTGGGAGGAATCAATATTTGTTTAAGTGAAAGTTGCGATCGCACCTCACTAAAATCTAAGCGATCGCTTAACCAAAAGTTGAGCTATTCCATCCCCACATCGAACCTTTGGCATCAGCGAACTCAATATATATTCTGTTTTTCGACACCTGTAGCTTCTCATTAATTTGCTGGCAAAAGTCCTCACTCATTGCCTTAGTTTGCGATGAACTCATGTTGCCAACACTTTTAATTTCGATTTAACACGCAGGCTCAACACTGCCACCAAAAGTCATGGCTATATTTGGCTCAAAAGCTGTCATCACATACGATTCTGGTTTACCTAAATGCTTTGCCAAATTTGCCGATAGACTTTTTAGTAACCCATCAACTGTAGCTTTATCCGGCGAATCAACAGAACTTTGAACTTTGATTAGAGGCATAATCTTGTTTATTGCTAATTGCTAATTGCCAATTGCTAATGGTGTTATTGGTTACTAGGTATTGAGGTAGTATTGTTCCCAATCCCCAGTTCCCAACCCCCAGTTCCTAGTCCCCAATCCCCATTAGCAATTAGCCTTTTTTCTCTTCTTTATCCGCCGTATTGCCAAGGCGTACTTTCGAGTAAAAGCGCATCACCTTCCCGGTGGACACTAGCAGCAATTACTTCTCCGACATACACAGTGTGATCGCCCTGTTCCACCGCACCGACAACCTTACATTCTACATAGCCGAGAGAGTCAGTGATGATGGGACAACCAGTTTCTTCTCCCAGATAGAATTCCACATCTTCAAACTTATTACCAACGCGACGCTGTGGTTTGAAGAATTTCTGAGCGATTTCTTGTTGTCCCGCCTCTAGAAAACTGAGAGCAAACACACCACTAGCTTTAATCATGGCGTGGGATTTAGAATCCTGCTTGACGCAATTTACGACAAGCGGAGGATTAAACGATGCCTGCATCACCCAGCTGGCTGTGAAGCCGTTAACTTCTTCGCCATCTTTGACACCGCAGATGTAGATTCCGTGGGGAATCTTACGCAGAATTGTTTTTTTAGCTTGTTCGTCTAGCAAGGGTCTACCTGTGCGATCGCTACTACAATGCTAAGTTTATCAATATTGATAAACTTAAGCGCCACGATAGGTAAAAATTATTTTACCTGACCGAGTAATTCAAAATTGTTTAGCCTCTATTTCCTCTCAAAACTTTGTTAAACTTTCCCACAAGTCCTTGTGACTTGAAGTTATCCTTGAAATTTTTAAATTCTCCGGCATCTAACCAAACACCGTTGCATATTCGACATTTCTCATACCATATACGGTGCCGATCGATATCAACCATGCGGAGCATTTTCTCATTACATATAGGGCAATTAACCTCTCTAGTAGATGAGTTTAACTCGCTACCTGTTTGAGGATCGCCAATGTCTAAACTTTCAGAACCTTTAATGGCTTTTAGTTTCTCTACCTCAAGGGAGTCAAACCAAATTCCTTTGCAGGTAATGCAGCGGTCTACTTCAACTGCTGCATAAACGACTTGTTCTAAGCTACCCAGACACTTTGGGCATTGTATCTGACGCATATTGATTAAGTACATGACACCTGATCTCCAGGTTATCGCAGCAACTATAGAGGGGCGAAAAAATTGATCTGTTGAGGATGGCGCTGACTTGTCAGTTCGCGCTTACTTGTGCAACGACCAACAAATTCTCATGTCGTGTTGGCTAAGAGGATGTTTGAAAAGTAGTAATAAACACCAGTACTGTAAGAAAACTTCCTGGAGTCATAGGCTGAATCATATGCAAAGTTTCAACAGCCTTCCAGGAAGCTATGAATCCAGCCTACGCTACAGAACTCAGCCTTGAACAGTACCAATTATTTGAATTCCTTCTCAATTCAACTTACACAACGGGTAGACCCCGCAGTGTTAGCTTGATGCGTGTTCTCCAAGCCATTTTGTATGTGCTGGTCAGTGGTTGCGCTTGGAGGCTGTTGCCCAAAGAGTATCCACCGTACTCAACGGTGTACTACAAATATCCGCAAATGGCGCAAGGATGGCAGTTGGAAGCGAATCCATGACCATCTGGTGCAATGGGTGAGAGTCACTGAAGACCACCTTGCAAGTCCAAGTGCGGCAAGTCTAGATTCTCAAACCGTACCGACTGCCGTCATGGTACATGAGACGGTTGGGTACGATGCTGGCAAAAAAATCAAAGGCAGAAAACGCTTTACCTTGGTCGATACTCTGGGATTACTGATTGCAGTGCGAGTCGTGGCAGGCAATGTTCCTGAACGTGAAGGGGCAAAGCAGTTGTTCCACCAGGTTCATGACTGAACGTCAACGCCTCCCACGACTCGTTCGCATTTGGGTAGATGGGGGCTTTTCCGGTGAGGACTTTTTGCGCTGGGTGATGGATACGTTTCGTTGGATTTTAGAAGTCGTTTTACGTCCTGAAGGTGCTCAAGGCTTTGTCCTATTGCCTAAGCGGTGGACTGTAGAGCGTACTTATGGTTGGCTGCATTGGTGCCGCCGCCTGAATGTCGATTATGAGCGATTGCCTGCTTCTTCCGAAGCCTTCATTTATATCGCGTTGATTCGTCTGATGCTACGTAGACTTGCCTAAGCTTTTTCTCACTCTCTCCGTATTTCCAAACATCCTCTAAGGTGTCTCAACCATTCCCTACGCGGAATCGCACTAATTAAACCCGTGAACTAAAGTTCCGGCTAAAAGCTTAAGTCCGTTTTAACGGACTGAAATGCCTACTATATATAAATTTCAACCTGTTTTAACAGGTTTTAGCTTTGAGCCGTGAAATTTATTTCATGGCTTTATTTCACGGCTCGTTAAAAGGGACTGAAATGCCTACAATATATAAATTTCAACCTGTTTTAACAGGTTTTAACTTTGAGCCGTGAAATAAATTTCACGGCTTTATTTGACGGCTCAAAGTTAAGTGCCATTCAACCTACACAGGTTTTTAACTTAAGCTTCTCAAGCGACACCATGCTGCTTAAACCATGCCTGTAGGCGTTTCCAACCATCCTCAGCTTCCTCTTTCCGGTAGCTGGGGCGGTAGTCGGCAAAGAAACCGTGCGGGGTGTCTGGGTAAAGTACGATTTCTGAAGGACTCTCTGCGGCTTTGAGAGCTTGACGCATTTTTTCTACCGTCTCATTAGGAATTCCGTTGTCACTGCCGCCGTAGAGTCCCAGAACTGGCGCTTTCAACTCATCTGCAATGTCAATGGGGTGTTGGGGAGTAAGGGGAGTAGACTCGCTAACTAAGCGTCCGTACCAAGCAACTCCAGCTTTTAGGTTCGGGTTGTGGGCAGCATACAGCCAAACGACGCGCCCACCCCAGCAAAAGCCTGTGATTCCGAGTTTATCTGCATTCCCCTTACTTGATTTAGCTGCCCAAGCGACAGTTGCATCCAGATCGGACATGACTTGAGCATCTGGAACTTTCGAGACAACTTTGCTGATAATTTCCTGAACCTCGGTGAGTTTAGAGACATCGCCTTGACGGGCATAAAGTTCAGGCGCGATCGCTAAATAACCCATTGTGGCAAAGCGGCGGCATATATCCTGTAGATGTTCGTGTACGCCGAAGATTTCCTGCACTACCAACACTACCGGGAAATTGCTGCCAGTCGCAGGCATTGCCCTATATGCTGGAATTTCCCCATCTCCTACCGGAATCTTCACCTCACCCGCCACCAAACCTTTAGCATCTGTGGTGATAACTTGGGCAGAAATCGGGTGAACTGCTAGGGCAAATCCTGCGGCCAGCGTGGTTACAGCGATAAATTGTCTGCGTGTGAATTGCATTAGCGGTTTTTCTCCAACATATTCTTACAAAAGTGCGCTTATGTCGCATGGTGGCGCTACACAAGCGAAGCCTGCCAACGCAAAGGCTTTATATAATTTAAGGCAGCAAAAGCAAACTTTGTTGGCAAAGCCAGGTTAAGGCGATGTGGGCGACTGGCGAAATAGGTGGCTGTGTTCGGGATGGTAAAGACGCGAACGGCGTTTGTCCGTCGCCAGAGGTTCTTGCCCTGCCACATTCCCCAAAGCTGGACTAATTACATAAAGTGTGGTACGGATTAAATTTTCCTGCCTAGTTACGGCTGCCATTTGGTGCAGGGGGACTACCCAAATTTTTTCATCATGCCACCCTAAGCGAAAGCAAATCGCTACTGGTGTCTCGGCGGGGTAGTGTTGCATCAGTTTCGCTTGTGCATCTTCGACGTGACGCGCCGCCAGGTAAAGACATAAAGAAGCTTGATGGGCTGCCAGAGATGCTAACTCTTCTCGTTCTGGTACGGCGGAGGCGCTACCACTGATGCGAGTCAGGATAATAGTTTGTACCAGTTCTGGTACAGTTAGCTCAACTTTGAGTTTAGCAGCAGCAGCTTGGAAGGCGCTGATGCCGGGGACGACTTCAAAAGGAATATCTGCCTCATTTAAGGCTTGCATTTGCTCGTGTACGGCACCGTAGAGACTAGGATCGCCAGAGTGGAGGCGGACTACAGATTTATGCGATCGCACTCTTTCGATCATCACTGGTAAAATTTCTTCGAGAGTTTTATTGCCAGTGCGGATAATCTCCGCGTCCGCACGCACACTCTGCAAAATCTGCACTGGAACTAGGGAATCAGCAAATAAAATTACATCTGCAACAGCCAGTAATTTTTGCGCCTTGACAGTCAATAAATCGGGATCTCCCGGCCCTGCACCGACGATGTAAACTGCTGGTGCCAAGGGAGGCAATGATTTTTCACACATAGATTCAGTTGCATTAGACACTGTAAAATCTCGGAAATGGGGATTGGGGATTGGGGATTGGGGAAAGAGAAAGAGAAAGAGAAATTTGTTGGTTTTGATGACCCGCTCCTGCGGTATCTATTATCTGAGATGCTGTAAAACAAAAAAAATTGAGTTATTTGCGGCAATGTTCCGGATTTTTCCGATTTTCCTAGTAATCAAGTAATGGTAGATGCACCCTGGTTTGGCTCTAGAGTTAATCTCTAGGGCTTTTTTTTTGCAAAATTTCCTTTGTCTTTTGAACAATTGCTAATGTTGTGAGTTCCAAGTCTTTCAGATACCCGACTTCTTGAAGAAGTCGGGTATTTCGCCTTGTGTCCTTCAGATTTGTGAACTTTTTGAAATCAATTAAATGCAGAGGAAAGAGGGAACAGAGAAGTTCATCAATTCTGCAAGGATTACTATATCCTGGTTATTCTCATTAACTAATGGCTAATGACTCATTTCATCAGCATTCTGATTATTGTGGGATGATACGACATCTGGCAGAGAGCGACGGAATAGATAAAGCCAAGCTAAACCAGCTAATCCTAGAGTCATTCCACTCAAACTTATTACCTGAGCAATCCGCAGTGGCCCCAGCATCAGACTATCGGTACGTAATCCTTCAATCCAGACGCGGCCTGCACTGTAAGCCACCATGTAAACTAAAGCCAGAGTACCCAATTTCAGGTGCGGTCTTTTCAAATCTCGAAAAAACAAAGTTATCAGTAATCCAAACACCATTAAATCCCAAAGGGATTCATAGAGAAAGGTAGGATGGAAATACTCAAAATTTTTGTACCCAGCCGGACGATTAGGGTAAGGAATAAAGAGTTTCCAGGGAAGATTTGTCGGACGACCGAAGGCTTCAGAATTGAAGAAATTGCCCCAACGTCCGATTGCTTGACCGAGAATCAAAGAGGGCGCTACCAAGTCGGCTAATTGCCAGAAGGGAATTTTTTGAAGTCGGGCAAAAATCAAAGCTGCCAAGCTACCGCCGATTATTGCTCCGTGAATGGCAATGCCACCTTTCCAGATCGCAATAATATCACCTGGCCTTTGGGCGTACTCTGACCACTGAAACAAAACATAGTAGAGTCGGGCGCTGGGAATCGCCGAAACGATTAGCCAGAGTGCCAAGTCGCTGATTATGTCTGGGTTGACTTGACGGCGCTTCGCCAGATACTGAGAAAGGCTGACCCCAATTAATACCGCTGAGGCAATTAAAAGGCCGTACCAACGGATGGTTAAAGGCCCCAGTTCAACTAGAGTCGGGCCTGGGGAGGCAAATTGAAAAGCTAGAGGCAAAGTGGAAATATCAAGAAGCATGGGCTTTGGTTGATCGTATCTTGGGGATCGACCCGTTAATGTGCTTTGCTTTCGTGTGAGCATCGCACTTCAATAGTGTATCGGATGCTTGCTTCGAGTCTTGCTATGTCAACAGCTATACCCTACTCCACTTTTAAGCCAGAAGCTATAGCATAGAGATCCTAGAAAGATTTGCTGCTATGTCTCAAGTTACTCCTATGATTACTACCGATTCGTCTACCAAAACCTTAACTCGTCCCCTGTTGGGATTAACCCTGTCAGAATTAACCCAGTGGGTTCAGGAACAGGGACAACCCGCTTATCGGGGACAGCAACTATATCAGTGGATTTATCAAAAAGGGGCGCGATCGCTTTCTGACATTACTGTATTTTCTAAACAGTGGCGCGACCAAGTAGCCGATTTCCCCATCGGACGCTCAACTCTACATTACCGCTCGGTCGCCCCAGACAAAACAGTAAAATATCTGCTGCGACTTGCTGACGGTCAAATTATCGAAACTGTTGGTATTCCCAGCGAAAAACGCTTGACTGTCTGCGTATCGTCTCAGGTAGGTTGTCCGATGGCGTGCGACTTCTGCGCCACTGGTAAGGGAGGTTTCATCCGCAACCTCGCCAAGCATGAAATCATCGATCAGGTGTTGACGGTTCAAGAAGACTTCGGGCGACGAGTTAGCCACATTGTATTTATGGGGATGGGCGAACCGTTGCTGAATACAGATAATGTACTCGGTGCAATTGAATCTTTGAACAAAGATGTGGGAATTGGACAGCGGTGGATGACAGTTTCCACTGTGGGAGTACGCGATCGCATTCACCAACTCGCTAAACATCAACTGCAAGTCACTCTCGCCGTCAGTCTGCACGCCCCAAATCAGGCGCTACGCGAAAAACTCATCCCTACCGCACATCGCTATCCTCTAGACGAGTTATTAGCAGAATGTCGCGAGTACGTAGAGATAACTCGTCGTCGCATCTCTTTTGAATATATCTTGCTAGCGGGTGTAAACGACCTCCCAGAACACGCCGAACAATTAGGCAAACAGTTGCGGGGTTTCCAGTGTCACGTTAATTTAATTCCCTACAATCCTATTCAAGAAGCCGATTATCAGCGTCCTAGTTCTATCCGGATTCAATCTTTTGTTTCTGCTTTGAAAAAGCAACATATTGCTGTTAGCATCCGCTACTCGCGTGGTTTGGAAGCAGATGCAGCTTGCGGACAACTTCGTGCCAGTAAAAAGTAAACTCTGATCACGAATCTAAAAAGGCAAAAGAATTCTTTTGCCTTTTTTTACTTTTTATTTATGGGCGTATAGTCCAGGCGCATAAGCTTCTATCACTTTGCCTGTGAGAGAGCAAGTCACCATCAAGTAGTCGCAACTGTGGCATTGTGTCCGAGTCAGGTTACTACTATTAATATAGTGACGTTCTGCCGGACTGCCACAGTTTGGGCATCTAATTGCTTGGACTATTTCCATTTTTAAAGTCTTCATTTGAGTCAGTTTCTTAAAGAAAAAATTTGTCAAATTTAGCAGCAATGCCGCTAGATAAAAATTAGCTAAATTGTTAATTTAGCTAAACTCAATATTTTAAAAATTGTAAAGATTCAGAAGTAAAAATAGTAAATTAATTGTATTAGCGTATGCCCTACGCCTCAACGCATAATGACTTTTTCTTGCTGTTTACTCCTGAAGGCTTACATAAAAAAGATTGAGCTTTCTTTTCTATTATGTCCCCATCATTCCTAATTAGCCAGCAAATTTAAGGATTTTTAATTAATTCAGTCCTAAGAAATATAATCTATATCCTTTGATCCCCAGGCGGATTACCTGCATATAAAGGGCGTATTCGCCATAAATAGCCGTATTTAGACCTTTGAAAAGCAAATCTAATTTAAAGATTGTGTAAAGTTTGCTCTATATTAAGCTCCGATTTGTATGTTTTTTTACACCCGTTAGAAATGTTTCTTTGCTAAAAATACAACCAGAAGGATATATTTTTAATAAAAATAAAAACAATTAAGATTTAATTAATATTTTTCATCAGTCTGTGGACATATTCAAAAGTGACAAAAGATAGAGATAAACGCGATCGCCTACTTCAACGCACCTCTGCGTTGCGGCGCGATCGCGCGATCGCAAGCGTTTAAACTTAAAACCTCAGCTGGCGGGAAGTGCCATCGTCAACGAAACGCTGTTCGCCCACACCAACAACTTTTACAATGGTTTCGCGAGTTGGTGTCCATTGCCCTTGACGCGCTTCGATATCTACAATTGTTTCCAGCCCCTGAGAACTAACACGGTAGGTTGTAGTCGCCCAAGCACCATTTTGATATTCAAAAGTATGCCCATCATCTTCGTAAAGCGTAAATTCCCCATTTCCGGGGAAGATGCACAGAGTAAGTTCCTCTAATGGATGCTCATCAACATACTGCATCACAGGCTGCATTGGGATGATCGCACCAGCACGCACGTAAAGCGGCATTTTTTCTAACGGTGCGTGTGCTAAAATATGCGTCGATCCTTCGTAACGCTCTCCAGTCCACCAGTCGTACCAAGTGCCTTCGGGAAGATACACAGCGCGGTATTCAATTCCCGGACGATAAACGGGTGCAGCCATCAGCGACGAACCGAGCAATACCTGATCGTAAAGTTTATAAGTGTGAGTATCGTTGGGGAAATGATACAGCAAAGGGCGCAAAATCGGTGCGCCTGTGGTCGCGGCTTCCCAGAAAAGAGTGTAGAAATAAGGTAGCAGCTGGTAGCGGAGATTAATGTATTCGCGGCAGATATTTTCTGTGCGATCGCCAAATACCCAAGGTTCGTGCTGCGCTGTCGTCATCGCCGAGTGTCCGCGCATCAAGGGGTACAGCATCCCCACTTGCATCCACCGCGCAAATAACTCAGCAGTGGCATTTCCGGCAAAACCGCCAACATCGCACCCGACAAAAGCCACACCCGATAGTCCCATATTACAGAGCATCGGCAGCGAGTTTTCCAGGTATTCCCACAACGATTGATTATCGCCCATCCATACGGAAGAGTAGCGCTGAACCCCGGCAAAACCGGATCGGGTTAAGATAAACGAGCGCTGATTAGGACGCAATTTTTTCATCCCTTCATAAGCAGCTTGCGCCATTGACTGTCCGTATAGGTTATGAGTTTCGGTGTGGGTAGTGCGTTCTGCTTCGGAACCTTGCGGCGCATCGGGGGGAAACCAGATTTTTTCCCCAGGATCTCCAAAAGGACGATCTGCGATCGCTGGTTCGTTCATATCATTCCAGATACCAGCAACACCCGCCTCAGTTAAGCTGCGGTGCAAATCGCCCCACCACTCTCGCACTTCCGGACGCAAAAAGTCGGGAAAAACAGCTTTATCCGGCCAAACGTAGCCGTGAAATAACTCACCATCTGTCTTTCGCACAAAGTAGTCTTTTGCAACACCCGCGTCGAAAACGTGATAATCGCCTTCTGGCTCGTACTTCACTCCCGGATCTATAATAGTTACCGTCTTGAAGCCATCCTGCGCCAGTTCGCTTACCAATTTTGCGGGTTCCGAGAAGCGCTTCGGACTCCAGGTAAAAACCCGGTAGCCGTTCATGTAGTCAATATCTAGATGAATTACATCGCAGGGAATGCGACGTTTCCGAAATTCGGCTGCAAGTTCCCGCACCACATCTTCTGACTCGTAACTCCAGCGACATTGGTGATAACCAATAGCCCACTTCGGCGGTAACGGCATTCTACCTGTTAACTGGGTGTAGGTACGAAGAATTTGCGCGGGTTCGGAACCATAAACGATGTAATAATCCAACTCATCGCCTCGCGTTTCCATCCGCAAGACTCCTGGTTCTTCTGCACCAATGTCAAATTGACTCCAGAATGTGGTGTTGAAGAAGATGCCATAATTAACATTTGGGCGCAGGGCGATAAAAAATGGGATGCAAGTGTACATCTCATCCGTGAGCGAGTCATAATCTAGAGCATCAAGTGTCCAGTTCGTCTTAACTTCGCTTAGTTTGTCGAGTAGTCGGGTGCGTTCGCCAAAGCCATAGAAATGTTCGTCAGCTTCGATGCGCTTCCAAGTTGCGATCGCGCCTGTACGCCAAGCCATTCCCATACCAATGTCGTGCGCGATCGCTTGACCTGCTTTATCAAAACACTCTACACGACACTCGTTACGTTGAACGCGCACGCGAAGCTGTTCTGTTAAAATTTCTACCGCTGCATCAGTTTCTTGTACTTCAAACGGTACAACTGACCATTCTGCATCATCGGGTGTCACCGCCCAAGACCGACGCGGCATAAATTCGCCCTTTGGTGCCAAGCGCACCCGAATTAAATTTGCTGCTAGTATGCTGATGGCAAGACGCGAACCACCGCAATCAAAATCTACACCCTGCTGGTGACGTTGTATTCCTTGTACTGCCCCTATAGTTGACCAAGATGCCCCTGTTGTGGGAAGTTTTCCAAAATATTGCGGCATAGTTTCTGGTTTTACAAATCAATATCGATTCCGCCAGTTCCAATGGACAATATACCCACAGGCTGAATTACTTCGTCTGTAGGTTGACGAATAAAAAACCTAAGCCCCAACCCCTTCCCACCTCTGTCTAACCCAGGAGAGGGAAGCCGAATAAATGTTTTATACCGGGAAGGGGAGAAAAAAGCCCCTCTCCTAGCACCTGGTGGGTTGGGGAGAGGTCAAATACTCACAATTAATCCTGCAAAAGTTGTGTTGGAAACAGTATAGATTGCCCGCCCAAGGGTTAATAAAGATAGGAGTTACGCACTGGAAGGAAATCAATTTCCTGGCTGAAAGCCCAAGTCAGTTGAAACTGACTAAAAAACCTCAAACCAACCCATTTCAATGGGTTTGGGCTTTAAGCCGGAACTTTAGTTCACGGCAAGTGCGTAAGTCCTGAAAGATATAAAATCGAGCAAATTTAGTAACGCTGCCTTATGCTTTCGCAAATCGTGCGCCCAATGGTTCGCACTCAAATTCGGTCACTGGCTAACTCTTTGGCAACTCGTTCCACACTGATTTCGACGATAGCCCAATGGCTGGGATTTCTTGGTGTACAGGCACAGGTGACTCACCTGGAGGCGGACTCTGACCAAAAAATTTCTATTTGTTTGACAGTAGGCAAACCCGAAGGGTGCGGCTCTCAAGACTGGCAGCAAATTGTCCACAATCTCAACCAAGAAGGAAATGATGTCCCAGTCGAGTATGTACAGCCTCAGTTGACACCTCAGCAACAAAGTAAGCTACAGCGATTGTTTGCCTATTTAATTCAAGTTGCCGAACCGGAGGTGAGAGTTGGTTGGGAAATCCGATCTCATCAGCTGCAAGGGCTGGGTTTAGATGAGCAAATGCTACTAGGTATCAGGTCGGCGCTGAAAGTTCCCCAGTCGCTTGACCGCCTGATGGCAGGAATTGACCCAGACTTAGCAGCGATCGCACTTCCCAAAGCTGTCAGCATTGCTTGGCTTGATGGACAAGTTAATTCCTCGGAAGACGACGCTTTAACTGCACTTTTGGAGGTGATGAAGCAACCCGCAAAAGTATAGTTTATAGTCGAATTATTGCTAATCAATTAGCAAGGCAATTTTCCCTGTAACTGACCCAGCTTCTAACATTTGGTGAGCTGCTGCTGCTTCTGCTAAAGGGAAGGTTTTACTAAGGTGAATTTTCAGCGAACCTTCATCAATCCAGGTTGCACATTGTTCTAAAATTTCTGCGTGATGCTGTTGCGCTTCCACAAGTCCCTGCAACATCGGAGTTAGCATCAGTTCAAAGCTGATTCTGAGATTGCGCGATCGCGCTGTCTTCCAATTAATATAAGCTGGGTCAGGCTCCAAAATCGTCACCACATCCCCGTAAACCCGCACTGCGGGAAAAGTTTTATAAAATGTTTCCCCGCCTATCGTATCAAAAGCTAAATCTACGCCCTCTCCTCCAGTCCAATCTAGAGTAGCTTGCACGAAGTCTGTTTCTTTATAAAAAATTACCTGATCCGCACCCAACTCGCGGACAAACTCAGCCTTTTTTTCAGAACTGACAGTAGTACAAACATCCGCACCTTTCAATTTAGCTAGTTGAATTGCTACATGACCAACACCACCAGCACCAGCATGAATTAATGTCTTTTCTCTAGGTTCCAAGCGTCCTCGTTCATACAACGCTTCCCAGGCGGTAATTAAAACTAGAGGTGCAGCAGCAGCTTCAGCAAAGTTCAAAGATGCAGGTTTCTTAGCAACAAAATGCTCATCTACCACAGCTTTTTGTGCATAATTCCCCAGTTTAGCACCCAATCCACCACAGCAGAAATACACCTCATCCCCTACTTGAAATCGCTGCACTGCATCACCCACAGCTTCCACCACGCCAGCACCATCACAACCTAAAATAGCTGGCATTTGATCGGGATAAAAAGCGCCGCGTCCCCGCAATTTTGTATCAATTGGGTTAATTCCCGCCGCATGGAGACGCACCAAGATTTCTGTATCTTTTTCTATGGTGGGATCTGATACCTCTTGAAGTTGTAAAACTTCAGCTTCGCCGGCTTCTGTCATCAACACTGCTTTCATCTTTTATTCCGATAGCTTTTTGATAATATTTTACGCGATGTGCAACTTTTATTAATTAAAATTATATTTTATTCTTTTGGATAGATTTTGATGGTTCTATAGTAATCCTAAATGATGCGTGAAACCCTGTAGGGACACGGCAGTGCCGTGTCCCTACGCCAGGGCGAATACTCATTCACAACTTAAATAGGATTGCTATATAGGAGAATATTACTCGTCTAGAAGGAAAAAATATTCGATTAACTTCTTCCTCCCAGCTTAAGTTGGTAGCGAGTTTATTAGTGAGTTAATCGCTCTAATTCCTACTAACGCCACCAAACATCCTAAGCTTATAATACTCGCAGGGCGCAAGATTCCCTGTAACTGTTGCAAGCTTCGATCTAACTCGCTTTCGTAATATTCCCCCATTTTTCGCAACGCCTTGTCAAGATTTCCTGTTTCTTCGCCAGTGCGAATATACTGAATTGCAACTGGCGGTAATTTGCTTTGTAGACTTTCGCTGAGGGTTCTTCCGGCGCGAATTTGTCGAGAAGCTTTCGCGACGTGGGTTGATATCTGAGGATCGGGGATATGCGATCGCAATAATTCTAAGGCGGTGAGGATAGGAATACCACAACTTAAGGGCAACGCCAACTCGGTAAAATAAAGTAGCGATCGCGTTTGGATTATTTTCCCCAAAACGGGAAGTTTCGCCGCCAACCGCTGTAAGCCTCTACCTGGAAAGCGAGAACTCAACAAACTTACACCAACTAAAAGCAATGCTAACCCAATACTGCACAGCCAGAAACCAGGATGGGTGAGATTTTGGGGGTTACGCTTGAAAATTGCAGCTGCGAGTACCAACAGACTCCAAATCAGCGCGATCGCGCTTTGGAGTACCGAACGATAGAGGCGTTCTCGTTTGGCTTTGGTAAAGTGTGCGATCGCTAGTTTTTCAAAAGTTTCTGTTAGCGATCCACTATATTCTGAATAGCCTATCAAGCTGATTGTCCAACTGTCAAAATATCGAGAATCAAGAGCAAGCGCCCCCGCCAAACTTTGACCTGTTCCCACAGCTACTCCTACTTTCTGCAAATAGCTTCCAAAAGCAGAATTTTGACCTTTTACCGCCAAGTTTAAGCTTTGCTGTATCGACATGGCATTCAGCAAACTTGCGAATTGTTGAAAAAATAGAGCCTTTTCTTTGGTTGTTAATTTTGGTATTAGAGGCACTTATCAACTTTAATACGGTTTTTGTTTATAACAATTGTAGGTTGGTTGAAGCCTGAGCGAAACCCAATAAATTCTGAGAAGCTTATTGTGCATTTAATTGGCACAATACTAAGTAGATAGAGCTAATTATTTGTAGGATGGGTAGAGCGACGCGAGCGTTACCCATCTTTCCCCATGTCTGAACCACGCAATTTCGTCAGGAGTATGAAACCTGGCAATGATAAAGTGATTAGGATTGGGGCGATCGCATCCATCGATTATCTTGGTGTATAGTGCGTCCGCTAGTATAGCTATTCCCCAAAGAGTGCTGGATACGCTCTTTCAGGGGAGCGATGAGCGATCGCGCTGGTGACAATCGCCAATAACATTTAAAAATTCGCAATTTTTGGGCTAAGGAACCAGTAAAATTGCCTTAAGCTAGCTGAGACTTATCCCCCGTGATTGCAATTTATCCAGGCAGCTTCGATCCGATTACCCTCGGTCACTTGGACATCATTAAGCGCGGCTGTCGCCTTTTTGAGCAGGTGATCGTCGCCGTGCTGCGTAATCCTAACAAAACGCCACTGTTTACAGTGGAGGAGCGGATAGAGCAGATACGCATATCTACCCAAGGCTTGCAAAATCTAGAAGTAGACAGCTTTGATGGTTTGACGGTTAATTATGCCAGAATACGGGGGGCAGGTGTGCTGCTGCGCGGTTTGCGGGTGCTTTCTGACTTTGAACATGAGCTACAGATGGCTCACACTAATAAAACGCTTTTCGATCAGATTGAGACGGTTTTTCTGGCTACTTCTAACGAGTACAGTTTCTTAAGTAGTAGCGTAGTGAAAGAGATTGCCAGATTTGGCGGCTCTGTTGATCATCTTGTTCCCCAGCACGTCGCCTTAGATATCTACCGATGTTACGCCAAGACTCTTCCCGACTCGACCCCGACAGTAGTGGACGCTTCCCGGAAAATGAATTACCCGATAGTGGATCATCCGGTGTAGATATTCAGGGGGAACTCGACCGAATTGAGGAAATGATTCTCGATAGTAGGCGCATCCCTTTAACTGGTATCCGCTTGATTGATGAGGAACCGTTGCTGGATCAATTGGATCTAGTGCGGATTAATTTGCCATCGGCTTTTCAGGAAGCGGAAGAAATTGTCCGCCAGAAAGAAGAAATTCTCCTGCAAGCCGAGGAGTATGCACAGCAGATCATTGAGGCGGCTGAACGACGCGCCGATCAGATTTTGGATGAAATGGGCATTATCCGACAAGCCGAACGGGAAGCTCAACAAATCCGGCAAGCTGTGCAGCAGGAGTGCGAAGCGATGAGCGAGCAAACAATCTCTGAGATTGAGCGAATGCGCCTACAAGCACAACAGGAACTACAAGAGATGCGATCGCTTGCTATGCAAGAAGCTGAAGACATTCAAAACGGAGCAGACGATTACGCCGATCGAGTTCTGGTAAATATCGAGCAGCAGCTTAACGATATGTTAAAGGTAATCCGCAACGGTCGGCAACAGTTGCAAAGTGATGTTCCGACTCCACGTAATGCCCATACTGATGCTGGTGGTTCCTCAACCCGCACTTCCCTCAATTCACCTAAGAAATAAGCAACGTTGCTTTCATTCCAGTCTCTGCCTCCCCCAAAGGCGAGAAAAGCTCTAGTAGTGAAGCGATCGCCTTACTACTAGAGCTTTTCTCGGCAAAGTTGTTTCAGATACCCGATTTCTTAGAGTCGGGTCTTTTGCCTTCACGAATCATTTAGGACTGCTGTAGCATTCCCAGTCGGAGACTCTTAACGAGACTAGATTACATAACTATTTGCTACTAATCTGCCATTGTTGTTAAAAATGCCTAATGGTTTAACATAACCCATTTCTTCTAGCTTCAATATCACTTTTTCCATGCTTTGAGCTATGCTTTCGGTGTTTGTACAACATTCTACTTCCGGGTTGAGAGGCGGCTCATAAGGGTCATCAATACCAGTGAACTGTTTAATCTCTCCAGCCCTAGCTTTCTTATACAAGCCTTTAACGTCGCGCTGTTCGCAAGTTTCTAGCGGTGCATTGACATACACTTCAACAAAATCCCCGATACGCGATCGCACTTCTTGTCTAATTTCCCGATACGGTGAAATTGCTGAAGTAATTACTATTACGCCGTTCCGCGTCAGCAGTTGAGACACAAAACCAATGCGGCGGATGTTCTCGTCCCGATCCTGTTTACTAAATCCCAAATCTTTAGTTAGGTTTTCGCGCACAATGTCACCGTCGAGAACTTCAACCTTGTATCCCCGTTCCTGTAAAGCTTGGGCTACTGCCTTGCTAATGGTGGTTTTACCTGCACCGCTTAAACCCGTAAACCAAACGGTTACACCACGTTGTTGTTTTTCCATTTTGCCTCAGTGAATTTTTAAGTGTGCTTCCATCTGAATACAGGCGATTCCAGAAAATTTAGCTTGAGAGCATCGGTAGATCAAGTAAGCTTTCTGTACGCCTCAATTTAGTATTCCCCGCCTAAAGACGAAATTTACACCCTGAAAGTTTTCAAGTAACAAGTATAAGCTAAGACTTTCATTTGCTTTGCCTACGGGGAAACTGGGCAGAAGGGCAGAAGAAGCTACAAGCGCTACAGAGAAAATTCCCAATCCCCAATCCTCAATCCCCAATCCCCATCCCCAATCCCCAATCCCCAATCCCCAATCCCCAATCCCCAATCCCCAATCCCCAATCCCCAATCCCCACTTCCTTTTTGCTCAAGATAAACACCCTCAAAGCCTGTGTCTTTTACACTGGTTAAGAAAAGAGAGTATTTGCCATCATGACATTTGATTACGATTTATTTGTGATTGGGGCGGGTTCTGGCGGTCTAGCGGCATCAAAACGGGCGGCTAGCTATGGGGCAAAGGTAGCGATCGCAGAAGGAGATTTAGTCGGCGGTACCTGCGTCATCCGTGGCTGTATTCCCAAAAAGCTAATGGTTTACGCCTCTAAATTTTCCCATTTGTTTGAGGATGCCGCAGGCTATGGCTGGACTGTGGGCGAGAGAAGCTTAAACTGGGAGCATCTGATAACGACTGTTGATAAGGAAGTCCACCGTCTGAGTCAGTTGCATATTGGGTTTCTCTCAAAAGCTGGGGTGGAGTTATTTAAGAGTCGCGCCACTTTGGTAGATCCTCATACTGTAGAAGTTGATGGAAAAAGGTACAGCGCTGACAAGATTTTAATTGCGGTGGGTGGGGAAGCTATCAAGCCGGATTTACCAGGGATGGAATATGCCATCACTTCCCGCGAGATATTTCTCCTCAAGGAACAGCCGAAGCACATCGTCATTGTTGGCGCTGGGTATATTGCTGTGGAATTCGCCTGTATTATGCACGGACTCGGATCGAAAGTCAGTTTGTTGCTTAGAGGCGATCGCATTCTCAAAGGCTTTGATGACGATATTCGCGTTAGCATTCAGGATGCCATGAGCCATCACGGCATCAACATTATCACTAATGTCACCGGGAAAGGCATTGAGAAAACCCCAGAAGGTCTGACAGTCTCCTTCACCGAAAAAGGCAAAGACGCGGATACAACCCTCACCGCAGACCAAGTTCTAGTCGCCATCGGTCGCGCACCTTTGTTAGGAAAACTTGGTTTGGAGAATGCGGGCGTTAAGGTTGTTCAGTGTGAAGACGAAGATTTACCCAGGTTGCATGGATACAGCGTCAACTGTGCAATCGAAGTCGATGAGTACAGCCGCACCAACCAGCCGAATATTTTCGCTGTGGGCGATTGCACTAACCGGATCAATTTAACGCCCGTCGCCATTGGTGAAGGTCGCGCTTTTGCCGATACTGAATTTGGTAATAACCGCCGGGTGTTCAATCACGAAAATGTTGCTTCCGCAGTGTTTACGCAGCCAGAAGCAGCTACGGTGGGAATGAGCGAAGCCGATGCACGGAAAAAGTTGGGCGATGACAACGTACAAATTTATCGCGCCCGATTCCGTCCTCTGTTCCACAGTTTGACGGGCGCGGATGAGAAAGTCACGGTCAAGTTAGTGATTGACAAAAATACCGACCGCGTGCTAGGCGCTCACATGGTGGGCGACTATTCGGCTGAGGTGATTCAAGGAATCGCGATCGCAGTCAATATGGGAGCCACCAAAAAAGACTTCGATGCTACCGTTGGCATTCATCCTTCGACAGCAGAAGAGTTCGTTACTCTGCGATAAATTCCCCCTACTGTGTTATTATCCACCCGCTCCTGAAACTTTCTAGGGGCGGGTGTTGCTATTTGAGTTATCTGTTGGACTCAAAGAATATCAATCGCCATTAAATTATGTTACGTAGGAATCCTAATTGAGTTGTGAGCCAGCCCTTCAGATCCCGGACTTCTTAAAGAAGTCCGGGATCTAGCCTTGAGGAATGATTTATGAGTGCTATATCTATGGCTGCTAAGGAGTGCCTCGGCTGCTCATCAATAATTACTAACTATTAATCGACCTTCAACGAAGCAATTATCCAGACATAGTATTATGTTTAATCTATTATTTCTCCTTATCACCAAAATTAAGTGTTTCTTCGGATGCTGTTTCTGCACTTCTTTGTATATCGATAGGTCTATTCAACACACATCCGGCATTATCCGGACTAAGATTACAACCATTTATATCTGGAGTTAAACTAGATAAAAAACCTGCGCCCATTCCTAGCAGCAAAGCAGTTCCAGCAGTAGCTATAGATAAATTATAGTAAGTCTTAATCATATTTACTGAGATTGGTTAAACACGTAAATCAATATACTTACAATTACGAATTTTTCAGGTAAAGTTTTGGCAAATAAAATCAAAAATCAGTAAATTTTCGATGAAGGCTTTAATGAGTTGGGCAAATTTTAAGTAGAGATTTTTGACAAGTTGCTATGAATAATTAGGGATGACAAATAAAAGCCGTATTTATACTTAAGTGTTTACCACATTCTTCCGCCTTCAGCTTTTAGTGCTTACGTAGTTATAGGGATAAAGTTAATAATAAGCATCGCTACTTAAAATTCTCTGAGTGAATTTGAAAGCAGCGGTATGGCGTATTATTCATAAAAGAGCGATCGCCTGCACCAGCATCAAAAAAAGTTAGCGATCGCATCTTTGAACCTTTTGGCCAGCAGCCCAGTCTAAAGTCTCGTCCATCAAACAGCGGTGAGTGGAGATGCAATCGGTGTCATCTGTACCAATCGATGCGCTAACCAACGATCAACCAAACGACAAGCGCGACACCGACGCCAACCTCATCAAGCGTTGCAAGGAAGGCGACACGCAGAGCTTTCGACAGCTTTATCTGCGTCATCAGCAGCGAGTCAGGTCAACTCTTTATCAACTTTGTGGCACCTCATCCCTGGATGATTTAGTGCAAGAGGTCTTCCTTCGCGTCTGGAAAGGATTACCAAAGTTGAGGGAAACATCTCAATTTTCCACCTGGCTTTATCGCATCAGCTGGAATGTCGCCTCCGACCAGCGGCGACAGTTTGCACAAGCGCATTCCCAAAGACAAACCTTGACAAATTCTCTGCCAGTCGAGCAGTCAGCTCCCGATTTGATGCACCTGCACTATCAGGATATTGTGCAGCGCGGACTCAATGAACTAAGTTTCGATCATCGCGCTGTACTGGTTCTGCACGACTTGGAAGACGTTCCGCAAAAAGAGGTAGCAACTATCTTGTCGATTCCAGTAGGTACAGTGAAGTCTCGCCTCTTCCATGCCAGAACGTTGATGCGGCAATTTTTCCAGCAACAAGGAGTCCAACTATGACTCAGTTTCCCAATGATGACAAACGTTTGGTAGAGTTTCTACGCCAAAACCAGGGTGATGTTCCAACGGCTGCACCAGGTTTAGAAAGCAAGATTATGCAGGCGGTGGTATCTTCGCCTAGACAATCGCACAAGCGGCGGCAGATGTGGATTGTACCACCAGCGATCGCTGCTTGTCTCCTAGCGGCTCTAACAGGATATTTGATGCTGGTGCCTACCACAGCATCCGTTAAAACTGCCGAGCTAGAAGCATTTATGGAAAATAACTGGGATAGCGTCGTAGACGAAAGCCCAGAGACATCCAAAAGCGAAGATGCAGAAGCCTCTTGGTGGCTTGCAGACAATAACAATTAATTAGTCAGTAGAAAATAACTGACAACTCACAATTAACAACCAACCCTAACAAAGGATTTCATTTCCATGTCACTAAGTCGTGTTTCTCTTGTAGCCGTTCTCATCCTATCTATGGGTAGCAGCGCAGCTTTTGCCGCTCCTATGGTGTTACCCCAAACGGTTGCACAAACCCCCGGCGATTCCACCAGTCCTCAACCGCAGCGTCGTAAAAATCGGGATTCGTTCCTTCAGGAACTTAATTTAAGCCCGCAGCAAATGCAGCAGATGCAGGCAATGCAGGCTAAATACAAACCCCAGATTTCCCAACGCGCACAAGCCATGCGTCAAGCTAAGCAAGAACTGGCTTCGCTGATGAGCAGCACTACAGCTTCCGCTAGCCAAATTACCGCTAAAAATCAGCAAGTTGAACAGTTGGCGCAGCAGATAAGACAGTTGAAGTTTGAAAGCATGATGGCGATGCGGGAAATTATGACTCCAGAGCAACGCACTAAGTTTGCCCAACTAATGCAACAGCGTCGGCAAAATCACCAAAATCGGGCTGGGAAAAGAAATGCACAATAGGGGCTGGGGGCTGGGGACTGGGGACTAGGTATAGGGTAAGATTCTTCCCAATTCCCAATCCCCAATTCCCAATGACCGATTACATTTATCTACACGGATTTGCTTCTAGTCCGAAATCTGCAAAAGCTGAATATTTCTTGCGTCGCTTCCAATCTCTAAATATTTCCCTGAAACTCCTCGACCTCAACCAAGGCGACTTTTCTCACCTGACAATAACACGACAAATCGAACAAGTTGCCGCCGAACTTCCCACAGATGAAACACCAGTAACTTTAATTGGTTCCAGTTTAGGCGGTTTAACGGCTGCACACGCATCACAAAAATATTCAAAAGTCAAACAATTAGTTTTATTAGCTCCAGCCTTTGGGTTTCTCTCCCACTGGTTGCCAAGATTAGGGGAAGAACAAGTGCAGCGCTGGCAGGAGGAGAAGTATTTGCAGGTGTATCACTATGGAGACAAGCGATCGCTTCCTCTACATTACAAGTTTGTCAGTGACGCTTCCCAATATCTAGACGAACACCTACAACGCCCAATTCCCACCCTCATCCTGCACGGGCGTTACGATGAAGTCATTCCGATCGCAGCCAGCCGTGACTATGCAGCCTCACGCCCTTGGGTGGAATTAATCGAACTAGAAGACGATCACAGCTTGGGAAACGTCCTGTCTGAGATGTGGAAATTGATTCAAGCCTTCTGCCAGTTGTAGTAGGTTGACCCCTTGGAACCTCACCCAACACTGGAACTTTCTTTTTACTGCACCCAAATTTATCGGGGAGTTTAGGCGATCGCATGAGTACCTAAAAAAATTAAACCCGCCACAAGAGAGGCGGGTTTATCAACGAAATGAACGGTCAGAATACTCAAACGAAAGACCAAAAGTTGACGAAAAGTTGATGACAACTACGATTAATTTAACTTACTGGAGTGGGCTGAATTCGCAACGAACCTTTTCTAACTTTGCGTCTCTTCCACCAATTCAGGCAGTAATTTTAGCTCTACGTCCAACACCTCAAAAAAAGAAGCCAATGAGTTTGAAGGCGATGCTAATTTGTATTGATAGCAACCAGATTCGGCGTTGCGTGGGATGAGAGCGGGAGGCACAGGCTCAAATCCGAAGTTTGTTATCGAAGTTTCGTACTTCGTTGTGCCTATATTTAAGTTACCACCTAATTTTGAACAAAAGCTCGATATTTAATAAAGTTCATACTCGTTTATCTGATGCAACGATTTGAAAATTTTTGTTTATAAACTGAAGAATAAGGGCGGGTTTCAAACCCGCCCTTATTAGAAGAAAGTGCCTTTTAACGCTTACTGACCTGAAGAACTGCCGCCTGATGTAGTGCCAGTTGTCCCGCCAGTGGTAGAACTGCCGCCTGGCGTGGTGCCAGTTGTCCCGCCAGTTGTCCCGTCCGTTGTCCCGCCAGTGGTAGTGTCGCCTGGTGTGGTGCCAGTTGTCCCGCCAGTGGTGCTACCTGGTGTCGTAGTAGTGGTGCCAGTTGTCCCGCCAGCGGTGCTACCCGGTGTCGTAGTAGTGGTACCGTTGGTGGTGCTACTACCTGGTGTGGTAGTGGTGGTGCCGTTGGTGGTGCTACTAGCCGGTGTGCTGCCGTTGGTAGAAGTGCGACCTGGTGTGGTAGTGGTGCTGCGGTTGGTAGAATTACCAGAAGTACCTGTTCGGGTTTGGCTTTGTGGTTGAGCAGGAGCTTCGTTAATAATTGTCGTGTTGTTTGGTCTAGCTGGTTGTTGGCTAGAAGGCGCAGGAGAAACGTTAACGTTAACATCTGGCGCTTTTTGAGCAGGCGGTGCTGCTTGTCGCTGAGGAACCGGAACTGGAACCGCTTTTTCAACAACTCTTTCTCTGATTATGGTGTTAGTTTCGCCTGACTCTTGAGAAGCATCAGATGAACTAGAACTGGGTGCCGTTGAGTTCGGTGAAACTGAAGGCACAGGTGAAGCTGTAGGTACAGGTACAGGTACAACCTGAGCTGGTGGATTGTATTGTTCTACCTGATTATTTCGCTGGTTGAGCAGGAAGAGACTACCGAGGGTTAGACCCAGCAGAGAGGTAAGACCAATTCCTAGCAATAAGCCACGAGCCGCATTGTTATTATCGCGGACTTCTTGTACTTCATCTTGGCGGTGGTGTTCAGTAACCCGACCATGTACGTAGCCATCCCGGTAGGAGTTCGCCTTGGCAGGATCTACGGTGTTATTGGTATGAACTGTTTTATTGGTGTGAACCTGACTGTTCGGGTTCGAGTTAACTTCACGGTTGTCGTTATTGCGATTTTGTAGGTTAGACATGGTTACTACTAAAACTCCTGAATTAATAGATTTTTAAAAGTTGTGTATTTTCAGTAGATGTGAGCAACATCTGATGTACTCCATCGCCCTTGCTGTACTTGATTTTTGATGCTTGACTCTTTGTTACTGCTTTGAGATGGAGTATCGTTGAGGGCAGGCACTATAAGCAGAGAATCTTCATTTTTGTGAGCTATAAAAAAGAGGGCGGCAACAAGAAAACTTATAATCGACGTGAGGCTAAGATTCATTAGCCCATTAATAACGGCATTGTTATTTTCATCAGCTAAGTAACTCCGTTCTTGAAAACGACGCTCAGAATCTCGATTTTGAAGGTTGCTATTCCGAGGGGTAAACCGATGAGAATTAGCTTTTCCCTGATTGACCGATTCTGGTTTCTGATTTGTATCGGTTTTAGGGTAGTTGCACATGGGAAAAAGAGCGAACTTGTAATGTAGCTGAGGACACAGAGAACACCCTGAAATTTGTAGGCGATCGCATTCGGCTAAGAAGTTATTTAACCTAGCTTTTTGTCCTGTAAGCAATAAGATATCCGCTGGAAACTACCAAATCGCTCTATCTGGAAAGGTATTATGTACTACACCCAAGGATTGACCTTCCTCAGTAGTTCCTTGGGGTTGTCAGGTTCTAACAACCTTTAAATGACTGATCTCTAGCGCAATAGAGCGCTCCAGGTGGCGGGGCCAACAACACCGTCGGCGGTTAGCTTAAACCTCTGTTGAGCGGCTATGACGGCTGCTTGGGTGGAAGCATCAAAGACACCGTTGGCTGCTCTTCTGTAAAAGCCAAGGGTTCGCAATCGCTGTTGCAATGTGGTGACGGCGGGGCCTTGCATTCCCACTCTGAGAATGGGAAGATCAGTCGCCGATCTGGTAGCCTGGCTTACCCGTGCTTGTGGAGTGGGGCGGGGCGTTGGCTGACGGTTGGGGGTTCTGGTGGTTCTGGTGGTTCTGGTAGGCGTTGTCTGACGCTGGGGGACTCTAACTGCGGGACGGGGAGTTGCAGCTGGAGTAGGAGTGGCGGCGGCTGTTGTTGTGGTTGGGACAGGAAAAGATGCGGCTCCTGTGGTTGATGTGGGTGCTGGTGTTGGGGCGGGTGTCGTTGCTGCTACTGTTGCTGACGGTGGGGTGGTAGGAAATAAGCGTCTCCAGGTTTCTGCACCAACAACTCCATCAGGCTTTAATCCTGCTGCTTGCTGAAACCGGGAGACTGCGATCGCTGTACTATCTCCATACACGCCATTCACTTCGCCAGTATAGTAACCCAAGAGTTTGAGAACTGCCTGGAGTTCACTCACTGCACCACCTTGGCTTCCAGTTTTTAAGTTTGGGCGGTTGATTGCTGTCGGAGTTGGCTGGGCAAAAGAAGGCAAATTGTTAAAGGCAAATGGCAAAAGTAAAAAGGCAAAAGGCAAAAGAAATAATTTTTTCATCGTCACTTTTTCCTCTTTACTTTTTCCTTTTTAAGGTTGAATTTCTATCTTTTCAGATGGGCCAACTAGCGATACGTAAGGTTCTATGAAGTATTGGGAAGCCGCTGTTTGCGCCATTTCTGGGGTGACACTGGTGATTTTTTCCTGAAACTGGGTGTCAAACTCTATTCCCAATCCTAAAGTTTCGTACCAACCGAAAACCTGGGCAATTTGGGAATTTGTTTGTTTGCCTAGAGCGTACTGACCGAGCAGTTTGTTCTTGGCAGATTGCAGTTCCGTGTCGCTCAGTTGAGTGGTGCAAAGTCGTTCCACTTCGGTTCGCAAGCCTTCATAAGCGATCGCAGTGTTTTCCGGTGCCGTACCCATATATACTACAAACTGCGACGTTTCTAACCGTGTGGGAAAAAAAGCTGACACATCGTAAGCCAATCCCCGCTTTTCCCGCAGTTCTACAAACAATCGGCTGGAAAGACCGTTACCCAGGTAAGTATTCAGCAATTTCAGGGCTGAATAGTCGGTTTCTTTCACTGATGGGGCTATGTGTCCCAACATTACAATTGATTGCTGCGTATCTTGCGGGGTTTTTGCCCAGTGGGGTTGGGGGGTAATCTTGGGTAAAGTTAGGGTAGGCAAGGGTGTTGCAGGAGCTTGCCAATCTCCAAACACTTGATTAACCAAATTTACCGCATCTTCTGGGGTTAAGCGACCGACTAAACTAATTACGATGTTATCGGGGCGGAAATAAGTTTGATGGTAGCGCTGGAGGTGGGCGCGATTTAGCCCCGACATGGTGGCTTCTGTTCCCAGGCTGGATAAGGCGTAGGGATGATCCTGATACATCGCCTGTCGCAACTGGTCAAAAGCAATTGTAAACGGCTGCTCCTGTTGGGAACGAATATCTTGCAAGGCGAGACGGCGTTCCAGTTCCACTTCCGCTTCAGGGAAAGTAGGCGATCGCATAATTTGGCCCGCCAGACTTAACATATCGGGAAAGTCTGCGGAAACTGTCTTGAGACTGAGTAAAAAATAATCCGCAGCCGCATCAGTACCCAAACTGGCTCCGACTGACTCCACTCGCTCAGCAATTTCCAGGGAAGACAGTTTTTCAGTCCCTTTGGTGATTACTGCTGCTAACAGGTGAGATACTCCAGCTTCTTCTCGTGCTTCCCAAGACCCTCCAGCCCGCACAAAAATGCGTCCGGCAATGATATCAGCCGCGGGATTCTCTACTGTAATTAATACGATGCCATTATCTAAAACGGTGCGGTGAATATTTGGATGAACAAGCGATCGCGTCACACTTTGAGCCATTGGTAATTGAAGGATTGCTAATTAAAGTATGGCTAATTGCTAATTGCTAATTGCCACCTCTATTCACGCTAACAGGCTTTGAGGCTTGTGACTGCATATCGATAGGGTGAGAGATACTGCCGCGCTAGTTGCTGGAGTTGGCAACTCTCAAAAGACTGAATTTTCTCTGGATAGGTGACTGCTAGTTCAGCAGCGGCGATGGTGTTGTAGTAACCATATAAGCCTGCTAGTTGGCTGGGTGTCTCTGTAGAAAAGGCATAGTCATTACACAGCAGGCGCTTACACCGAGCAACTTCTGCCTCCGAAACAGGTGTATTCTGCAATTCGGAGATTGCATCGCCGATGAGTGCTTCGACTCGATCTAAATTCTCTGGCTCTAAGTAGGCACTAATTGTAAACAAACTTGAGTCTTGCTGAAGCGAGAAACCACTACTAATGTGCTGCACTAATTGTTGTTCTTCGCGCAAGTTTCTTACTAAGCGGGAAGTCCGCCCTTCTGACAAGAGTACGGCAAGCAAATCTAAACCACAAGCGCTTTGCAGCTGATCTACACCTGGCCCCGTCCATGCCATCATTAGACGTGCCTGCTCTAGTCTGGGTAAGTAGAATTCCTGGCGGCGAATGTCGATTATCGGAGGTTCGGCTTCGGCTAGGTTTAGGGGACAAGCAAGCGGGGAAGAGAAGTGTTGGAATGACCGATTTATCAGTTCTAGTGCTGGTTCTTTGGCAACTCCGCCGATAATTACCACGGTCATGTTTTCGGGTTGGTAATGGGAACGGTGGAAGCAGCGCATCTCGTCAGGCGATCGCTCCATCAGTATTTCTTCCGTTCCCAAAACCGGGCGTCCGTAGGGGTGACGCTGGTAAATGCTTTCTGTTAGTGCTTGGAATCCTAGAAAATCGGGATTGTCGTATGTCTGGCGGATTTCCTCTAAAACTACATCCCGTTCCCGCTCAAATTCTGACTCTGGAATGGCAGCGTTTAAGAGAATTTCTGCTAATGCAGGCAGAGTGTCTTCTAAATACTGCGCTGCTGTGGTAATGAAAAAATGTGCATAGTCGTGGCTTGTCGCTGCGTTTGTCATCCCGCCGCGACTTTCTATTACATGGTCAAATACACCAGGCGGTAGCCTTTCGGTGCCTTTGAAAATCATGTGTTCCAGAAAGTGCGCCATTCCCAACCACTCTTGGGGTTCTCGCGTCGCACCTGCCTTAACCCAAACATCTACCACCACTACCGGGGTGGCTGGTAGATGTTGATGAATTACGGTTAAACCGTTGTCCAGCGTTACTACGTCGGCTGGGAATTGTGAAGTCTTTAATAGTTGTAACAAACTCTTTTATCTCTAACCCAAGTTAGATGCGCTTTAAATTACTTTATCTTTCCCCAACACAGATATTAAAATGTGTTGATCCAGAGGTTAAATCTCTGTAGTTATGTATTAACAATTATGAGGAATCCCTCACAATTTCTGTAGCTAGTTATACAAAAATCCCCTTATCGTGAAGACAAGGGGATTTAATTTTTTAAGTTCACCGCAACGCCGTCTTACCTCAGTTTATGACCTGGTGAAAACCAGGTGGGTACCGTGGCTCTGGCTTAAAGTTTCCGGGTACTTGCCCGGTCTACTGCTGCCAGAACACTTTGGTTCCCTTAAGAACAAAGCATAGTCAAAAAACGTTATTGGCAGTCACCAACGCCGCAGTAGAACTTTTTTATTGTAGCAGGGGAAAGGGGAAATGGGAGAAGGCAGGCAAAGCCTCGCTTACTAGGTTCTCAGGGATAGCCTAGAAGTTGGGCTGGGGGTTCCCGGCTTTAGATTCAGTGCTGTAGGGGATACCAGATGGACTCGATGGTGTGCGCGATCGCTTCTGCTTCTGCTCTATTGGCTGTATCTAGCAAAACTGTAACATGACCCAACTTGCGACCGGGGCGGGATTCGGTTTTGCCGTACCAGTGGACGTAAGAAGCGGGTAACTCGGCTAGTTGTTGCCGTTTGGCAAAATAATCATTCTGGGAATGCTCGTAACCGAGTAAGTTTACCATGACGGCACCAGCGCTCTTGAGGGCGGGATTGCCCAATGGTAAACCGCAAACGGCTCTTAGATGCTGCTCAAACTGGGATGTAACAGAAGCATCCAAGGTGAAGTGTCCGGAATTGTGAGTGCGGGGGGCAATTTCATTTACCAACACTTTCCCGTCATTGGTCAAGAATAGCTCAATGCCGAAGATGCCAACGGCTTGTAGGCTGTTTAGGAGAGAGTGCGCGATCGCGTTTACCTCTTCCTCCACTGCTACACTAATCTCAGCTGGCACCAAAACGCGACGACAAACTTGGTCTTCCTGCTGGGTTTCCACAACTGGATAAACAACAATTTCCCCATCCACCGAACGCGCCGCCATCACAGCCAATTCTCGCTCAAAAGGGATAAATTCTTCTAACAAAACTGGCGCATATTTGAGCTTTTGCCAAGTTGACTGCAAAGCTTCACTATCTTTAATAATGAAAGTTCCTTGACCGTCGTAACCGTGGCGGCGGGTTTTCAGAACCAGAGGAAAATCCAACTGTGGAAGATTCAGTGGTTCAGTGAATGATTTGGTCAGATTTAATTCATCATTCCCAACTTCTCCCTCAAGCGTCATAAAACTGGGAGTTGGTAAGCCGATATCTTCTAAATAACAACGCTGATCGTATTTATCTAACAGGGGAGCTAATACTTCCAACCCCGGACGAAAAGAGATACCTTGTTGTGCCAATTCCCTCAAGGCTGGCAGATTAATAAACTCATTTTCAAAGGTAATTACATCGCAGCGATTCGCCAACTCAAGTGTAGCGGCGGCATCATCAATTGCAGCAAAAATCGTAGAATCAGCAATTTCCACAGCCGGATCTGTCGCATGGGGAGTTTGCACTACTAATTTCACCCCCAAAGACTCAGATGCACCAGCCATCATCCAAGCTAATTGTCCGCCGCCAATTACACCTACCCGTTTCATCGACACCCCAAAGAATCGCGAGTTGCAACGCCTGTTTTAGAATTTACACCAGATGCTTTGGCACAGAGTTCTTTTATTTGCGCTCTATTCAAAATCGCATCAGAAAAGTCTGCGCCAGTGATATTTACATCATCAAAAATCGTCCGTAATAGAATACTTTCCACTAAAACGGCATCGCTTAAATCAGATCCGATTAATTTTACCTGATCTACCATCGCATGAGTTAAATCCGCCCCGCGTAAATTAACATTCGTCATCACCGAGGCACTAAAAATTGCTCCCCGCAAGTCAGCACCCTCAAAGTTAGCTAGTTCCATATTAGCGTTGGAAAATTCAGCTACTTCTAGGGTTTGACCGGAAAAATCCCTTCCTTTGAGTTCGGCGTTGCTAAACGACAGGGGAGGAGCATAGTCTGATGCTTGTGCTGGTAATGCCCAGATTAAGAGAATTATTGCTAGTAAGAATGCAGCTAGTTGGCGAAAGTTCATAAAAAAGTGCTGAGTGTTAACAATAATTGTAGGGTAGGGCGATCGCTACATTGCCCACCTATAGCAGTCCTATTTCATTTGTATGTAGCCAAACCCATCAAATCCCTTCCCTTGTTGGGTTTCGTTCCTATTTGAAATGTAGAGATGCGAGCAAGTGTCTCTACTTGAAACGAAGCGCCCAGACGCGGAGGAAGAGGAAAGAAGGAATTTCATAAATGGATTAGGATTGCTACATCAGTTTCCAGATTGAAGCGAAAGGGTTAGAATTTTGAGAGTTAGTTTCAACCAAAGCTTATGCCATATTTTTTGGTAACTTGGCTGATTACAGCGATCGCGCTGGTGATTACAACTTATATTGTCCCTGGTTTTGCGGTCAAAACTTTTGTTGATGCCCTTATTGCTGCGATTGTTTTGGGGTTAGCGAATGCAGTTGTCAAACCTCTCTTGGTGCTGCTGACATTGCCCCTTACTCTGGTAACTCTGGGGCTATTTCTATTTGTTGTGAACGCACTTACTCTTTGGCTGGTAGCGTTTCTTACTCCTGGTTTTGTAATTACAAATTTATTGTCTGCTTTGGTGGGTTCAATTGTGTTGACTTTGGTGGCTAGTGGGCTGAACTTTTTGTTCAACAGAGCCGCCCAATAAGTTAACAATTTTCGTTATCAAATCCCAAGTAACCGCGTGGGGTAATCATCCACTCGGCGTGGGTGCGGGTGCTTTGATTACCAATTAGCACGGTAGTCAACATATCGATTGACATCGTGAGCAATTTGTCAAGTGTCGTTAGAGCAATTTGTTCATCTTGTCGATAGGCAGATTTGACAATTGCTACAGGTGTTTTGGGGTCGCGGTATTGCAGAAAGATTTCTGTGGCTGTGGCAATTTGTTGGGTGCGAGTTTGCGATCGCGGGTTATACAAAGCTGTGACAAAATCAGCTTGGGCAGCTGCTTTTAATCTCTTCTCAATCACTTCCCACGGTGTCAGCAAGTCGCTTAAACTAATCGCGCAGAAGTCGTGCATCAAAGGCGCACCGACGCGGGAGGCGGCTGCTTGTAAGGCGGTGATCCCCGGAAAAACCTGAACTCCGGGAGTTTTGCCATCCCAGCCTTTAACTTGCAATTCTTCCAGCACTAACCCCGCCATACCATAAATACCGCAGTCGCCAGAGGAGACAACCGCTACAGTTAATCCCCAGTTGGCTAATTCAATCGCCCTTTCGGCGCGTTGACGTTCTTGGGTAATCGGTAAAGCTTCTACAATTTGTCCAGGGCGCAAAAGTGGGGTGATTAAGTCGATGTAGAGAGAGTAACCAATAACTGCATCGGCTTGAGAAATGGCTGTTTGGGCTGCTGGAGTCATCTGATCTAATTTTCCTGGCCCAGTGCCAATTAGGAATAAACAGCCTGTGCGTCCAGTGTATTCTAAGTTGGATTGCGCGATCGCTACCGTTACCGCCCCCGGTTGCCCTTCCAATCTAAAAATTTGTTTGGGAACCAGTAGTTTACTAACTTCAGGAAAACGGGCTTCTCCAGCTGCATATATTGCTGCTGCTTCTGCGACGCTGGGGGTTCCAACTTCTGCTTCTACAACATTTGAAGGGTTGGGAACTGTAACTGAACGTAGTATTTCGGCCCGAAAGGTTAGCAAAGGTAAATTGCGATCGCGACAAAATTCCACTAACCCAACTTCATCGGCTTTGAGGTCAATTGTACCGATACCTGCGATCGCGCCAACAGCCAAGTGGTTCTTCCGAAAAACTTGCTCAATTGCTGTTTCAATTAACTCTCTAGACGTTCCCCGTTCGCAACCAATTCCTACCCATAAAACTCTAGGATGCCATTGTACTTTTGGTAAATCTGATTCTTTTGAAAATTGTCGCTGTGTGGAACTGATCCAGATTCTCGCTTTGGGTGAAACTGATTCTTCTTTATGTGTGGCAGTATATTCCGGAAATCCGAAATAAAATGGATGTTGGGGTAGATGATTTTGCCACAAGGTAGATCCAGCTTCTTGAATGACTTGAACGAGTTCGCCTCTTGCAACAGCTGCACTAACTTCTGTCCAATCTCCCTCGCCGCGACTCCAGCCAAAGGGAACTCCGAGTATATCAACACCTGGTAATTTTAACGCAGATGATGCGCCCGTTAAAACTGGAGTTGCGCCAATAGAGTGCGCGATCGCTCTTGCCAATTGATCGGCTTTTCCCTGATGACCACTGCACAAACTGATAACAAATTTACCATTTTCATCCAACACCACCACAGCCGGATCGCGGGATTTATCCTCTAACAAAGGTGCAATCAGTCGCACCACCGCCCCTGCTGCTAAACAGAAAATAAACGCCTGATGTTGATGCCAAATTTCGGTTAAATGGTCTTTCAGAGAACCGTGATAAACCTGTAGAGACGTTGAAGGCAACGCCTCTACATTGGTTAAGGAATTTGGTATCCAAAGGGTTGCACCAGCCGCCTGAGTTAGAGGCTGTAATATTTTGGTGGCGCTGGGGGTAGTGGCGATCGCAGCTATCGGCTGAAACTCGCGCCAAACTAATACCATCTATATTTCTTCGTCCTCTTCCTCGTCAAAATCTTCGTCGTCTTCGTCTAAATATTCTTCGTCTTCGTCGAAATCTTCATCGTCTTCGTCGAAATCTTCGTCGAAATCTTCATCATCCTCTTCGTCTGGCGAAATATTTTCTATTGCCAGGAAATCCGCCTTTATCGGGATGCCTTTGTTGAGAAAGTAAGCTTCCTTACCCAAAATGTTTTCGGCTTCGTCGAGTTCGGTGACGCTCCCGATTGTCTCCCACTGGGAATAAACAAGATTGGTCATATAATAGCCGTCGGTAATATAAGAGTAATTTACATTAGTCAAAAGCGAATCGGGCAACAAAGCGATCACGTGGGACTGTTGACCAGTTGAATGCTGGATAAATGAGGCTTTACGAGCATTGTGGCAAATCGACATAAAAACCCCCACAGAACCTTAAATTCGTAGCTTAGGCAACTATCAAGACACTAATAAACCTTAAAAGCTGAAAATTAGCTTATTTTTATGAATTTTTTATTTTTGCCCCAATATTGCCTATTTTAGGGTCAAGTACCAAGGGTTACAATTAGCCTTAATGTCCGCCCTAAAGTTCGGGCTAATAGCTTAAGTCAGTTCAAACTGACTAAAATATAGAACTTCTCAAAGTTTCAACTTCTTTTAACGGGTGTAGAGACGCTTTTATTTCACGTCTCTACAATCTTGTGCTATTTCCTAACCACCAACCTGAATATTAACGGTTGAAGGCTGATGACTAATCGCTGGTGTCTGAGTGCTAACCACAGGCGCTCCTTGCAACATCGTTGTGCGGGTGACGGAACTGTTAGCTAAAGTAAACAGTGGGTTAGAAAGAATTCCCGCTACAGATGTCACTATTAACGACAGTACCAAAGTCACTTGTAAAGGACGCATTCCTGGTAAATTCCAGCGAATTTCTGGATAGTTCTTCACGGATTCGGACATTTCTTGTGGCTCCTTAACTACCATCATCCTTACGACGCGGATGTAGTAGTAAATGGAGACGACGCTAGTAACTAAACCTAGCAATACTAAGCCGTAAGCACCAGATTTCCAAGCTGCCCAGAACAGGTAAATTTTACCGAAGAAGCCAGCCAGAGGCGGAATTCCTCCCAGAGAAAGTAAGCAAATGCTTAAAACTAGCGTCAAGAGCGGATCTTTTTGATAAAGTCCTGAGTATTCGCTAATTTGGTCGGTGCCTGTGCGGAGGCTGAATAGAATCACGCAGGCGAAGCCACCCAGGTTCATGAACAGGTAGACCAGCAAGTAAAAAACCATACTGGAGTAACCTGCTTCGGTTCCGGTAATTAAACCGATCATTACAAAGCCAGCTTGGGCGATGGAAGAGTAGGCGAGTAGCCGTTTCATGCTGGTTTGGGTGAGGGCGACGACGTTACCCAAAACCATGCTCAAAACTGCGAGGGCGGTGAAAACAAAGTGCCATTGTTCGGTGATCAGGGGGAAGGCTGTCACCATTAGGCGAATCGCGAGGGCGAAACCAGCGGCTTTGGAACCGACGGAGAGGAAGGCGACAACAGGTGTTGGCGAACCTTCATAAACGTCTGGTGTCCACTGGTGGAAGGGAACGGCGGAAATTTTGAAGGCGATACCCGCGATCGCAAATACCAAAGCTATGACTAACCCAAAGGATAAATCTGTGCTGGCGTTGGCCATTGCTGTGGCGATCGCGCTTAATTCTGTCTCTCCTCCAGATAATCCGTATAGCAGCGACAGACCGTAGAGGAATATCGCGGAACTGGAAGCTCCAATCAGCAGATATTTTAACGCTGCTTCGTTGGAACGGGGATCGCGCTTCATGTATCCCGTCATCAAGTAAGAGGAGATACTGAGGGTTTCCAGGGAGACGAAAATCATCACCAGTTCATTCGCACCTGAGAGGAACATTCCCCCCAGCGTTGCGCTGATCATAATGCCGATAAATTCTGCCAAAGATGTGCCACTCTGCTCAATGTAGCGGATGGACATCAAAATGGTGACGGCACAAGACAGGGCAATGATACCGCGAAATACTACGCTCAGGGCATCTGAGTTGAAGCCGCCGAGGAAGGAGACGGTGTTGGTGTTATCCCATTGATAGTACAGGGCTACGATAGCGGAGAGTAACCCTGCGATCGCTATGTAGGGTGTGACGCGGGAGGATGTCCGCCCTACAATCAAGTCAACCACTAGAACTGCTAAGAGGGTGACAATTACAATCCCCTCTGGCAATATTGTCCCAGCATTCAGCTGGGCTGCAAGTTCAGCAAAACTCATGAGTTATATAGGTTTTGGGTATCAGGCTTATTGTCTGGGACTCTTAATTATTATTGCGTCTCTGGCTGAGGTCTGCTCTAGTTTTTTTTGGGCGGACTGCCAAGACGCTCTCGGAGGTATCTTGTAGAGACGCAAGCGATCGCATCTGGAGATGGTGTTTAATTAAACACTAAAATAAGTCAAATAAGCGTTGATAAATCCAGAAAATTTATCCCAGGTAAACAGCAATTGTGCAGTCTTGGTGGACTGTTACGGATGAAGAATTGATCCTCATCAGTTCTAAAAATCCCGATTTGCAATTTGAGCGCAATGCTGACGGCACATTGGTAATTATGCCACTAACCGGAGGAATTTCCGGTAATCGAGAGGCAAAAGCCGGAGCTTATCTGCTGAGTTGGGTAGATCACGATTTAGGTGAGGTTTTTGGCCCCAGTACGGGCTTCAAAGCAAATACAGCTATTAAATCGCCGGATGCTGCTTTTGTTGCAAGGGGAAGATTAGCCCAAAATTGGGATGAGAGAGAGGATGGGTTTTTAAATTTAGCCCCTGATTTTGTCATAGAAATTCGTTCTAAAACCGATAGTTTACAAACGCTTCAGGCAAAGATGGGAGAGTATATCGATAACGGGGTGCGTTTGGGATGGTTGTTTGACCGTCAAAATCAGCAAGCTTGGGTGTATCGGGCGGATGGATCGGTGACGCAGTATCCCGCTAGAGCCGTTTTAAATGGTGAGGATGTGGTGCTTGGATTTACTTTAGCTGTGAGAAGTTTGTTGTAAGCGCGATCGCGTTTGGAGAAATCAATCTCTCTTTGAGGTTCATAAATTGAACTGCTAGTAATACCTGTAATCCAGTTATCAAAGTACCCTTTATTTTGATTTCAGGAATTTATTGATTTTTAGTAAATCGAAATTCCCAGCTAATCAAATTGTTTTTAAGAAAAGCACAACCGTTGCGATCGCTCTCCACTTCAGGCGATAAACTGGAATCAGTGCTTCTTGCCCTGGCGTAAGTTTTTCAATCTTAATCTGCGACATATTTCCACCCTTCAGGCTCATATTCCCGCTGAATTCGCACCATCCAATCGCCTTGAGGAATAGAGATAGCGTTATGCTCCTCGTGGGTTAAAGTTGCTGTCTCAGAAAGGACGCGCAGATACAGTGTGTCATTTGCCTCATAGAGTTCAGCTTGTCCGTCACTGATCCGGTGCTTGTGTCCAGTCACCTCGCCTTCCGCTAAAGTCAGGTGAGACAACTTTTGTCCCTCGGTTTGCTCAACCCAAAGTAAAATTACATCGCCTTGTCGAATCGGTTGCATCGCTTATGCTCCTACTGCTAGGCACGTTTGGCCTATATGTTGGCATCCATTTTGGCACAGGATAGAAAGTCGTCAAGGTCGCCATTAAGATTCCATATAAGTTAAACATTGAGATAGCTTTAAATTAAGTCTGGCGACGCGAGGGCATATGCCGCTCTTTTTGCGAGCCACCGCCAGTCTTAAAACCTTCTCCAGGCAAGCTTTACCCGCGCTCCGTCAGGCTTGAGTCTGTGGGCGCATCCCTTGACATTTGGCATAAATTAATTTAATAAGACTGTTCAGCCCAGCTGCTATTCCGGAAGTTCCCATGTCAACCCTCGTCATCGTCGAATCCCCCACCAAAGCACGCACCATCAGTAAATTTCTGCCCTCCACCTACCGCGTCGAGGCGTCGATGGGTCATGTGCGCGACCTTCCCCAATCTGGCAAAGAAATTCCCGAAGCTTACAAAGGGGAAAAATGGGCGCAGCTAGGGGTAAATGTGGATGCCGATTTTGAACCCCTGTATGTTGTCCCCAGCGATAAAAAGAAGATAGTCACTACCCTAAAAAACGCCTTGAAAGAGGCTGATGAGTTGGTGCTGGCAACTGACGAAGACCGTGAAGGCGAAAGCATATCCTGGCATTTATTGCAACTGCTGAAGCCGAAGGTTCCCATTAAGCGCATGGTGTTTCACGAAATCACCAAAGAAGCCATCCGCGATGCTTTGAAAAACTGCCGCAGTATTGATGAGCAGGTGGTACGCGCTCAAGAAACACGGCGAATTCTCGACCGACTGGTAGGTTATACCCTGTCGCCGCTGCTGTGGAAGAAAATCTCCTATGGGTTATCGGCGGGACGGGTGCAGTCTGTGGCGGTACGGTTGTTGGTGAACCGGGAACGCCAACGTCGCGCTTTCCGCCAAGGTACTTACTGGGATTTGAAGGCAACTTTAAGCAAAGATAAGACCCCTTTTGAGGCGCGGCTTGTTAACTTCAGAGGAACTAGGGTCGCTACGGGAAGCGATTTTGATGAAGCTACGGGACAAATTGTTGCTGGTCGCAATGTGGTTTTGCTCTCGGAAGCGGAAGCCAGAAGCTTAGAGGCGCGACTGGTTGATAAAACTTGGACAGTGGCTGATTTGGAAGAAAGACCAGTTACTCGCAAACCTTCGCCACCGTTTACCACTTCGACGCTGCAACAGGAGGCTAACCGAAAACTGCACCTGTCGGCGCGGGATACAATGCGGACTGCTCAAAGTTTGTACGAGCAGGGGTATATTACCTATATGCGGACGGATTCGGTGCATTTGTCTGGGCAAGCGATCGCAGCTGCTCGCAGTTGTGTCGAGAAAATGTACGGCAAGGAGTATCTCAGTCCGGAACCCCGCCAGTACACCACCAAAAGTAAAGGCGCACAGGAAGCACACGAAGCCATCCGTCCTGCTGGTGCCACTTTCCGCACTCCTGATGAAACTGGTTTGAGTGGTCGGGAAAAAGCTCTCTACGACCTGATTTGGAAGCGCACTGTCGCTACTCAGATGGCAGACTCGCGCCAAACTCAAATTACTGTGCAGTTGCAAGTGGAAGACGCTGGTTTTCGCGCCAGCGGCAAACGGATTGATTTCTATGGCTTTTTACGCGCCTATGTGGAAGGTTCCGACGATCCAGAGGCAGCACTGGAAAACATGGAAGTAATTTTACCTTCTCTGAAAAAAGGCGATCGCCCAAACTGCACTAAGCTAGAATCCATCGGTCACGAAACTCAACCGCCCGCACGATACACCGAAGCTTCCCTGGTAAAAACCTTAGAAAGCGAAGGGATTGGTCGTCCTAGCACCTACGCCAGCATCATTGGCACGATTATCGACCGGGGCTATGCTCAGATGAATGGTAACGCCTTAGTTCCCACCTTCACCGCCTTTGCTGTCACGGCGCTGCTAGAAAAATACTTTCCCGACTTGGTGAATACCAGCTTCACTTCCAATATGGAGCAAACCCTGGATGAAATCTCGACTGGGGAAGCTAAATGGTTGCCATATCTGCAAAAGTTCTACTTGGGAGACCAGGGTCTAGCAACCCAAGTTAAGGAAAGGGAAAACGAAATCGATGCTACAGATGCCCGTACCATCGAATTAGACGATCTCGGTGGCGCGAAAGTCCGGATTGGTCAATATGGCCCTTACATTGAGGCTGAGAATGGCTCTGAAGCAGTCAAAGCCTCAATTCCCAAGGATCTTACCCCGTCAGACCTTGATGCCGATTTAGTCGAGACGCTGCTACAGCAGAAAACCGAAGGCCCTGACAAAGTAGGCTTGCATCCGGAAACTGGGGAACCGATTTATGTGCTAATTGGCACTTACGGGCCCTATGTCCAGCTAGGCGACGCTACTGAGGAAAACAAAAAACCCAAACGCGCCTCCCTGCCTAAAGGCGTCAACATTGAAGATGTCACCTTAGATATGGCGGTAGGTTTGCTGTCTTTGCCGCGTAATTTGGGCATTAACCCAGCTACAGGCGGCAAAGTCCAAGCGGGTTTGGGGCGTTTTGGCCCTTACGTTGTCCACGACCAAGGCAAGGAGGGGAAAGAATACCGCTCTTTGAAAGCTGGCGATGATGTATTGACAATTGGGCTAGAACGTGCTATGGAGCTACTGTCGGAGCCGAAAAAGGGACGCGGCGGCACTCGCAGCAAGTCTAAGGCACCCTTACGGGAACTTGGTACTCACCCAGCAGACAATGAACCAGTGAATATCTACGATGGCCCCTATGGTGCTTATGTGAAACATGGCAAAGTAAATGCGTCGCTTCCAGAAGGGGAAACGGTGGAAAATATAACGCTCGAAACTGCACTGAAAGCTTTAGCAGAAAAGGCAGGCTCGACGAAAACCACTCGCAAGTCAACGGCTAAGAGTGGAACAACGAAGAAAACCACAACTACGAAGAAGACTACATCTACTACTAAGAAAAAATCTTCCTAGTAGAATTGATGCGATCGCTATTTGAAAGCGATCGCATCTGCTTCACGGTATCAGTAGTCATAGAAATTTACGGCTCTACCGAACATAGTATGTAAAATAAACTGAAACTAGCTGGCAAAATGCCAAGTCAGAAAACTTCTTAATTTGAAATTGTTGAAGTTTCTAAACCCATAACCTCTTCGTTTAATTAGTTTGAGCTTGTTATTGATGCCTTCCACAACTCCTTGAGTAGTTCTCTGGTCAAAATAAGCAATGATTTCCCCAATCCATCTTTTAATTGTGCCACAGCTATCTGCAAAATAATTTTGGGCTTCTCTTAACCAATCACTTAAATTAAATAGTCCCTCTACCCAATCTTTACTTTTTTCAAAAACGTTTCTAAATTCTTCTTTAAGTCGGTGTAATCTTGCTAATTCTGGTATCACATTCCTAATTGATTCGAGTTTCTCTTTTTCTGATTCTTTTAAAGTTTCTTCATTTTTGAGTAACGCATATTTACTTTTTTTTAGTGCCAATAGCCCTTTCTCTCTTTCAGCTTTATTTTTAAGTTTTTCTACTTGTTTCTTGATTTCTTTTCTTTTAGTGTCTAACTCTTCATTGACTTGCTTCATCACATGAAATCTATCGGCTACTATTTCGGCTTGTGGCATGAGTTTCTCAATTACCTTTTTATAAGGTTTCCACAAGTCGATACTGACTTCTTCAATCTGGCTCAAAACCTCTTCACCCCAGCTTGACACATATTGCTCTACTTCAGCCGTCGTCCTTTTTTCCACCATTCCTACTATCGCTCTCTTTTCTAAGTCTATTAACACTACATAATAATTTTTCTGACCTTTGACTACGGCGATTTCATCAATTCCTAGTTTCTTCAGTCCTTGAGGTTTCTCTTCAACGAATCCCGCCGCTAATTCTTTTAGCATTGTTTCGATTTGTTGTTCGCTAACTCCATTTCTTCTAGCCACATTCTTGATATCACTCTCTAAAACTTCTTCAATAATTTTGTTTTTAAATCTTTCTGTGTAGACTCTTTTCTTTTTTACGAATTCTAATTCTTCACTAAACTTGCTGCCACAGCCGTCACACCTGATTTGACGCCGGTTTACTTGAAGATATACTTGTTTGTCTCCAAAAGGTAAAT
>NZ_JACJOK010000092.1:0-3470 GCF_014695505.1 Trichocoleus sp. FACHB-90
TGAACTCTTTAGAGAGCGTGCGAGAGATGGAGCGATCGCCACGCGGACTCGCATCTAAATGGAGAATGTGGGTCATAGGATAAATCTCAGATTGTGAACGAAGAATGTAGCGGAGACGAATGAGCGATCGCTGGCGATCGCGCAGCCAGCCGAATCTGCGCCGACCACAATGTAATCATATTGAGTCATAACACTCTCGCTTGCAAACTTAACGGTTGTCCTGCAAGATTCTCTTTGTTCTATCTATCTGAAGTGTATTGAATTCCAGTGCTTGACTGCTTTCAGATTCTTACAATGGTTTGTCAGATTCTTATGGAGTTAGCTAATCTGTTTCAGTGCCATTCCACTGAAGCACTTAGCGTGTTAAGCCAGAATGTGTTTGAGTAATTTATGGATTGCAAACTGCTCAAATGTTGTTGGTGTAATTGCTTCAGGTGTTCGTGCTGTTGCATAGATGCCATCAGGATTGCCAAGGGCACGAAACAGATTCCCTAACTCTCGTTGTACATCCGGGGTTGCTCCAGTCAATGATAGTTGCTGCTGGATTGATTCAACCGTTACTTGAACATATTCAATCGAACGATTCAGCACTCGCGAAACAATGGCAGTGGTTTCAGGAAGCGTTAGATTTTCTGATCCCATCAAATTACGAGTCCATTGCCCAGCCCAACGATCGTCAAGTAAATACTTTGCGGCTTCATCACCGATGTCATCAGTACTAATCCAGGGAATATCATGGTCACTGGCGTAGGGAAAATATACGGCATTGTCTTGCTCAATAAACTTGACTTGCCCTAGAAAATTCTCCATGAAATAACCAGGACGCAGATGCAGCACATTCGAGAGCGTTTGGTTGAAAATCGATTCAACAGTCCCAACAAATGTAACTGTGCCGAGATATTCACTTGCACCTGCACCCAGGCTAGAAATGTTGACTACTCGCTTGATGCTGTTTTCACGCACTGCTCTAGCCCCAGCTATCGCCGTCTGGATATACCAATCGCGTAAGCTGAGTGCATCCAGTTTCGGTGGAGTCACCCAAAATAAAGCATCTGCATCCTGTGTTACCTCGATCAATCCTTGAGGATCATCACTGCTGATTGGCTTCACCGTAGCACCTTGAGCCGCTAAATCAGCTAGCTTCTCTGGCTGTCGTGTCAGAAGGATGGTTTCGACTCCAGCCTGAACAACTTTCTGTGCAGCGCGTCGTCCAATATTGCCGGAAGCTGCGGCAATCACAATTTTCATGCTTTTTCCTTTGCCTACGCTACGATATCTGCATTGAAAGATTGACGCAAATTTTGTGTGCCACCCCATGCCTCAAGGGCGGGAATAGGATTCCAGTATTCGCGATAATGAATGATCTTGCTTTCTTTAGTTTCCAGCCGCATTACATAATCTTGTTGATAGTGATGACCTGTAGAAACAATGACGGCTTCTCCATGAACCTCAGCAAATAGAACATTAGGATTTGACGTTGGGTAGATCCGGACGTTGGTAAACACCAAATCTTGCATTTGTGCTGGCACATCTTTTATGTAGTTGTAGATGGCTTCTTTGCCTTCTAATCGTCCTGGTGTCGTGGAAGCATAGGGAAACTCAACGACTGCATTTTCGGCAAACAAATCTACCCAAGCTTGAACATCCTTACCCACAAGTGCTAAATGAGCGGCAAAAGCTTCAGCCGTCTGTCGCTCTTGGTTTGGTACTGGTTGCATTGAATTCTCCCGAAAGCTGTTGATATTGCCAAAGTGAATATCCTGTGTACTTTGCTCCGAGTAGCTCGGAGGCGACTGCACTGAGAGCAATGCGATCGCTCCTAATGCTTTCTACGTCGCTGCTTGAGCGTGCGTTAATCCAGTTGCACCTTGAATATTCATGCCTTCAAGCATGGAACCGTGCAATTTACTTGCTCGATCCATTTGCATGACTGTTTGCATAAATTCAATATAGGTGGTCGCCTTCAAGCTGTCGCCTATAGCAAGTTAAATTTTTTACAGTACAAATTGATAGATTAACCATGCCATCGCGGAGTAGAAGGCTAGCTCTAACTTAAGTTAGAATCCGAATTTGATCGAAAGTATATTCATACAACCGATCGACCATCAATGTCAGGACTTACGCAACTGTCACAAGCAATGGCGCGGCGTAGCTGCGCGCCAAGCAATTATAGGGCAAACATAGGAACATCCGGACGTTTTAGTTGCTGAACTAAATAATTTGACAATAATCCATGTTTTATTTGATAAATTGTTTGGCTACTTTTATAAGCTAAATCTTTGAGTTTAAGCCAGACTAAAATAGCGCAGGCAATATGGTTTCTTTGAATCCGACCCTTGCGACATTGGCATGATTCAATACCAGTCAATTGCTTTAATTCTCTATGAAACTCCTCAACCTTCCAACGAACCTTACACACTTTTTGTACAACGTTTGTAGAATCTTGAGATAAATCGTTTGTAGCGATAAAATCCGTTCTGTCGGTGGAGACAGTCACCCGGAACAGTTTCACTTTCTTAGCACTAGGAAACTTTTTTATTTTAATTATTTTACCCGAATTTAACTCCAGCTCGTTCCAAGATAGTAATTCAATCCTTTTATATTCTTCTTTTCCTGCCGTATCATCAACAAGCCGATTACGTTTGAGAGGGCAATAATAATATTTTCCTAAACCATCAATGTATAACATCAATTTATTGGTCGCATACCAAGTGTCCATTAACACAGCTTGGAACGGTATAACCTTATGATATACAAGGTTCTGTAGCATCTCAGTCACATGGTCTATCTTTGTCTTTCCATCTGTATCTGGGTCATAAATACGATAGTCCACTACCCAAAACTTTCCGAGTTCATGATTAACGTATATACAATTTATTAGCCCAATTCCTTGTATAATACCATGCTCATTGCCACTATATTGCCGTTTAGTTGTCTCTATTTGCGTGGCGTATCGTTTATCAATTACTGTGTCATCAAACACAATATATGAGTTATCATTTCTTTCGATGACATCTTTGACATTATCCCAAAGTAGCCGTGGTGTTAGCTTTTCATTTTTGAGATAGCGGTTGATTTTATCATGACTAATCTTTTCTAGATGAGCTGCCAAATTTGTAAGAGTATAATTAATTTGACTACTTAACAAGTACTGACAATAGTTAAGTTTAGTAGATCTCATGAATGACACCATTTATTTGAGCTACATTGTCTAAATTTTCTCATAAAAATTTGAACAGTGCTTCACTACTATCAATCACTGTCGCACGGAGTAGCAAAAGTCTTTTGGTGCATTCTCCTTATTAATACATATGTACTAAATATTGCAATTACATTGTGCCAGTTGCGTAAGTCCTGAAGATATGAAGATCTACACAAGGAGCTTTATATTCTGGAGTTTGGCAAGCGATATACTTTGGGAAACGGATGACAGTCCTTCATCGGGAGAGCATTCAATGATTACCCTGCCT
>NZ_JACJOK010000093.1:0-51912 GCF_014695505.1 Trichocoleus sp. FACHB-90
TGCTACTCCAAGTCTGTTGAGATGTTGAAGTGTTCGCTTCGCTTGCTGCTGCACTATTTGAAGTATCGAACAGTTCCTCTGCCTGGTTAAATCATTACTTTTTCAGCAACGCCGATTAAAAAATGGGTTATGAGACATGTTAGGACTGGCTTTAAGGTGCGTTGTACTAACTCAAAAAATCTGTCTTATAAACGGTCAATTTTGCAACACAAGCAAAATTAGGGGGTTGCTGAAGTATTCGATGACAAGTTAATATCCATAGGAAAGCTAGGGCAAGTAGCACGATAGGATCTATCTCCTGGACTATCTCTCATAAATTGTTCCCACTCCTCACGAGTCAAATTGCGATTGGCAATGCTACAGGCTTTGTTTATCCATGACGCAGGATAGATATCCCACAAAATGATCTTGTTATCCCAACTACCCGAAGCCAACGTCTTGCCATCCGGACTAAATGCCACATTCTTAACGTAGCTAGTGTGACCAGCGAGAGGTACACCAATCTTCTGGCGGGTTACAACATCCCACAGGAAAATGGTATGACTTTTTCCGTCCGAATCGTCTGACACGGAAGCTAAGATTTTGCCATCTGGACTGAAGGTCACCTGCTTCACGCCAGTAGTATGACCCTGAAGAGGGCGTCCAATAGCCTTGCGAGTGCCTACATCCCAAAGGGAAATGGTTCCGTCGAAATTGCCTGAAGCTGAAGTTAAGATTTTGCCATCTGGGCTGAAAGCAATGCTTGTCACCTGATCAGTGTGAGCTTTAAGAGGTTGACCAAGCAACTGCCGAGTAGTCACATCCCACAGAAGAATCTCACCCTGTAGGCAGCCGTTTTCACTCCATTCAGAAGCTCCACTCCGCTCACCTTTCTTGCCACATCTGCCTATTGCTAACATTTTGCCATCTGGACTCAAGGCTATGCTTGCTACTACATCACTGTAAAACTTGATCGGTTTAACTAAGGGTTGTCGAGAAGTCACATCCCACAGGATGATAGTGTCCTTATCACTCGATATCAGAGTTTTACTGTCCGAGCTGAAAACCAAAAGACTGATAGTGTTAGTGTGACCAGCAAGTGGTGAGCCAAGTGCCTTATGAGTAGAGGCATCCCACAAATAGATTCCACCCTGCTGACACCCTTGGACAGTAAATTTTCTGCAACTACCTGCTGCCAATGTTTTACCGTCCGGGCTGAAGGTTAAACTTTCTACTTCATTGTGTGGACCTTTCAAAGGCTGACCTATAAGCTGGCGAGTTGCCCTATCCCACAAATGGACTTCGCCACCTTTGCAGTCAAATCTAAATTCAGCACAACCTCCAGAAGCCAGTATTTTGCCATTCGGACTAAAGGAGACACCGTTCACACGGTTGGAATTACCAGTAATAGGCTGACTTATAGGAGAAGGAGTGGAAATACCCCAAAGGCTGATTGAGCCTTGAGTGCAAAGTCCATTTGAAGCCTTCTTGCCACAACCGGCCCCAGCCCACAAGGAGGTATCGGGGTTAAAGGTAAGGCTTTTAAGCTTAGAGTTGTCACCTTTGATGACGGTAGGATAGAAAAATTCACGATTAACTGCACTTCCTATGAGGACAGTGTTGTCAGAAGTCCCCATAATTAACTCTTTTCCATCTCGGCTGAAGGCTACCTTAATCACTGTACTTTTGTCGCCTTCGAGAGGTTTCTGACGAGGCTTACCGGTGGTTATGTCCCATAGGATGACAGTGGTGTCTGCACTTCCTGAAGCCAAAGTTTTACCGTCTGGACTAAAAGCCAAGGTGTTCACACCAGCCTTGTGACCTTTGAGCAATTGACGGAGCGGTTTGCGGGTAGCTACATCCCATAGTCTGATTGTGTAATTAGGACCACTGCTCCAATAGATAGCTCCAGCACTGCCAGAAGCCAAGATTTTACCATCTGGGCTGAATGCCAAACCATACACTGCGCTAGTGTGCTCCATAAGAGGCTGCCCAAGTGGCTTGCGGGTAGCTACATTCCACAACCGGATTTTACCCTGATTGCAAGTTCCTTCTACGTCGCTCCCACCGCAACTGCCAGAAGCCAAGGTTTGACCATCTGGGCTGAAAGTTAATTCATTAACTGGATCATCATGACCTTTAAGGGGAGAACCAACAGGTAGTCCAGTAGCAACATTCCAGAGGATGATGGTACTGTCAATGCTCCCCGAAGCCAGGATTTGACCATCTGGGCTGAATGCAACACTCTTCACAGGAGCAGTGTGGCCTTTAAGGGGCTTGCCCAGAGATTGTCTAGTAGAAATATTCCATAGTCGCACTGTGTTATCGTCTCTAGTTTGGGTGCCACTAGCTGAAGCTAATATTTTGCCATTTGGGCTGAAGGCTACGCTGTTCACATCACTGGTGTGACCGTGCAGAAAACTAGTGAGGCGTCTGTATTGCAATGCGGTGAGCAGGAAGCTTTGTGCATCGATTGTCTTGGCAATTCGGTTCGCTTCCACACTTAATAACAAAGCTAAGTCGGGCTGTTGATTTAACTGAGTTTGAGCTTGTGCAACTAATTGGCTCGAGAAAGCAATCTTGGCACTCTGTTCAGCCTGGTTCTGTCCTCTTTCAGCTTGCTGCCATTGCCAAAAAGTTCCTCCAGCTAGAATCGAGACTACCGCCAAGCCACCAGTAAGCCCAAAGATAATACGCTGCCGTAGACGCAACTGCTCCTTGCGGTCTCTATCCCGAAGTTTTAAACTTATCTGAATGAACACACGCTCAGCAGGGCTTAGTTCCACGGCTCGTGACACAAGCCAACCCTCTGCTTCTGCCAAAGGCACACCACGCAACAACGCTCCTTCATCTTTACCACTAGCCTCCCACTGACGCAAAGATGCCCGCAACCTCTCCTGCCAAGTCCGGAAAGCACGGTCAAGTTCAATCCACTGGCTTAGGTGCTTCCATCCCCTAATCAACGCTTCATGCACAATCTCAACTGTCTCTTCACCCAATGCCTCATCCCTGCTGCTGACCACTAAACGAGCGTCAGCCAAGCGCGTCACTAAATCCCAGTTTTCTTCTCCCACCTCAGTGCGAGTAGCCAGACGGCGAGTATCCTCCGTTCCTTCCCCAGGACGCACCAATTGAATGAATATCCGCCGCGCCCGTTCCTTTTCTTCCTCATTGAGCCTGCCATACGCCTCCTCCGCATAGCGACTCAGGGCGGCTTCAACACCGCCAATTTCCTCGTAAGCCGCATGAGTTAGCTGAGCATCTCGCTGTTTTGCCCACAACTGATTCAGGGCAAACTCCAATAACGGCAAATCCCCCGGTTGTGTACTCACCGCATCCAAAATGCGTTGGGTCAGCCCCGACTCAATCGTTACCCCCAGCATCGCTGCTGGCTGTTCCACCGCCGCAAGCAGTTCTTCGCGGTTCATGGAGCTAAGCTTCAGGTCAGCGTACTGCAACGCATCTCCAAAAGGGCGGTAGGAAAGTGCCTGTCCTAAAAAATCAGCGCGCAACGTGAGGACGAGAGTGAAATTCGGCGTGCGCTCGACCGCTTCCAGCAAGCTATCCAGAAATAGCAGCCGCTCTCGTGCATCCCGACACAGGGTATAGAGTTCCTCAAACTGATCGACTACCAGCAACAAGCGATCGCCTAAATTCTTCTCCAAAATGCGTGCGATCACATCCCGCAACGCTAAGTCTCCCTGTTGCAGCGCTATGGTTTGCTTGTTAATTTCAAGCAGCTTGTCAGTCTCGCTCATCTGGGTTTCCAGCAAGGGCACTAGCTTAGTTGCCAGGTTGCGGAATGGGCGATCACCTGGACGGAAAGCCTCAATGAGCCAACTTTGTTCGGAACGTAACTGAGGAATGAGACCAGCAAAGACCACTGAGGACTTGCCACTCCCAGAAGGCCCGATTACTGCAACCAACGACTGTTGTTGCACCGCCTCAACCAGCATTTTGGTAAAAGCGTCCCGCCCATAAAAAAACGGTGCATCCTCCTCCCGGAAAGCAAACAAACCCCGATACGGGCAAACTTTCGTGGGGCGACGACCTAAGTCTTGCCACATTGGCGGCACGACAGCGGGATTCTGGAAAATCGCTGGCAACCAACTGGCACAGGGAAAGTTATTCTCTAAACCCTGCAACTTTAATCGGGCTTCTCGTTGTGCCAGATAGAAAGACTTATCCGTAGCAAAAGCGGCGAGAAAATCAGTTAAAAATGCCTGTGCCACTTCATCCGGCACCGGCTCGCGCATGACAATCATTTGCCCAATATGCAACTGTTCTAGCTCAAACGCTAATCCCAACCCATCACAAGAGTTGAAAATCGCCAACTGCAACCCATTCGCAACGGCATTTCTCAGAGCATAACTGAGTTCCGTAATCGTTAAGCTATCCGTCTGATTAATATAAATGCGACCCGTGTCACCTTCACTATTGCTATGACCTGCAAAAAATAGGATATCCCAGGGTTGGTTCCACAGATGGTCGTTGATGTCCTGGCGTTGAGGCTCTACCAGAAAGGTCGTTACTGCATCGGGTAAACTTTCAAGTAACTGCCGGTCTTTCTGGACATTTATTCCCGCACTATTGCCCAGAATCGCCAAGATTCTAACTTTATCTCGGTAAGTGGGCGTTTTCAATGAAGCCGATTGTGCCAATTGTTTTGATTCGGGTGCACTATAGGCAATTTCTGCTAGCAGGTTTTCCTCGACCAAATCCCACAGATGCCAGGGAAGTTTCCGCAGTTGCACACTAGAGGTGCGAATCAGCACTCGTACTTGGTCAGAGGGCGATAATTGTTGGAGCCATTTCTCCCGAATCGGACGGAAAGACTCTGAAACAAGCCAGTTATTCAGGTGCTTTCGCAGCTCAATGGCACAGTTTTCGCAATCGGAGCGCCACTCGGTGAGGGAACCACCGTAAACAATTTTTTTGGCTTTGATTCGGGACGACTTCCCAATACTGCGATAGGCTGACTGCCACTGGTCAATTGCTTTAACCAAATCCGTTGCTCTTGGCAATTGCCCAGTAACTTCTATTGAAGGCCGCTCCCCCTCTGCCCCAATCTCCAGCGTGACCCGAACTCCTTGTTCCAAATCACCATCTAGCTTCAAGACAACTAACTTTCTCATGACCAGCACCCTGTACGAGTGTTCTTACCTTCAGATGACAAAATTTTCGCTCACGCTAACATTCCCCAAAGCTACCTTGACCGTGAAATATTCTCCCGGAAAACCGCTAAATTGCAATTGAATGAAATTATTGCTGCTTCTCGTTTGGGCTTCCATAAGCACGGCACCCTCCTCATCCAGTGCCATCAGTTGGAGATTTGGCGGTAAATAGATTTGACCGCTTGTGGGACGCACCTCCACCAATATGTTCATTTCTTTATCATTTTCTGGAGTAAGCGCGACGACTAAAATTACTGACTGATCAGTCAGTTCTATCCCCAAGTCGATCCGCTTACCCCGCTCAACACTAGCTTCCGGAGTGCTTCTAAGACTCAGAGCTAGATTAGCCCGTTGGGTACCTAAAAGTGCTTCCATTGACTGCCAACTCGGCTCAAAAATGTTCTCAAACCATTGGCTTAGGTTTACCCGCATCAAGACTTGTTCGGTTTGCCTAATCTGACGTAAGTGTTCTGGCAAATCTTCTAGCGATCGCAACTCGCTGATGGGTAACTCACCGTTGCCTGCCGTTTCGCTAAATCCCAGGAGCGTCGCTTGTTTTAACGATTGGTCAAACTGTACAGCCACATAGCCAATCCGGTCTGACCAAACTTCTAGCGGAATGTAGAGAACTTTGTCTTGGGGTAATACGGGACGACACTCTAACTTGCCCAGATTTGGGATTTCCACATCGGCTACATCCAGAATAGATAGCATCACTGGGTCACGACTCTGACTGCCTTCCCAATTAGTCTCAATACCCATGCAATGCAGATAAAAATTCACGGCAGACACGGCTAAAGTATTAAGATAAACCTGCTTAGCTTTCTTTTGATTGCTTTGCTGTCTGCGAAACTGTTCGGCTAAGTGATGAGCTGACGAGCTTAGAGGAACAGTGAAGATTAAAGATTGTGATAGGTTTCTCATCATTTATTAGCCTCTAGCTTGATTCAATAGGTTATACAATATTCTCTTAACTTTGAGGAGAATTTATTTACACATCGATAATAAAAGCTACTAATTGTTTTCGCGTTAATGTCATATTCTGCTGAAATCTCTTTCCAGGATTTCCCCAGAATTCGTCGCTGAAGTAAAGCTTGAAAATTAGCGGCTGGACAATTGGGTAAGTGTTCTTTTTTAAAGAGGTTGTCTGAGTCTGATTCTATACATTCCTTAAGAATTTCTGTGAGCGACTTAGTCTCTTCAGGTGGGGCAAGATTATCCAGGTCAGATAGGGTCATTTTTTGCAGGTTCGGCTTGCCTAGAATTTTCGGAATCGCTTCTTTAAAAAATCGCCGCTCTAGCAGAACATTGGCCCATGCCATCACGCTGCCGCGTTCCGGGTTGTACTTTTCAACATTTTGGCAAATGTAAAGCAATAGTTCCTGAACTGCCTCATCATAAATATCTTCATAACTCCCGGAAAATTGGCCTCCCTGCGGACGACCAAGCCTGCCGGATTGAACAATTCCATTAACCAGCTTTTTCAAAGCTACCTGCCGCCCCTGAGTCAGTGGTAGGTGCTGCTGGGCCCAGATAGCTAGTTGTTTAAGTTGCTCATCTAATTCATTGTTTTGCACCTTATCCATCTCCGGTTCCCCAAGAACTCAAAGCAATTTAAGCAGTTCTGTTCGGCCTCGCTTCTCTCAGCATATGGTCTCGCTAGTGAATGGCACTCTGTTAAGGGAAAATTAGGCTACTTTTCGCTACCAATTTACGCTTGGTTGAACTCGCCTCAAATTGCACTTATCTAGAGTGCCGTTCAGCGAGGATTGAAAGTTCGGGTTCTATTGCCAAAATAAAACTTGCAAGCCTCTATGAACTTCTCAGCCTCTGTTCAGAAACTTTTCTTCATTAAGTAACAAAACTTTACACAAAACTCCATCTAATGTCCCTAAAACCCCTGTCGTCTATCTTTTTGGTACAATAGCTGTTAACCGCGGAAGATGCACTTAACGAAACTAAAACTTCTCTTCTTTATTATTTTTTTGCTCAGGCGAAATTTCGGATAGCAGAATTGCTGAATCTTCACCTTGCCGATATTTCACCCAGGCATTGAGTAACTCCTGAACTAGCTCAGACTTGTCTGAGCTCAAGGCTTTGCCGCTTTAGCTGTAGCAGTTCATCCTCAAAATCTAAGTCAGTTTCTTTGCGGATCTAGTACGTTCGACCAATCCAGTTCGGGTCACTCCGTTTACCCGTCGTTTGTAGTACATTATTAGTCACAGACCAGCTTTAACCAAAAGTTGAACATCTTGATTAGAACCATTGTCATTTGAGTTAAGCTCAATTTCAATTTCAAATTGCTCAATTTGTCGCTTTAACCATTCAGAAAACAAGTCGGAGAGAATTCTGTAGCGAAGCAGCTCATCTAATCGTGGCTGAATGAGTTCCTCAACCCAAATTAAGTGTGTTCCTGAAGATGTCACTATTGGTCTAAGAATCTGAGGCCCAGTGGCGGCAAAGACGGCAGCAGAAATTTCTGGCTTCAGAACTTTCCGGCTCAGCGTTCCCCGATATCCCCCAGTGCGGCGTAGCTCCGTATCCTGGATGTATTGGTGAGCCACAGAGGGAAAACTGGTCTCGCCTTCTGCGATCGCATAAAAGAGTTCCATAGCCAGGTCTTGATCGTCCAGGACTACTTCATACATGACAACCTCAGCGTAATCAAGCTGATGTTCAACAAAAAAGGGTTCGACTTGATCGGCAAAGAGATGTTGAGCCAATTTCGAGGAGACGACAGTGGCATAGACCGATTCTTCAAACTCATCTAGGGACAAACTATGTTTTTGCAGCCACAGCCAGGTATCGTCAGTACGCCGAAGATTGTTTATTAATCGGATGTTGTCTGCTGCAATCTGAAGTTCTTCAGGCTCTACTTTAATACCTAGCTCTTGGGCTGTATTGGCAAGAATCTTACGAGTAGCGATGCCTTCAATAACAGAAGGAATTTGGCAGGAGAGCTTAATTTGGTGAATAATCTCTTCACGGGAAATGGTAAGAACTTTTGACATGATAGTACTCCTAGTACGAGAGGTTAAAACAAACAGTCAAGATGTACAAATGTGAAAGTAAACGGCGGCTCTACAGTTCCAGTCCGCCTTTTTGCAGCTTCTTAAATGGATCTAGGATGAAATCAATGAGGCGACGCTGCCGGACAATTACCTCGGCTGTCGCTGTTTGACCTGGGTTCAGAACTACACGTTTGTTTTGGGTTTGGATATAAGTCTTTTCGAGGGCGATTTCCAGTTCAAAAGTTTCTAGCTGTCCTTGCGCTGTTTGCATCGGTTTGGAGTCTGGGGAAATCCAGCGCAGGTGCCCTTGCACCACTCCATAGTCTTGGAACGGATAAGCATCAAACTTCAGCTTGACAGGCATTCCCTGACGCAGGAATCCACTCTCTGGGATGGGCATCTGTGCCTTAAATACGAGGACTGCTCCCTTTGGTGCAATCTGAGCAATCATCTGACCGGGTTGTACCACAGTCCCAGCACGTTGGATAGGCAACTGAAAAATTGTGCCCTCAGTCGGTGCTCGGAACGCTCGTTGCTCTAATTGAAATTTCAAGGACTGAATTTGGCTTTTGCTCTCTTGAATTTCGGTTTGGAGGGAAGTGATTTGTGTTTGCAAGTCTTTAAGCTGTTGTTCACTTTTAAGTACAGCCAATTTACCTATCTGAATAAGGCTCTGATAGCCACTCTGTTGCTCTTTCAAGCGAGATGAGGCTTGGCGTATCTCGGCTAAGGCTTGATGAATAGTTCTCTGATAGCTGCCTTGCTGCTCTTTCAGGCGGGACTCGGCTTGACGTATCTCGGCTAAGGCGGCGGAGCGCAACCGTCGGCTCTCCTCTGCCGACCGTTCCATTTCAACAACCTTGACTTGTGGAACGACACCTTCCTGCCAGAGTTTGCGGTAGCGTTGGACTTCTACCATGTCCTTGGCAAAACGGCTGTCTGCTAGGATATGGGCAGTTTGCGTCGCACTGAGATTCGCCCTTGCCTGCTCGACTTGAGCCTGTTTTTCCTCTTGTAAGTTATAAGCAGTCTTGCTAGCGCTGAGGTTCTGCCGTGCCTGCTCGACTTGAGCCTGTTTTTCTAATTCTTGAGCCCCATTCTGTTGTTGCTGAGCGCTAATGGCGATCGCTAATTGGTTTTTCATCACCTCCAACTGCGCCAGCCGATTTAGTTGGCCTTCCAGTTTCGTCTGAGCTTGCTCAAGATCGGTGCGGAGTACATTAGACTCCAGTTCCATCAGAACCTGCCCTGCTTTTACGCTTTGACCTTCCTTGACTCTCACTTCAGTGACAGTTCCAGCAGCCGGGGCATCTAATCTTTGCGTTGCGCCTTTTGGTTCCAGTCGCCCTCTGGCGCTACCCGTCTCATCGACTTTGGACAGCATTGCCCAAGGTAAGACGATACCAGCAAATACAACCAACAGATACAGCAGTCCTCGCGTCCAAACTCTTGGCAAGCTATCAATGAGTTCCTGGGTCAAGGAAGACCAATCATTGCCAAGAGATTCAGATGATTTTGATGGAGTCTCAGGCGGTGTCCTCTTAGGAGTGGTGAGGTCTAGAAGCTCCTCAGATAAATCTTGGTCGCTGCGATAATGACCGTTCTGACTGAACTGGTCTTGTGTGCTAAATGTATTTGGCATAGTTGCTTACAATTGCTCTCAATTAATGACAGCACTAGCTCTCTCATCCAGAAGTGGGCTAAAGCAAAACATGTGAAAAACTTGAAGCCAGCGATTTTATTCAACATGCAACAGCAAGTTGCTGCTGATTAAGGTAGAAGTAGTGACCGCGTCTAGCCATTAATTCATCGTGGGTACCACTTTCAACTAAGATGCCTCTATCTAGTACCAGAATCAAGTCAGCGTTACGTACTGTGGAGAGGCGATGAGCAATCACCAGTGTTGTCCTGTCTTGGAGAATTGTGCTGAGGTTAGTCTGAATGATCCGTTCAGATTCAGCGTCAAGGCTGCTGGTGGCTTCATCTAGAATCAGTAATCGCGGATTCCCTAGAAGGGCGCGGGCGATCGCAAGCCGCTGTCGTTGTCCACCAGACAGCATTCCTCCCCCCTCACCAATTTGCGTTTCGTAGCCCATTGGCAGTTCTTTAATAAACTGATGCGCTCCTGCTTGTTGGGCTGCTTCTATAATTTCTTCCAGGGTGGATTCTGGGTGACCTACGCTAATGTTTTCGCGAATCGTACCGCCAAATAGAAAGGTATCCTGGTCAACCACACCAATCTGCTGTCGTAGCGATCGCAATGACAAACTCGTAACATCATAGCCATCAATCAAAATCTTCCCTTCTGTGGGCGGATACAGTCCCAAAATCAGCTTGGAAATCGTCGTCTTACCAGAACCACTGCGCCCCACCAGCGCTATCATTTGCCCTGGCTGCACTTGAAAACTAACATTTTCCAGCGTGTTGACATCGCTTTCAGGGTGGTAGCGGAAAGTAACTTTATCAAAGTGAATGTAGCCGTGAATTGGTGGTAAAGATTGACGAGTTGACGAGTGCAAATCCTCCTCTGGTTCAGCGTCAATCACATCGTTGATGCGCTCAACCGCAATCAGCACTTCCTGTAACTCATTCCACAGTACAATTAGTCGCTGGAAGGGATTAATCACATTGCCCAGCAACATATTGAAAGCGACTAATTGCCCAATAGTCAGCTCGTTCTGAATCACTAGCCACGCTCCAAACCACAGTAAACCTGTGCTTACTATCGCTTCGATAGTTGAGCTAAAAATGGCAAGCGTGTTGCCAATGACCTGCCCGGAAAAAGTCTTTTTAATCGACCTGCCAAACAGTTCCTCCCAATGCCAGCGCACGCTCATTTCAACCGCCATAGATTTGATTGTGCGGATGCCAGTTAGGGATTGGATCAGATACCCAGTCTCTTCGTTATGGGCACCAAAAATCTCGCGGGAGACACGCTGCAAGAATGGTGTAGCAATTAGCGCCAGCAATGCAAACGGTGGCACAATCACCAACACGAGCAGTGCCATCTTCCAGCTATACCAGAACATCAAGCCTACATAGATGAACACTGTTAGTAAATCGAGAACGATGGACAGTGCTTCACCTGTTAGAAAGCGTTGAATCTTACGATTTTCTTGAACGCGGGAAATGATGTCTCCGACGTAACGAGACTCAAAATAATTCAGGGGTAAGCGGAAGGTATGGCTAATAAACCCGACAATTAGGGCTAAATCGACTCGGTTAGCTGTATGGTCTAGAAGGTATTGCCGCAGTCCAGTCATGGCAACTCGGAATAGGCTAAAGATGAGCAAGCCCAAACCTATAGCCGTTAAGGTGAGGTTACTGCGCTGCACCACCACTCGGTCTAACAACAACTGAGTAAACAGCGGCGTAATCAGTCCGAAAATCTGAAGCAGGACTGAAGCGATGAACACCTCCAGCAATACTAACCCGTGAGGTTTTGCTAATTCAAAGAACTGCCAGAAAGGAGTAGTCGTCTCTTTAGTTTCTTTGAGTAGGGCAGTGGGTTGTAATAACAATGCATAGCCAGTCCAACCCGCTTTAAATTGTGCATGAGTGAGGGTACGCTGGCCGATTGCAGGGTCTGCAAGGATAACGCGATCGCGTGTGACTTTGTAGACGACGATGTAATGCTTGCCTTCCCAATGGACAATCGCAGGTAGGCTTTGTTGTCCAAGTTTGTCGAGGCTGGCTTTTACAGGTCGAGTCGAAAATCCAATACTTTCTGCGGCTGCTGCTAAACCTCGCAGCGATGCCCCATTGCGGTCAACGTTGGCAATATCTCGCAGTCGGTTGACGCTGAAGCGCTTACCCCAGTAGCGACTCACCATCACCAGGCAAGCTGCACCGCAGTCAGAGGCGCTTTGCTGTTCAAAGTACGGATAACGTTGAGTGAAGCGCTGCCATAACTGACCGATTTTTACAGTTGGGTTTGGGAAATAAGCCTTATTGATTTTTTTCTTGGACTCTGGGGATTTGAGATTTTGGCTCCTCCCCGAACTCCGGGGGAGTAAGGGGGGGTTAGATTTTTGATTGGGAAATTTCTCTATCTCTCCATCTCCCCCTTTCCCCATCTCCCCCTCTCCCACTGGCGGGGTGTCAGAGTTAGTGAGTTCAGCCAGTTGTGGCAAGTTAGCGAGTGCTGTTTCCCAATGAGAACATCCCAGACTGTAGAGTTGGGTTGGTTGAGTCACCTGCCAACCACGTTCCTTGGGTAATTGGGAGCAAACGTAAATATTTCCAGCAGTTAGCCTCAGTCCTGATGGGTGCAGCAGTTCCCCTCGACGCAGTAGCATTAGCTGCTGTTCTTTTAAGAGCGAAGTTGGCAGTTTACCGATTTGCAGATTGTGCTGCTCTAGGAGTGGTAGTGTTTGCATCACCCCTTCGTAAGGAGCGTTGTTAAGGGGAGGAGTTTTGCGACATAACAGCAGCAAATCCCAAAGGACTGCACAGGAGTGAAGATGCTGTCCAATAGAGGGATACTGGCGAATGAGCGATCGCAAACAATCTCCCGGAATGTAGCCGAGTTTGAGATTTATGGAAGCTCTAGCGGCGTAAGGCTGAAAGTGTTCTTCTGGAAACAGGGTTAGCTCACCGAATGATGCACCTACGCCTACGGAAGCAATTAAGTTATCGGTGCGGTCAAGTAGTCTGACTTTACCTGCCAGGATTATATAGATGCCAACAGTCGCGTCTGCTGTCTGCCAGAACGGTTTGCCTGCACTTGGCTGTAGAATTTCAATTTGCTTGCAGCAGTTTGAGAGTTCCTGCTCTGAAAGAGGTTGACCCAAGCTTTTTGCGAGGTGTTGACCTAGCTGTTGGGTTGAAAATTCTGATGATTTCTGAACCATGACTTGCACAGAAGGTTAACGGCAGAATTAGTTACTCGTCTTGATGAGATTGAGCGACCACAGGAAATTAGGATCGGGGGAAGAGTGTAGGTCGCGAATGGTAATGTTGGAGTCCTTTGTGCCATCAGTACCTAACTGTGTGCTCTCGCTTCTTTGTCGAGTGGAAAGCCCCATCTCCTTAAGCAGGCGGTTGATGTGGCAATCGCTAACCTTAATACCCAGTTCTTTTGCCAGATGCTTTCCTAACCATTGCGCTGTCCACCGTTGAAATGGATAGCCATACTCGCGAGGGCTATGGCTTGCCAGTTCTTTTAAGCGATCGAGATATTGCTCGTTAACTGTCTTGGGGCGTCCCATCGGGTGGTCGTTCCAGTGGTGAGCCTGACCTGTCTGTGCCATGACTATCCAGTACCGTGCCATCTCCGGAGAACAGCCCAAGGCTTTGCAGATTTGGGCTTGAGATTGACCCTTATCTGCCAGCAGCATGATTTCAATGCGACGACGGTACTCTGGGCGTAAATCGGCTTGTAGGCTCTTTAGCAAAAGCTTGCGCTGAAAAGGTGTTAAGTATAGACCTTGCTTTTCCACAGCAATTCCTCGTGGTAGAACTTGCAATGCGGGGCTAGAAGTTGATCCGGATGCTCCTTGCTTTCCCTCTGTCTACTTCTCGGAGTCAAAAGACTAGGAATTCTACAATTCGTTACAAAGCTTCACATTAAGTTGGTGAGCGCTTAGAAGTCTGGCTTTTCAGGGGTTGGTGCTGTGACAGGGCAGAAGTAGCGATCGCTTATGACCATGAGGTTAGAGATATATATTCAGTATCAAAGTGCATAAATTGGAATAGCTCAGCGCATCGTTACGCCTTTATTGGAAAGATTAAAATACATCTACTTTTGGGAAACTAAAAATTTGAATAATGGAAACATAATTCAAGGAGTTATGCCTGGAAAAGAAGACTTAAACACTTGAAATAATAGATTTAATTTCACAAGATTGAAATGGGATTAGTCAACATCCCGCTAATCCATTCCAAATAACTTCATCTAAGAGGAAAAATTCAATGGCTAATATTGCAATTTCTGATCTGCGCCCTGCTGGTTCTGAGTTGTTTTTTGATTCTGAAGGTTACATGAATAATCTAGATGACAGCGAAGTTGACATTGTCAATGGTGGGTGCTATACACCTGCTTTCCCGTTGTGTGCACGTTCTTCAATTCGTTGCGTTAAAGTGAGTGCTGCTGTTACCAAAGCAGGCATTAAGTATGTCACTAAGCGTTTGGACTGATCGATAGGAATATTGAGGCAGTCCAGCTAGTCAAAAAGTTGTTTAAAGCAATATTCAGCTTATTGCGGTCAAACACTATAAACCAGAACAATTTGTCCTTCAGATAAGCCTATGGGCATTTAGTTTACAAGAGGACTGGCTCTGTTACAAAAACTGTCTCAAGATGTGAAGCAGTGCCAAACTAGTTTAGCACTGCTTCTATAAACCAATAAACTTTACTTATTGTGCTAAGAGATATAGCAGAATCTCTCAAAAAGTTTAAGAGCAGTTTAGTAAAAAAAAATAACTGAGTAAGAAATACTTAGATAACGGTCTAAGTAGTTTTAATCAAGACAACTTTTTCGAGGCTAATAGTAGATATTAAAATGAAACTTTTTATTCTATCGTAAGTCGTCAGATACAATAATAAATTTTACTAAATCAGGTTTTAGGAGGTTCTAATAATGGCATTTTTGTTAAGCACTAATAATGTCTTAAAGTATTTAGTTAGGCAAGGCATCTGTACTCAGCAAGCCCCTAACTTGAGCCAGATTGAGCCAAAAGTTGCCAAAAACTTTAACTTATTAATGAGCTTACAAGACGGTCGCCAACTTCTCGTTAAGCAAGAGCGTTACGATCGAGAAGGAAAAACGGCTGGCGAGTTTTGGAACGAGTGGCGAATTCAAGAGTTTTTACAACGTTTCCCAGAGCTTAGATACACTCGTTCAATGCTTTCGGAGGCACTCCATTTTGATGCGGAGCATTCAATTATTGTTTTCAACTATCTCAACGACTGTTGCGATATAGCGGAATTCTACACAAAAGAGAATGTTTTCCCAACTGCGATCGCAACTTCAATTGGCACTACTCTAGCCACAATCCATCGTGTTACATTCAACCATCAGGAGTACCAGGATTTCTTCTTTCAAAATTCCGGAGATGTACCCATTGACCAAACCTCTAAATTTGTTCGTGGGCTAGAACGGATTAATCCTGAAGTTTTCGGTCAATTTCCTGCTGACGGTCTCAAATTCTTTGCACTCTATCAGCGCTATGACAGCTTGGGAAAAGCGATCGCAGAACTCGCCACTGCCTTCGAGCCTTGTTGTCTGACGCACAATGACCTCAAGCTGAACAACATCCTTTTGCACAACGATTGGGAGCAAGCTCTCTCAAAAGCTGAGCCATCAAGTAACAGTGTCATTCGACTAATTGATTGGGAACGCGGCAATTGGGGAGACCCTGCATTCGATTTAGGAATGCTCATCGCCAGCTATTTACAAATTTGGCTGGGTAGCTTGGTTGTTAGTAAATCTATCGATGTCGAGGAATCTCTGCGCCTTGCGATGACTCCGCTCGAACAGCTTCAACCTTCCATTGCTGCCCTTACTAGGGCTTATCTCGGCAACTTTCCAGAAATTGTGGAGCGCCGTCCTGACTTTTTGAGACGAGTTGTGCAGTTTTCTGGTCTTGCCTTAATTCAACAAATTCAGGCAATGCTTCAGTACCAAAAATCCTTTGGTAATACGGGTATCTGTATGCTTCAGGTTGCCAAGAGTTTACTGTGCCGCCCGGAACAATCAATCCCGACTGTTTTTGGAGTGGCAGAAGCTGAACTCACTAGCCTCAGCCGTTCTCTTGCTTAAGTAGTTTTAGTTGCACCCAAACCATTATGCAATTACTAGATACGCTCCCAAGTCAACTGCCAGCTTCTGCGCCAAATCAAGTGCTGGATTCTCTGCAAGATATCGTCAACAACGTTCAGATCCAGCCCAACTTCTATATTAGCCATTCAGCTTACAAACCCTTGGAGCTTCCTGCTGAGGTGGTAGCTCGTTTTCAGCGAATACCTTTGGAGCTTCAAAATAAGTATCTGAGTCTACAACTACAAAGTTTTCTCTACGGCATCTATTACAACGGCTCCATGCAAGCTGCCCTTGCACCGGATGCAAGTTCAGCTGACCCAGCACTTCATCAGAATCTAGAGAACAATACTTTTCTGGGGGTAGACCTGGAGTTTTACGATCGCCTGCATAAAAGCAATACCGGAGACGGCTACTTTGACCCAGGTTGGCAGGTGTTACGGCAGGAACCTGATGGTAGTCTCGCTGTGACAAAGGGCGGTTTGACTTTGCACATTGAGCGCGAACAACATCTACAACCAGCTGAACAATCCGCCGCTGTAGGCGACTCGGTCGCCATTCGGATGCCCCGTAATCTAGTTCAAAACGGGTTCTACATGGCGGTAAGCAATGCGGGTCCAGACACTCATCCTCAGACAGTGAGAGTCTACTTTAATTTAAGCCCTGAAGGTGCAGTTGCCGTTATGGAAAGTCTAACGCGGCAACTGAATGAAATCAGAATTCCCTTTACCTTTAAGGTGCTATACAACCCTTCGGACTACGGGCGCTATGACTCAGGGGTTGTCTACTTTGAAAAAAGTAACTATCAAACAGTCCGGCAAGTGCTAAGAAGTGTTTATGCAGAAAACCAATTGCATTTTCGGACGGAAGTACCCCTGTTCACAAAGTTACTTGCGCCTGGGCTTGCTCTAGCAGAAGAACCAGATTGCAAATTTGCTGCTGTAGAGAGTTTTGGAATGAACCGCTGCCAAATTGTCGCCAATGGCTTGCTGGAAGCTCGGCAAAACGGTGATGAATCTCCAGACAGTCGGATGGCATCTATCCATCAACACTTCTCCCTCCTAGGGATTGACTGGCAGCGCTCCTACCTCAATGCCAACTCTGAAGACATCTACACCCCATTAGACCTATGAAATTAACTGATCTCGCGCCGCCTAAAGTAGTCTCAGCCAGCGAAGTCAGCCATGCAGCGGATAAATTCCCAGAGTCGGATTTGCCCTTTTACCGCAAACTGGGGCGGACTGATTTAACAGTCAGCTGTCTCGGCTTGGGCGGCGGCGGCAGCATCTCCAGTGAAGATACCCTCTATGCCTTCGACAGGGGGATTAACTACTTTTTCTACTCTAGTGACCTGCACCACTATATCTACAGTCCGATGGCTGGGGCACTGCGCCAACTGTGTGGGCGTGGCTCCTCGGTACGAGAAAAAGTGGTGCTGGCAACCGTGACTTACATCAAAAGTCCGGAGATGGCACTAGCCGCTCTATTAGATCAGTTCGTGGAACTGGGGATTGACTACATTGATGTGTTGTTCTGGGGCTGGATTGGTTCCAATGATGGGCAAGCTTTAGAGGATTGCTTGCAGCTTGCCCCCGATTTGAGAGGCGCTAATAGCGTTTATCAGCGCACCATCGAAAGAATGTTTGGCACCTCTGAACGCCTCAAGAAAATGGGAGCCGTTCGCTATATCGGTGCATCGTTCCACGATGTCAATCTAGCTCAACAGTGGTCGCATAGCCCCCTGTTAGATGTCGTCATGGTCAGACACAATGTTGCTCATCGCTCTGCCCAGAGCCAAGTGTTCAATCAGCTAGATGCCCAAGACCCTTCTCGACCGGGTATCGTCACGTTCAAGTCAACAGGTTCTCACACAGGTGTCCTCTGGGATGCCCCTCTTGGTCTACCAAAAGCGTGCTGGCGACCTACTGTTCCCGACCTATACCGCTACTCCTTAAGTCAGAACTGTGTCGATGTTTGCTTAACCGGTTTGACTCGGCGCGAAGAAGTTGATGCGGCGATATCTGGAGTCCAGCAGGGCAAACTCACGACTGCTGAACTTGAATACCTCAACCTTTACGGCGATTTACATCGCAATAAGCTGACAATCCCAGAAATTCCCCCTGAAAAATTGCTTTACCGCAGCTAAGCGGCAATTCTTGCACCAAAATTTACTCTCAAGGGAGAACAAAGAAATGACACAAACTATAGAAAAAACGGAATTGGAGTCCCCACAGAAATTTGTACTACCAGAAATTGCCCCTGCAACCAATGAAGATATTATTGCTTACCTGCGCCGTTCTCACAAAATTGCTGAAATAGCAGCTTTTGCTGAATGTGATGCATTAGTTTTGAACATCTGCGAACAGCTCGGCATTACTGTTTCTGATGAAGAATTGCAAGCAGCAGGAGATGCATTTCGTCTAGAACACAAATTGCTGGGGGCTTCAGAAACCTCAACGTGGCTTCAAAAGCAGCGTATTACCGTAGAAGATTGGTCTCAAGGTATCAGAGTAGCCCTACTCACAAAGAAGTTAAAAGAACATCTGTTTGGAGACACTGTGGATGCTCATTATCTGAGCAACCGTAATGATTATAAACGTGTTGCCTTGTCTCAGATTTTAGTTGGCGACCTGATAGAAGCTCGGAAAGTAACCTATGCAATCCGGGAGGAAAACGCTTCTTTTTGTGCTTTAGCCTTGGAACATTCAAAGGGTAAGCAGTCTCAAGAAAATGGCGGCTTTGTTGGTATTCGCTTTCTTTCAGCTCTCTTGCCGGAAATTGCACAGGCGATTTCCGAAGCGAAAGAAGGCGAAGTAATTGAACCTGTCCAAACAAGACTTGGTTATCACATCATTAAAATTGAAAAATGGTTTCCAACTGAACTCAGTGAATCAGTCAGAGAGGAAATTTTAGAATCCCTTTTTCAGGTTTGGTTACGGGAGCCAGTCAATTCTGCCCCTCATATTTAACGGTTTCAATAAAATAGCTGATTGTAGATTTAGGAGGATTTCTGAGTTAATTTTGGTAGAGTTGCCAGAATCAGTACAACAGCCGTGTATAGCGATCGCTAACGCATTGATGCTAGAGTGGATAGCCATTGACTGGCGTTTAAAACCAACAGGTGAATACGTGTTCCTAAATGCCAATACCAGTCCTATGTTTCTGCACTTTGAGCATCAAACTGGTTTCCCCATCACTCAGGAATTAGTCAAGCTGTTGATGAATTAGGCGAATGCTACTCATCCGTCAATTCCAACATTGCACCTCAGAGCAACGCCAGTGTCATTACTGAGCCAGCTGGAAGGATGCATCTGGAGATGCGATCGCTCCTCAATTTAGTCACGCATTGCCATCTCGCCTCCTGACTCGATGTCTTCAATCCTTTTAATTAGAAACAGCTTTGCCACTCTTTACTTGCTAAGATGTTCCTACTTCTGAGTTCCAATGTGCTCACAGAGCCACTTATCGCTCTCCGTGATATTAGGGTTGGTCTTTTGAGCGCGCAGCCAATCGCAACCGTGCACCAGTAAATCTTCTAAATCGAAATTCCATAGAATTATTGTGCCATCACTACTTGCAGAAGCAATCGTCTTGCCATCAGGGCTGAAGCTGACGCTAGTAACTGAACCACTATGCCCTTTAAGGGTGTGCAATTGTTCGCCGACAATACTCATACTCCAGAGTTTGACAGTTTTATCCTCACTTGCAGAAACAATCGTCTTGCCATCAGGGCTGAAGCTGACACTGGTAACTGCACCGCTATGCCCTTTGATATCTAATTTAGTGGAGTACCATTCTATTTTCGTGTCTATTCCGCTATCACCCATGCTCGATATATCACCTATGCTTGGTATATCATCGCTCGGTGCTTCTCTACGCTCGTAAGTTGTATATGTATATTTCACAACATTGTTATCCGCCCTCCAGATTGGGATAGTTATATCCCTCGTACTCGTACTAAAGAGACTGTCATCCTTGCTCCAGACTTTGACAGTTTTATCCTCACTTGCAAAAGCAATCGTCTCGCCGTCGGGGCTGAAGCTGACGCTAATCAACAAATAGGCTTCCCCTTCTTTCCCTCCGGGGATAACTCCTTCTTTCGCTTCGGGGATAACTCCTTCCCCGTCGGGGATGAGCACAAATTCTCTGCTCTCAATACTCCAGCGTTTGACAGTTTTACCACCACTTACAAAAGTAATAGTCTTGCCGTCAGGACTGAAGCAAACGCTAGTAACCCCCCCACTTTGCCCTTTGAGGCTGTGCAATTCTGTGCCATCAATACTCCAGAGTTTGACGCTGCCATCACTACTTGCAGAAGCAATCGTCTTGCCATCGGGGCTGAAGCTGACGCTAGTAACCCCCCCACTATGCCCTTTGAAGGTGTGCAATTCTGTGCTATCAGTACTCCAGAGTTTGACGGTCTTATCCTCACTTGCAGAAGCAATAGTCTTGCCGTCGGGGCTGAAGCTGACACTAGTAACCTTACTGCTATGCCCTTTGAAGGTGTGCAATTCTGTGCCATCAATACTCCAGAGTTTGACGGTTTTATCCTCGCTGGCAGAAGCAATGGTCTTGCCGTCGGGGCTGAAGCTAGTATTCCCCCCGCTATACCCTTTGAGGATTCGCAGTTCTCTCAACCCATAAACTACCTGCTGCAATGTAGCTACAACCTGTGTCCGGGTATCGGCTTGTGTCTCCCAGGTTGACCATTTCAGTAGCAACCCTGCTCTTAAACTTTCTATCAGTGCCTCCGACCGATTACCCGCATTGAAAAGGGCTTGTGAACGTTCACTAAGGCTATTGAGTTCGGCATTAGTTCGACCTATTTCAGCTCGCATCCGTTCTGTGTTGGCTTGCTGCCATTGCCAAAAAGCTCCTACAGCCAAAATCGAGACTACCCCCAAACCACCGACAAGCCCCATGATAGTACGTTGCCGTCGGCGCTCCTGCTCCTTACGCTCTCTATCCCGCAGTTCCAAACTTATCTGAATGAACACACGCTCAGTAGGGCTTAGTTCCACGGCTCGTGACACAAGCCAACCCTCTGCTTCTGCCAAAGGCACACCACGCAACAACGCTCCTTCATCTTTACCACTAGCCTCCCACTGACGCAAAGATGCCCGCAACCTCTCCTGCCAAGTCCGGAAAGCACGGTCAAGTTCAATCCACTGGCTTAGGTGCTTCCATCCCCTAATCAACGCTTCATGCACAATCTCAACTGTCTCTTCACCCAATGCCTCATCCCTGCTGCTGACCACTAAACGAGCGTCAGCCAAGCGCGTCACTAAATCCCAGTTTTCTTCTCCCACCTCAGTGCGAGTAGCCAGACGGCGAGTATCCTCCGTTCCTTCCCCAGGACGCACCAATTGAATGAATATCCGCCGCGCCCGTTCCTTTTCTTCCTCATTGAGCCTGCCATACGCCTCCTCCGCATAGCGACTCAGGGCGGCTTCAACACCGCCAATTTCCTCGTAAGCCGCATGAGTTAGCTGAGCATCTCGCTGTTTTGCCCACAACTGATTCAGGGCAAACTCCAATAACGGCAAATCCCCCGGTTGTGTACTCACCGCATCCAAAATGCGTTGGGTCAGCCCCGACTCAATCGTTACCCCCAGCATCGCTGCTGGCTGTTCCACCGCCGCAAGCAGTTCTTCGCGGTTCATGGAGCTAAGCTTCAGGTCAGCGTACTGCAACGCATCTCCAAAAGGGCGGTAGGAAAGTGCCTGTCCTAAAAAATCAGCGCGCAACGTGAGGACGAGAGTGAAATTCGGCGTGCGCTCGACCGCTTCCAGCAAGCTATCCAGAAATAGCAGCCGCTCTCGTGCATCCCGACACAGGGTATAGAGTTCCTCAAACTGATCGACTACCAGCAACAAGCGATCGCCTAAATTCTTCTCCAAAATGCGTGCGATCACATCCCGCAACGCTAAGTCTCCCTGTTGCAGCGCTATGGTTTGCTTGTTAATTTCAAGCAGCTTGTCAGTCTCGCTCATCTGGGTTTCCAGCAAGGGCACTAGCTTAGTTGCCAGGTTGCGGAATGGGCGATCACCTGGACGGAAAGCCTCAATGAGCCAACTTTGTTCGGAACGTAACTGAGGAATGAGACCAGCAAAGACCACTGAGGACTTGCCACTCCCAGAAGGCCCGATTACTGCAACCAACGACTGTTGTTGCACCGCCTCAACCAGCATTTTGGTAAAAGCGTCCCGCCCATAAAAAAACGGTGCATCCTCCTCCCGGAAAGCAAACAAACCCCGATACGGGCAAACTTTCGTGGGGCGACGACCTAAGTCTTGCCACATTGGCGGCACGACAGCGGGATTCTGGAAAATCGCTGGCAACCAACTGGCACAGGGAAAGTTATTCTCTAAACCCTGCAACTTTAATCGGGCTTCTCGTTGTGCCAGATAGAAAGACTTATCCGTAGCAAAAGCGGCGAGAAAATCAGTTAAAAATGCCTGTGCCACTTCATCCGGCACCGGCTCGCGCATGACAATCATTTGCCCAATATGCAACTGTTCTAGCTCAAACGCTAATCCCAACCCATCACAAGAGTTGAAAATCGCCAACTGCAACCCATTCGCAACGGCATTTCTCAGAGCATAACTGAGTTCCGTAATCGTTAAGCTATCCGTCTGATTAATATAAATGCGACCCGTGTCACCTTCACTATTGCTATGACCTGCAAAAAATAGGATATCCCAGGGTTGGTTCCACAGATGGTCGTTGATGTCCTGGCGTTGAGGCTCTACCAGAAAGGTCGTTACTGCATCGGGTAAACTTTCAAGTAACTGCCGGTCTTTCTGGACATTTATTCCCGCACTATTGCCCAGAATCGCCAAGATTCTAACTTTATCTCGGTAAGTGGGCGTCTTCGATGAAGCCGATTGTGCCAATTGTTTTGATTCGGGTGCACTATAGGCAATTTCTGCTAGCAGGTTTTCCTCGACCAAATCCCACAGATGCCAGGGAAGTTTCCGCAGTTGCACACTAGATGAGCGAATCAGCACTCGCACTTCCTCAGAGGGTGATAATTGTTGGAGGCATTTCTCCCGAATCGGACGGAAAGACTCTGAAACAAGCCAGTTATTCAGGTGCTTTCGCAGCTCAATGGCACAGTTTTCGCAATCGGAGCGCCACTCGGTGAGGGAACCACCGTAAACAATTTTTTTGGCTTTGATTCGGGACGACTTCCCAATACTGCGATAGGCTGACTGCCACTGGTCAATTGCTTTAACCAAATCGATTGCTGGTGGTAGTTGACCGATAGTTTCTGTATTGGGGCGTTCTCCCTCTGCCCCAATCTCCAGCGTGACCTGAACTCCTTGTTCCAAATCACCATCTAGCTTTAGGACAACTAACTTTCTCATGACCAGCACCCTGTACGAGTGTTCTTACCTTCAGATGACAAAATTTTCGCTCACGCTAACATTCCCCAAAGCTACCTTGACGGTAAAACATTCTCCCAGAAAACCACTAAACTGTAATTGAATGAAATTATTGCTGCTTCTCGTTTGGGCTTCCATAAGCACGGCACCCTCCTCATCCAGTGCCATCAGTTGGAAATTTGGCGGTAAATAGATTTGACCGCTTGTGGGACGCACCTGCACCAATATGTTCATTTCTTTATCATTTTCTGGAGTCAGCGCGACGACTAAAATTACCTATTGACCCGTTAGTTCTATCCCCAAGTCAATCCGCGTATCCCGCTCAACACTAGCTTCCGGAGTGCTTCTAAGACTCAGATCTAGTGTAATCAGCTTGTAAAGTACCGAGGCTAGAGGAGTCGGGGCTTTTGGAGAGAGTATATTTATATATTGCCCCTCGTTGCTGCTTCTCTATATTTGGGTCTATAGAGAAAAAATTCCTGTATTTCTGAATGACGATCGCATTCTTCGCCGCGGTTCAGGAGTCCTGCTCAATCAAACCAGAGCTTTCGATTGGAGTTGATAGAGTATTTTCTTCCATTCCGGAATACTTAACTTTCCCGACTGGCGATCGCATTTTTGGCCGCGGTTCAGGAATTCTTACCCATAAAACCAGAACCCTCGATTGGAGTAAAGAGAGGATTTTCCTTCAAGTCAGAATACATGGTTTCCCCGACTCTAACCTACTTTTGCCATCCCACCTGCGACTTTTCCATGAGGTCTATTGTTTCAAAGACATAAGTCACCCCGCAGATCGCGCAGATCGCACCCTGCAAGCTTCGCTTCTACCTTGCCGCATTGCTCTTGAAGCGAAGAGATCGCACCCTTGACCGCGGCGGCGGTTAGTCTTGAACAGATAAGTCGCGATCGCACTCGCGCACAACTTCCACTTCCTTTGGTTCAGATACCTCTGCAATCCAACAGATTTTCTCTTGCCACTCCATCGGGCATCGTGTCCCCAGCATGAGTGATTCTGGCATCTATGCCGACTCTGCTATCAGTTACCAATCAAAGGTAGCCGATTTTACTTGATGACGGTGATAGCAGCACAGGCATAAGCAAAAATCATCGATTGCCCCCGAAACCCTGATTCTCTCGTGAGGCGGATGGAGCGGGATTGATAAGCCCGGTTGAATCCGGCAATCTGAAATCTTTAAAACAACGCTATAGCTATACTTTTCGGCATCTATTCCACGAAACTCCTATTTCGTGTAATCTAGCTAAGAACTAGCTTATAGCAGCATGAAGGTTAGGGGCAACGGGCAAGGGAAAGTTCTCACCGCAGATGAATTGAGGCGGTTGTTCACCGATGGGTTAAATTCGCCACGCGATCGCGCTCTATTTGCCATCTGTCTTTTTACTGGATGTCGTGTATCGGAGGCACTGGCGCTCCAAACTACGGACATTAAAAGTGGAACGTTGACTTTCAGGAAGTCTACCACGAAGGGAAAACTAAAAACCCGCGTTGTGGACATTCAACCTGCATTAGCGGCAATACTGGCAGAGTACCAGCTTCTCAAGCCAGGGGCGTTGTTTCCATCTGGAGTCAGGGGAAAGGAACACTTGACTCGGTTTATGGCTGATAAGATTTTGAAGGATGCTTGTCGCCGGATGGGAGTAGAGGGAGTCAGTACCCACAGCTTTAGGCGCACTGCTCTGACTCAAATGCACAATGCTGGGATACCGCTACGACACATTCAGGAGATATCCGGACACAATGACCTGGGTACTTTGCAGCGCTACTTGGAAGTGTCGCCAGAGCAGAAGCGTAAGGCGGTATCGATGATTGGTTGGTAAGGATGCGATCGCCAGTCGGGAACTCCTCAAAAGTTATGTACAGTGCCTTTTTAATTGTTGTGGAGACATATTAGTGTCGTTAAAGCACCAAAGCTAGACTTAGCTGCCTTTGGGCTTGGAGCCAGGGCACTGCGTCTATTTTAGACAGTCCAATAATGACCCCGATTTACCTTGTGCGATCGCTCAAACCGCTCTACGTCTATTTTAGACAGTCCAATAATGGCCCCTATTCACCTTGTGGGATCGCTCAAAGTGAGTAAAGTTGTTGTGCAAAATGCGGCGGCACGCTATAACCAAGAAGCGAACCCGCCACATTGATTGGTTCGGGTAAATAATACCAGCTAGGAAAACCCTGAAGCCGCCTTGCCGCTTCCACCGTCAAGCTCTTAACCGTGCCATCTGACTTCCACAAATCAATAAACCGGCTGCGAACACCTTGCCTCTGGTCTGTAAAGATGGCTCTCTTAATCGTCCAGATTGGCTCCGTGGGTTCCCTCAGTTTCGGCAAAGAGTCCCTAAACCCAGTGCGCTCAATCAGGAGAGCTGGAATCTCCGGACAAATAGCCAGCTTCTCCTCAAGTGCCTTCTGTTGAGCAGGTAGAAGTTGAGACTCAGGTAGCGCCGGGATTAAATCTTCAACAAACTGATACCATCCTACCCGGCTTTGCTTTGGTGGTAACCCTGGCGCTTTTTCCCTTGCAGCTTTGACAATCAACCGCTTTCGAGACTGAGGAATCCCATAATCTGCCGTATCTAGCACCCCTGCCGTTATCTGATATCCCAACCCCATCAGCTCATCCTGAATAATCTGCCATGATTCGGATTGTCTGTACCCCAATACGTTCTCCAGCGTAAAACATTTGGGCTGCAATACCCGTATGGCAGTGGCTACAGCAGTCGCGGCTTCGCAGTCTAGTGATTGTTCGGTGCCGTTTCCCAGCGCCTTACTAAAGTTTGAGCAGACCGGAGAAGCGTGGAGATAATCCGGCTGGGGGAATCCAGGGAACCTAGCTTCAGCCAGTTCTTGAACTGTTTGTTGAATTACCTTGGTGCCATAAGGTTTGAAGTTCAGCGAGAGAGAGGCAGCAAGTGCAGCAGAGAGTTCTGTTCGCCTAGGGTCGCATTCCACGCTCAAGACGGGCCTAATACCAGCCATGACCATGCCAGCTTCTACACCACCGCCTCCAGCAAACAGTACAACAGCCGCTGGAGCATCATCAGGTAGGGTAGGAGCATGACCCAAATATTTAAGTACCTTTTGGCGTTTTTGACCGTCAGCGGTTTTATAAGTTTCGACCAGGTAACGATAAGGTTGTCCTTTAATTATTTTGGTTCGGATAAACATGAACGGAGTGCCTAACTACAGGGTAATGTTAGGCATTCTATAGGAGAGAGGCTGATCTAACTGAAACATGGTTTCAGCTCTTCGATGGTATTTGAAGGTTGGAAAACTGAATTTCGGTATCCGGGACTCAAAGGAGGTGGTGGGATCTTTGGCTCAATTAGTGGAGGAGTCCGGGAAACTGAAATCCCGGTCTACGGGACTCAAACACGTTCTTCCCAAGCGTTGCAAACTTTGCAACGCTTGGGAAGAGAAACCTAATAACGTGGACTTAGACAAAAACTGAAGCAGAAATGGCTTCAAATTCAACTTTAGAAAGACTTTCAGCTTAAATAGGAATAATTCAGTATTGACAAAGGTTTCAGGTGTTTTTAAATCATCAACATTTGTTCCTTGTTAAGAGAGCTTTTAAGCTCCTCTAGGGCATAAAAAATGTTTAAGTTTCACTAACTAAGTATTCTCCTTGTACAGATTTAGCTATTGCAATGAAATTGTATCCGAGGAGGAACTGCGGGAGCTGTTCAGGTTAGAAAACGAGTGACCCAGCTCCCGCAGCTCCCGATACTAAAATCAAAATCCAAAGTGCAGGATATTTTCTTTTCAGGTAACAGTGAAGCCAAAATTGGGAGAGTTGAATATTTAGATATCCTCTATCCACCAGTCATCTGTAATTTCTTCGGTCAATTCATATTCGGAAGTGATTTGCTCAGCATATTCATCACCCATCTTCTTTGAATGTCCAATAAGTGTTCCAAATGCCTCAGTAATATCTTCTCGACCAGGTTGGCGAATATGTTTTTCTGCAATATGCCTCAGAGCATGAGGATTAATCCAGCGAGCTTCTCCGAATAAGGCTTGTGTTGCAATTGCAAAAGCCCGACTAACTGTTATCCAGAGGGTGTCTTTATCAACAGGCTTACCAAAAGCTTCAGTTTCGTGCTTTCCGAAAACCAAGAACAAACGGTTATTGGCTTCAAGATTACTCCTGGCAATTTCCCAAGCATTAATCCGTCGCTCAACTCCCTTCAACTGCCACTCAAGGTACTGCATATATTCTTCTGGCGAACTTTTCACGGTTTTTGGAAGAATTCCTTGTTGGGCAGCTTCTATCCTTTGGTGAATGCCTTCTACCTTATCAAGCTTGTACTTCCAAAGTTCCATCCATCCCTCTGGCGTACTAACCAATTCCTCAATCAGGGGTCGCCACTTGCACACCCACATATCTAAATCTTGGGTCAAGATAGCAGGCAATCGATAACGCCGAGGCTTGCTTTGAGAGGAGTGTTGGGTAGCGCGTTTGTGTTCTTCAAAGTAGGCTTCATAATAGGGAGTCCCCTGATCATCTTTCCGACGGAACAAGGTTTCCTCAAGAGCAAAGTTTCTAATTTCCTCCTGCCGAACCGGGCAGTAAACCAGAATTTTGACAATTAAATAAGTCTGCCAGGAACGAGCAACTGCTGAAGTTTGGCGTTTTGTACGATATTTACTTGGTTCTCCTGTCTTTTTGTCACGACGAGTAGTGTAAGGAGCGCATAAATTTCTTAGGTATTGAACTACTTGTTGGGCTTCTGGATGGGTTAACTTTTTCCTCGACCATTTTTCTGCATCAAGCTGTTTTCTCTCCTTGGCATACTCTTGGGCGTACTCATTTCGCAAGTCTTTTAAATCTAAAATCAGCCCAATATCCGACCAATTGCGGCGAGTAGATTTGTCATAGTTCAACCACTTTGCGATCGCAATCGCTGTTTTAGCCGTATGTACACCCGTGCAATGACAAACTCCTCGTGTATCAATTGCCCAATATGTATACTTGTCAAGCAGGTCTAGATCAGTCAGTAGCTCCAATTTGAGTTCGGAGTTAGGATACTTTTGGGCGTACCACCCTAAGAATGCTAGTATCTTGTCCTCATTATTCTTAAATGTTGAAGGCTTAATAGTGTCTATTTTTGGTCTACGGGCTTCTCCGCTCTCTCTATACTGTTTTGGCTCGGATACAGTTCGGCGTATATTTCTTCCTCCAGTTAGGCGAAACTCCTTGAACTCTTCAAGTTCCTTAAGAACATGACTGGGCAGATTCTCTTTAGATAAGCCGTAGCGTGAAAGTCGTTCTCTAGTTTTTGGTAATGCAGGACTCTTTTCCCGAAACGGAGAAACTGTTGCAACTGGATCAGGAAATAGACAAGGCCACCAAGCCTGCTTCTCTAGCCAATGTGTGAATTGCTTAAGGGTGGAACGATAGTTTCTTCCAGTACTTCGAGATGTTCTTTCTTTCTCAACAGCTAAAGCAAATTGCTGGTCGAAAATATCTAAAGCTCCCTTGAGTTGGGCAACGGGTAGTTGATCGCAAAAGGAAGCAAATTCCTCCCTCTTCAAACTTTGTGCAGCGGGGTCTAATTCCGGAAAGACGTATTGCCTTAGGCCAATGCTTAGGTATTTATCAAAGTTAATGCCAACGTTCTGGGCATCTATAGAGGTTTCCCAGAGTTTTAGGGCACGACCGAGAGTGTATTGTTCCATGTGACCGCAACAGTAATAAATAATCCAACGGACTTGAATTCTCGAAAAAAGTCTTGAGGTGAAGAGCCTGCCAAACGGCGTGAACTACTCAGTAATTAGAAGAATAGTACTATAAGTATGCACTCATACGTTTTTTGTATGAATGCGTACTCTAAAAAAAGTTGCTCAAGCCCTTACATATAAGGAATTTTAGCAGTATTTTTAAAGTCTGCTTCGCCTATCTTTGATACGGGATTGTAGTTGAAAACTACAATTTCTATGGTATTTTTATGGTATATATGTACTATATTTAAGTGGGAGTATGTATGAAAAGTTACTCACTGGGTCATGTGCTAAATTTATGGCGCAAGTCCAAGGAAGCAAAACTTGTTGCCAATGATTTTGAGAAATACCTCAGCATCGCTTTGAGGTTTTATGTCATTCCTGAACTAGATACTCTTTCTCAAAATTTGAAAACTAGGCAGTTTGCTGCGTACTGCGATGAATTCCCAGCTGCCAGACTTAAAGATGCTTTAGAAATCTTCAATCAGCAGACGTCCATCGCGATAGAAAAAGGCCAAATTTCTGAAGGTACCAGAGATAATTATCGTTCTACTCTCAAGCGATTTTTGGAGTGGATGGAGAGACAAGTTTGGTGGCGCGAGTTATTTCCAGTTCCAGTTACCCAAGAGGATGTTGCTCCTTTTCGAGTCTCGCTAGAGCCAAAACCGACGCGGGGAAAGCTGGCATCCTATGGATTGACGTGGAGTCAATTGCCGGAGCATGTAGTTGGGCAGATGCAGGCACTTAAGGAGTTTCGGTTAACGGGAGGTCAGAACTTACGCCAAGCTGCTCGTTCTCTCCGGGAACGTCGGGAACTCGAAAGAGTCCGCAAGCCCAGAGTAGTTCCTGTTAAACCATCTACGTTCCAATATGATGAGCAAGCGGTACTCCGGTTTCTAGGCTGGTATGCCCAAAAGTACCCTGATTGTGAACTTAACTTGGAGCTGTTAACTGATGTAAATCTGCTTAATGACTACACTTACTGGGCTACAAAAACTCGGAAAGTGAGCCATTCAACAGGTGAACAAATGGTTGGCACAGGAATCGCGATCGCTAAGTGGCTCAATTACGACAATTCACAGCGGCGTGATTGGTCAGATATCCCGATTGTTCTCCAACTACAGGATTTACAAAGCCAATATTCAGAGATTTATCAGCAGGAAAAGCAGATCCTTACGCAAGAGAAATGGAAGCATAAGAAGCTAACTCATGAAGAAGCTCGACAGGTTGTTCAATACATTCAAAGCCTGTGTGCTCCAAAAAATTGTGTAAGACATAATAAAAAAACCGGAGAGGTTGTCAGCCACCAGACTCGACGAAAATCCGCAGTTGCTAGAGCTTGGCAGGCTTACTTAATTGTTAAGTTTTTGGTTTACTGCCCCGTTCGTCAAGAGGAGGTGAGAAATTTAAAACTTGGAGAAACTTTGTTTCGCAAAGAAGATGACCAGGGGATTCCCTATTATGTGGTTAAGCTCCAAGAGCATAAACTCTCTTCGATAACACACAAACCTCGTGAATATAAGCTACCGGCAATTTTGACCGAAGACATCGATTTGTGGGTGCACAAGTGGCGACCTCTGATTGCAGAGTCGGTAAAAACTTTGGAAGGATGGACAGAGTTTTGGGGTTATGGTTCTGGCAAAATAGAACGAATTCGGGCCACAGTGGAAGCTGCTCGACAAGGAATTGTAGCTGAAAAGGTAGAAGCTCCGATTGATAAATATATCGAGCAGCAAGAAGCAAGGCTACAAGGAGCGGAAAATCGTGTTGCTGCCTGGAAAGTAGCCAAGACAAACTTCGAGAGCCATAATTACTTGTTTTTCATTATTGGTAAGGGAGATCCGAATAGTTTCGGCAAACCTCATTATGTTGCCAGCATCTGGCAAATGGTCAGCCGAGCGATCGCTACGGCAACACTTGCTTTATTCGGAGAAGCCCGATGGACTAACCCTCACGCTTTGCGGCATATTGCAGAGAAACATATCCGGCAAATAGGGAAATCAAATATTGCCAATCAATTTGGAACTTTGCTTGGACACTCAAAGGAAATGGGTGATCAGTATGCTGCTCAAATCACATCAGAGTATGAGTTGACAGAAGACATTGTAGACGATTGGTGGGAGTAACAACTGTAATAGGAGCTTAGCCATTTTATAGCCCTTAAAGGGGTTGAAAAGCCCTTTGAACAAGGAAAGGGTTGATGGCTTAAAAACACCTGAAACCTTTGCCAATACTAGATTATTCCTATTTGAGCTGAAAGTCTTTCCAGATTTGTATTTGAAGCTATTTTTGCTTCATTTTTTGTTTAAGTCCCGTTAGACGTTACGCCGAATAGTCTCGCGCCGCCTGTAATCTCTAGTTAGGAGTTACACTTTGACTTCAGAATCAAAGGGAAAATTAGAAATTCTTAAGACAGCGGCAGACATCTCAGATTGGGGATACGGTCGCTGGGCTTATGAACAGTGGGAAATCTTCAACGAACAGTATTGGGATGGAAGTTTAGAACCCGGTGGTATTTTTTGGGGACTTACAGCCCACGGACAATCACTTGGCTCTTATGAATCCTGGCGCAATGCCATTACCTTGCACAAAGCTCTTGTTGAACCAGCTTCTAACGCTTGGAGGCGAGGTAAATTACTGGGTAAAAAATTCGCGGCGGACGTGTTGCTCCACGAGATGATCCACCAAGCTCTTCTTCAACAAGAAAAAGTCTGCCCCCAATCCCACAACTGCGAGGCTTGGTGCGATGAGATTAATCGCCTCATCCCCTTAATGGGCATCGAAACCAGTCTGATTGCCCGACCTGTGAAGCAGCGTCGAATCAAAGTTGAGTCAGTGGCGGTAGATGGCAAGCTCACCACAAAGTCCAAAGTAACCTGGGAGCCACGACCGGGGTTTATGCCTCGTTCGATGATCGCTAATTTTCCCCACTCGTTGCGATCGCACTCTTACTATGAAAAATCAACCGTGCAGTTAGGCAGAAAATCTGGATTGTTCGTAGATAGCGATGCCGCCGTTGAGCGTAACGTCTAGTTACACGTTACAGTTAACGAGCCAGCACGAGCTTAGCACTCTGTTGGGACGGATAGTAATATTTATTGACGCTTCTGTTTCAGCCAAAGCAGCCTTGTGGCTGTGCCTTGTGGAATCTTCGTTACTTTGGTTGGCTTACTCCCATTAACATCAACCAGGTAAAGAAAATTAGTACACTCAGGATAACCTATTAGTAACAAAGGGCGATAACATTTACCGTCGTACCCAGATGCAAATACAATCTTTTGCCCGTCAGGTGACCAAGCGAAGTCTTGAATACCGCCAGCTGGACTTTTAGGAGGTGTAGGAAACAGTTCTCGCAACTTTTTAGTCTTTAGATCCAATACCCAGATTGTTTCACTGTTGAAGTTGAAGTTGTTATTGGTTTTGGCCCTAATGAGCAAAGCGAGATAACGACCATCCGGCGACCACTTCATGGCTTCATCATTAGAAGATAGAGATGGGAATATCCGAATTGGTAAATCATCTTTGGCATCAAGGAGTACTTGCAGTTTACTTCCGTCAGAGTTGATTTGGTAGAGCGTCTTCAAGGTTTTCTTCGTATCCCTGTGCCAGAAGACAAGAGTTTTACTGTCTGGTGACCAAACTAGTTGGTAAACACTACCAGGAGCGAGTTTAGTAATACGCCGCGAACGCTGACTGGCAATATCGAACAGGTAAACATCTTCGACAATGCCAAAGGTTTTGTCAGTAAAACCGTCTGTATAAGCGACAGTTTTCCCATCTGGGGACAAGGTGTACTGATTACTGCTGCCAAGACTTTTGTCCTTGATTTTTAAGACTTCTATAGAACCGTTAGGACTAATGGATTTTTTCGCGTATAGAAGTCGTTGAGTCTCAGGAGACCATGACACATACGATCTCCTCGTTTCCTCATTGAGAGCACTTGGGAGACTGTTGGGAAACTCCCACTGAGACATCTTCCAATCTGTTGGGTTTACTACATACCAACCCTGTTGCTTGTTAATCTCGGTGAGGTTGAGGATGACGTCGCGATCGCTTGGTAAGCCGGTAATGCTCTTGACAGGAGCAAGTATTGACACGCCACACCCACCCAAAAGCATACAGATTAGAAAGAAAAATCTTAGCGGTTTGAAAGAGGGTTTCATTTTTTAACAGCGGCGCTTAAGCCTTACAGGGATAGGGAGCATTGAATTTCTGCCCCTCCAGCCTAAGCGTGGAGGTGTGGCAGTTATGCAACCTCACATTCTGCTTTTCTAACTGTCACAGTCAGTCTCACCCAATATCGCCATTGGATAGATGTTGCTCCACTTCTGAAGTTTTACCCCTCGAATGACTACAAAAAGTTATGTTTCCAGCAATAGCAATAGACTGATACTTGAGTTAGCTGGTGATAGCCTGCCTTACTTCCTTATTGATCCAATCTCGAACTCCACAAGACTGGCGATTGCACAACACTTAACCAGCCAAATCTTCGGGTGTTTTGGAAGTCTTATTCCACGAGATTAACGGGACTTAAACCCCACTTTCCGCACCCTGAAGTGTCACACTACGAATTTTGGCTTTTTGGGTATTTTGGTTTTGCGATCGCAAAACGGGTTTTCCAGTTCTTCGTATCAAAAATAACCCCATTGGATCAGTAAATTACGTAAAAACCGATTGTGACAGTAGGGGGTGCGGAATGTGGGTTAAACAGATATCAAGCCCAAATAAAGCCTAAAGCAGCTTTGTAAGAGAAGAATAATGTACCTAGCAACTCCACAAGGCCAATTAGCAGTTTTTATTGTGGCTGCAATACTTTTGGGCGTTTTTTGAAAAAACTAGAGTTTAAACTACCCACGTTTTAGGGGCGGGTAGTTTAAACTCTAGTTTTGAGCGTAGTCAATCCACTGACGATTCAAGTTTAGCTACTGGTCATAGCAGTGCGGCGTGGGATAAAAGATATTAGCGAGACTTAGAGAACAGCGAAATCCCACATATTAAGGCTGTTGGCTTCCACTCCAATGAGCGTGGCTAACAGTTCACCAGTTTCCTGGTTAAGAATCAGAGTATTGTTGGCATTTGTATTGGTGCCTTGAGTAGTCGTAAGTTGCTCGAAGGTTAGACCGTTCGTTAATCCCAGATAATCGATACCTGCAACAAAGTCAAAAATGGTGTCGCTTCCAGCACCAGCCGCGATCGCAAACGTATCACGTCCACTGCCGCCGTATAGCATATCCTCACCAGTTCCACCGTTGAGAATGCTGTCACCCTCACCACCGTAGAGCTTGTCATTGCCCGCACCACCATCAAGCGAATTGTTACCAGCACCTCCGTAAAGTAGGTCGTCACCGCTACCACCAACTAGATAATCATCTCCGGCTTGCCCCAGTAGGGTATCGACCCCATCGCCGCCCCACAGGGTATTATTGCCAGCACCACCATCAAGGATGTCATTGCCGTCTTGACCGTAGAGGAAGTCATCGCCGTCACCGCTTGCAAGCTGGTCGTTGCCCACACCGCCATCGAGGGTATTGTTGCCAGCACCACCATCGAGGATGTCGTTGCCGTCTTGACCGTAAAGCTGGTCGTTACCCAGCCGGGCTATGAGCTGGTCATCACCCAACCCGCCTTCTAGATAATCATCGCCAGCGCCACTATCGAGGATGTCATCGCCATCTTGGCCAGAGAGTAAATCGCTACCATCGCCTCCGTTGAGCTGGTCGTTGTCATCGCCGCCATACAGGTTGTCGTTGCCAGCACCGCCATCAAGGGTGTCTACACCTTGCTGACCGTAAAGGTAATCGTTACCATCACCTCCGGTTAGCTGGTCATTACCCAACCCACCTTCAAAGTAATCGTTGCCCACACCACCATCGAGGGCGTCGCTGCCATCCAGTCCGTAAAGTTGGTCGTTGCCGTCGCCACCAAAGAGCTGGTCATCGCCCAACCCACCATCCAGGTAGTCATTACCAACTTGCCCTAAAAGTCGATCGCCATCATCGCCACCCCAGAGGAAATCATCGCCAGTACCGCCATCGAGCAAGTCGCGACCAGTTTGACCCAAAAGTTGGTCGTCGTTGGTGCCACCTTCTAGGCGATCGTCGCCAGTACCGCCATCAAGGTAGTCATTACCAGCTTGACCGTAGAGGCGATCGCTACCATCTCTGCCATACAGGTAGTCATCGTCTAACCCTCCATCTAGGAAGTCATCGCCAGTGCCACCATCCAGGGTGTCATACCCAGCTTGACCGTAGAGGCGATCGCTGCCATCGCTGCCAAAAAGCTTGTCATTGTCCAAGCCGCCATCTAGGTAGTCATTACCAGCAGCACCATCTAGCGTGTCTTCACCAACTTGGCCGTAGAGGCGATCGCTGCCGTCGCCGCCATTGAGTTGGTCGTTACCAGCACCGCCATCGAGATAGTCATCACCTGTTTGGCCTAAAAGGATATCGGCGTCAGCACCACCCCAAAGCGAATCATTCCCAGTTCCACCTTCGAGGGTGTCCATACCAGCTTGACCGTAAAGCTGGTCGCTGCCATCACCACCTAAGAGTAAGTCGTTATCATCGCCACCATCCAAGAGGTCATCACCAGCGTCGCCATTGAGCGTATCTTCACCAACTTGACCGTAGAGGCGATCGTTATCGTCACCGCCATTGAGCAAGTCATTACCATCACCGCCTTGGAGTAGGTCATTGCCAGCGTCACCATCTAGGATGTCTTGACCAGCTTGGCCGTAAAGTTGGTCATCGCCGTCGCCACCAGTCAGCCGATCCTCGCCAATCCCGCCATCGAGGAGGTCATCACCAGTCCCCCCACTTAGGTTATCGTTGCCTTCCTGTCCGTAAAGTTGGTCGTTGCCATCGATACCCAGCAACTGGTCATTGCCTTCTCCACCTTCTAGGTAGTCATTACCAGCGCCGCCGTCTAGAGAGTCGCTACCGTCTTGACCGTAGAGTTGGTCGTTGCCGTCGCCACCAAAGAGTTGGTCATTACCAGCTTCTCCTTTGAGGAGGTCTTCACCAGCTTGACCGTAGAGTTGGTCGCTGCCATCTCCACCGTAAAGGCGATCGCTTCCGGTTCCGCCATCAAGGGTGTCGTCGCCTGCTTCCCCGTAGATTAGGTCATTGCCGCCTAAGCCGCTGATGATATTGTTCAACTGGTCGCCGATGAGCAAATCCTCGAATTCGGAACCCTCGAGGTTTTCAATGGCTTCTAGGCGATCGCCTTCGGCATCTCCAGCCCAACCCGTACCCGTTGTCAAGCTGACGGATACGCGAGTTGCTGAGGTGAAATAGGAAGCGGTATCGTTACCAGCACCGCCATTGAGAACATCGGCTTGCGTACCCCCAACGAGGAAATCGTCACCGTTCTCGCCGTAGAGAGCGTCCTCTCCCTGTTCCCCAAAGATGGTATCGTTGCCATCCCTGCCTTCGACGCGATCGCTACCATCTCCAGCATGGATGATATTCGCCTTGGCATCGCCAATGATTTCATCATTGAAGGCAGAGCCGATGACGTTTTCAATGTTATAAAGTTCGTCATTCCCGCCAAAGCCATCTGTGGCTTTGTTTTGCTCTAAATTGACTTTGACTGCACTGCGATCGCGACGGTAGCTAACGGTATCATTATCATCGCCGCCATCAAGGTAGTCATTTCCGGCATTGCCAACGAGCAGGTCATCTCCTGCCAAGGCTTCAATACGGTTATCGAGGCTGTTGCCAATCAGAACGTCATCATACTCAGAGCCTTTGATATTCTCCAGATTTCGCAGCGTATCTGTGGTGCCAAACCCATCTTTTGCCGTGCCTTCATTGATGATGAAGTCTGGTTCTGTATCGGTAGGTATGAGATTGGTAGAAACTATCGTTGTGTGGAAAGATCCGCCAGGATTTTGGTAGCCCTGTTGCTCGTCAATGTTGACGATTACACCATTGGGTGAGTTTTCGTAGCTGACGGTATCAACTTCAGTACCACCATCAATCAGGTCGTCGCCTGCTTCTCCCATCAGGAAGTCATTGCCAGCTTCCCCGTATAAGGTGTCGTTGCCAGCATTGCCATTTAGGTTATCAGCACCAGCACCACCTGCTAGTTCCTCATTGCCAGCATCACCTTTAAGAATGTCATCACCCTCTTCACCGAAGAGCTTGTCATTTCCCTCGCCGCCATTGAGGGAGTCGTTGCTTACACCTCCGTAAAGTTGGTCGTTGCCTGCACCACCTGCTAGTTCGTCATTGCCAGCATCACCATAGAGGAGGTCATCACCTTCCTCACCGAAGAGTTTGTCATTTCCCTCACCGCCATTGAGGGAGTCGTTGCCTACACCTCCGTAGAGTTGGTCGTTGCCTACACCACCTGCTAGTTCGTCATTGCCAGCATCACCATAGAGGAGGTCATCGCCTTCCTCACCGAAGAGTTTGTCATTTCCCTCATCGCCATTGAGGGAGTCGTTGCCTACACCTCCGTAGAGTTGGTCGTTGCCTATACCACCTGCTAACTCGTCATTACCAGCATCACCTTTGAGAATGTCATCGCCTTGTTCTCCGAAGAGAAAGTCGTCTCCAGAATCACCGTACAGGTAATCGCCATCTGCTCCACCGTCTAGTATGTCTGCACCCTCGCCTCCTCTGAGGGTGTCAATTCCCGCTTCTCCAAAGAGCAAATCATCTTTCAATCCACCATACAGTTCATCATCGCCATCATCGCCCCAAAGGGTATCCTCTCCGTCATCGCCATACAAGAAATCTTTATCAGCACCGCCATCTAACAAATCATTACCGTTACCGCCACGAAGAGTATCTTGACCAGCATTACCAAACAATTCATCATTCTGATCTTGCCCTTCGAGACTATCATCACCGTCACCACCGTAGAGGTAGTCATTACCATCACCGCCTCGTAAAATATCTTCCCCTGCATCTCCATAAAGGAAATCAGAACCAGCATTACCTTCGAGGGTATCTTTGTCATTGCCCCCAATGAGGACATCAGTGGCAGAACCGCCATATAGTTTATCGTCCCCGTTTCCTCCTCGAATGTCAGCAGATATTGATGCATTAATGGTTATGATGTCATTGCCCTCACCCGCATCTCCGACAATTTTCTGAGGAATGATAATTTCTTTCCCTTGATCATCCTTTTTGGTAGTGATAGCGTAGGGCTGCTCCAAGCCAAATGCCGAAACTAAAAGTTGGTTGTTAACCTGCTTAACAGTCAATACTTCAGCAGCATCAGCAATGTTGCCATGCTTGCGCTCATTTGCCCGAACACCAACATTCAGGAACAAAAGCTCTCCAGATGGCGTGGCAAGAATTGGAACAGGAGGCTTACCGTTACCACCATTACCGCCAGAACCAGTATCAAAGCTCCACAAAGTTACTCTATCGCTTTCCACTTTGAAAAGTAGAGTAGAAGGGGTAGGAGCATTTTTCTCTGCCTTTCCAAAAAGTTTTTTAACCCCATCGCTAACAGCATCAACCCCTTTGTCTAGCAACGCAGCACCTTCACCAAGTAATCCTGCATCCTTGGTAATCTTCTTTAGATATTCAGTTGCTGCTCCTGTCACTTTTAACTGGGTAGTTAGCAATTCCTTAAACGCTCCAGCAACAGAAACATTTGCAGAAGCATCTAGATAGCCATAAGCTGAACCACTAATTTTATCGAATGGTTTATCTATTGAGAAGTTTCTAACTTTTCCTTCCTCATTAGCATCAAGGAAGAAATTAGCCTCTAAACCAATATTTGCACCACCATCTAGAGAAGCAATGTTATCATTGCCGAGTTTAATACCAACCCTAAATTCTCCGAAAAACTTTAGTTCAGGATTATCTTTTCCATTGATATCCTTAATATAGAATCCTGTCGTATCAAACCCAAATCCTAAGCTTGCAGAGCCACCTACAGTCGGTCCAAAGGTTAAATTGATGACAGGAACAATAATGGGAACCTGGACTCCTGTCTTCCAAGCAGACGGAGTTACCAGATTAAATGTCGGCATTGTATATTCAAACAGCTCGACATTTGTTTCACCTGAGAATAGTTTGTATGCGGTTGTAGCGTTAAGAATCGGTAGCTCAAAACCATTCAGATTTTTGGTAATCTCAGTTAGGATACTGGGCAATTCTCCTATGTTATTACCAGTAGAGAGAAAAGTTTTCTGATTTATATCGTAGGTGAAACTGCCAGGAAGAGCCATATTGTCAGAACTATTTTTGGCAGCACTAGCTAAATCTAATAGAGAGCCAGCATCGTTGATAAAATCAATAAATTCATTCAATCCCTCGATCGTGTACTTAGTTGATATTTTTGATCCAAAATTATTTGCCTTCTGAACCAAGTCTAATACTGAAATATTTTCATCTCCATCGAAATCAATTGATGATTTGTCGAATCCCAACCCTTTAGGAATGCCGTCGGTAAGAAAAGGGATATCTTTTTTCAGACCTTTAATAACCTGGCTTACAGGCTTTAGGACATCTTCTACATCTTCTAAAAGTTCGCCTAGAAAACTATTTTGCCCCAAAAAGGAGGTCAGCTTCAGTTCGCTGATAGTTGCACTTTGGTTAGTAGAATCTGTTAAAGACCAAGCAACACCTAATTTTGCTGATACTGAAGGCAAATCGTCACTTAAGTTAGTAGTTAGGACTTGCTCAAATTTGAAGTTTAATTTGTCGTCAACATAATCAAGGTCAACGCCGAATACACTATCTAAGCCTATGTCTAACTCCTCTACTATTTTTTTTATTTCATCATCGCTCTTAGCAGCGCTAACTGAATTAGCTACTTCCTGAATTTTATTTGTTAGATCATCAAACTTATCTCCGAGAGGCATCTTTAAAACTGATAATGCTTGATTGGCATCTTCCAAACTCTTCGCAATTTTATCGGCAGCTAAAGCCATGACTTTCTCCTTAAAATTTGAAAAATCGACAAAGCAAAACATACACTTGCAATTTTGAGAAAGAAACGATTGCTTCCTCAATGCCGGATGCAGCTTCTATTTGAGCTGTTTAAGCACAATTCCCAACCTTTTCTATCGAGCGTTTTGGCAAGCTTGAACTGCCGCAGGTTCGCTGATTCCAGTTCTCACGGTTTGGAGTTGCCAACCGCCGTAGCCAGCTTCAGGATTGCGTTGGCTGCAATAGCTGCGAGTGCAAACCAACCGTTGTTCATACATGAGGTTTTTCATGCAGCTTGCGATCGCCTGCGGTGAACCTCCTATCTGAGGTTGCGGCTGTGGCTGGTAAATTACTGGAGGCTGTTGTGGTTGATAAATTACCGGAGGCTGTGCGGGTGGAGCGGAAGATGGAGTTGGTGAAGCCGGACATCCAAAAGGGGTACACGGACTCGCACCCGGATTTGGGCAACCAAACGGATTACAGGCACCTGCCCCCGGTTGTGAACAGCCAAAAGCGTTGCACGTTTGCGCTACTGAATGCTCTATTTGCACAAATAAAGGCAGACTGGCGCTGAGGATGCCTATCGTTAGCACTTTACTAATAGTTCCTGAAAGAAAACCCTTCTTTGGTAAGCGAGAGAGCAATCGATTCATCTTGATTTCCATTCCTTTTTGTTGAGAGCGTTCAGTACATGCTCAATTCGCTGAAGGTTGCTAGTCATCTTCAGGCAAGCCAACTTTCACCTTCGGTTCCTACGCACTCAGGTAGCGTCGTGCAGTTAAAGTTGCTTCATCCAAAATAAATTGAGCAGACGCATTTAGAGAAGCAGCACTGATTAGACCAAGATTATTAGACAGACGACGTAGCATAAGACCTCTTCTGATTGTGTAAATATGCAACACCAGTGACATTGGGCTGGCGTTGCTGAATTAAAGTATGAATTGCTGCTTTCAGGAGTACTTTCCGAACTCCCTAAATCTTCTAAAATTGGGGGATTTAGGGAGTTCGCTTCCTGCAAATTAGGGGGCTATGGGCCGAAATCATACCTTTATTCAGTAATGCCCCACCCCCTGGATTTAAGGCTACTTGTTGCGACAGGTTAAGTTATAGGTGTAATCTGTACCCCTCATCCGAACTTCTTTTCTGCCCCAACTAAGGCTGCCATCTGTTGATTCACTTGATACGTAAAAAATAGCGTTTGATGTCAACGCAACAGGACGAGCAGTACCAGAGCGAATTGTAACCTCGCTAGTACGCCAATCTCTCTTGTCGTAAGGAATGTATTCAACATTTGCTAAGACATCCCTATTGCAAGAATTTCTAACTTTGATAGTGAAAGGATTGGAACTACTGGTTCCAGCTATACCATCCACTTTGCAATTAGATTCCCAAAAGCCACACCAAGTATCTGCGTGGGCTGTTTCTTGATAACTAGCTATTGCACCTAAAGTGCTGGTTAAGATTGCTGCTGTAAATAAAGAATTGTAAAGTTTAATATTCATAGCAATGTCGCCATCTGTCTCAAGATTCTGATGAACTGGTTCAATCAACCCTGATTCAGTAATAACTCGGACATTATTATTGCGTCTGTGAGGAAAAGTTATAAATAGTTAGTATTTTTGCTGCACCGTTATACTACAAATTAGGGTAATAACCCATTAATCCCGCTGTTTTGACGATTTTAAAGCCCACTTCAGAGCATAGACCAAAAGCTCCGATTTACTCGATGGATCAAAGTCGTTAATTTTTTTTGGATAGATGACAGTTGACGAAGCCCTCCTTTTTTTAGACTCCATTCTCCAACCAGAGCATCTTAACGATGTTCAAGAGCTAGTATTTCGGCAGGCTTGGGAAGGGCGCTCTTATCCAGAGATTGCTAGAAACACTGGTTATGATGCCGAATACATCAAGTTTGTTGGCTTCCAGTTGTGGCAACTACTGAGTCGGCTATTTGGGGAAAAGGTAACAAAGAGTAACGTTCACTCAGTCCTGCGGCGAAAGGCACAACAGGTGCCAGTAGTCGTAGAACCATCAAACAGTACGTCTGTTAATATAAGTAGAAATACTCAAATTTATCAAATCGACACTCCAGGCTGGGTAGCTGCTGAAGAATCGGCTGCAAATAGGTATCAAGATTGGGGAGAGGCTAACGCGGAGGCGAAAGACGGTGTTGGAGGACTTACACATCCGCTACTATCGGGGCAAAATCTGCTACAAAATTTAGAATTACTACCAAGCCCTTTGCCCACAGTTGTTAAAACAGGCTTGGAAGATCGACTGGCAACGAGGATTATTTTTAGCCAAGAATCCGTTAGTCGGTATCGCTATGCTTTTAAAGCATCTAGGCAAGCAGACTATCCAGAACGTCCGCTCGCTCCTAATTCTTCCTTATATATAGAACGTCCTCCCATTGAATTGGACTGCGATCGCGAGATTTTGAAGCCCGGTTCTCTAATCCGGATCAAAGCACCCAAAAATATGGGAAAAACCTCTCTGTTGAATCGGGTTCTGGCTCGTGCAGCAAATTTTAGTTGCCGAACAGTACGTTTAAATTTTCGGCAAGTCGAGAGTGCGGTACTTTCCCACCTAGATAAATTTCTACGGTGGTTCTGTGTCAATATCTCTCAGCGGCTACAAATGCCATCAATGCTAGATGAATACTGGGACGAAGAGCTTTTTGGCAGTATGGCTAGCTGCACAACTTACTTCCAAGCCTATCTGTTAACCGAAATAGATGCTCCTCTGGTTTTAGGTTTAGATGAAGTGGATCGACTTTTTGAGTATCCGGAAATCGCCCGAGACTTTTTTGCCTTGCTGCGTGGCTGGCATGAGGAAGCCAATAATCTAGATATCTGGCAACGTCTGCGGATGGTAGTGGTTCATTCTACAGAAGTTTATATCCCGTTAAATATTAATCAATCGCCGTTTAATGTGGGGTTGCCAATTCATTTGCCGGAGTTTACAGGCTCTCAGGTACAAGAGTTAGCAGCATGTCATGGACTAGATAGGGCTGATGATATGGTAAGCTCACAAGGCTTTACTCCCCTAATTGCACTGGTGGGGGGGCATCCTTATTTATTGCAACTCGCTCTCTATTATCTAGGGCGTCAAGAAATTACCCTGGAAAATTTGTTAAATACAGCTGCTACTCAAGCCGGAATTTATGGTGAATACTTGCGTAGTTATTGGGAGAAACTCCGCATACATCCAGAATTGGTGGATGCCCTTAAAAGGCTAGTTGACACAGACAAAAGGTTGCAATTAGAACCAACTCTAGCTTACAAGTTAGAAAGCATGGGGCTAGTAAAGGTTAATGGTAATGAGGCAAACATCAGTTGTGAGTTGTATCGTCGGTATTTCCGTGAACTCTTGAGAAACTAAAAACTAGGATGTCTACAGCCTCCAACTCAAGCTACGAATATCAAGTCGGCGGGAGCCTTAAAATTGATGCTCCCAGTTATGTAGTACGGCAAGCAGACGATGAACTGTATAATGCGCTGAAAGCTGATGAGTTTTGCTATGTTCTCAACTGTCGGCAGATGGGCAAATCAAGTTTGCGGGTACGTACGATGTACCGACTCAAAGGCGAAAACATCACTTGCGCTGCTATTGACCTAACGAAGATCGGTAGCCAGCATCTTACCCCAGAAAAATGGTATGGAGGAATAATTTCTGAGCTAGTCAGAAGTTTTAATCTTTTAGGGAAAGTCGATTTAAAAGCTTGGTTACGCTCTCAAGAAGAGCTAGCTGGGGTACAAATATTGAGTCGATTTATTGAAGATGTTTTATTTGTAAATTTGCTAAGCGAAAAAATTGTTATTTTTGTAGACGAAATTGATAGTATCCTGAGACTAAATTTCAAAGTTGATGATTTTTTTTCCCTGATCCGGGGGTGTTATGACAATCGTGCCGACCAGCCTGAATACAGACGCCTTACCTTCGCGCTGCTGGGAGTGGCAACCCCTTACGATTTAATCCAGGACAAAAACCGCACGCTCTTCAACATTGGTAAAGCTATTCAACTGAACGGCTTTACGCTGCACGAAGCTCAACCGTTGATCGAAGGGTTAGCAATGAAGGTAGACAATCCCCAAGATGTCCTAAAAGAGATATTAGCTTGGACGGGTGGGCAACCGTTTCTTACTCAAAAGCTATGTAAGCTTATTCTCACAACTGAATGCACTCACCAAGTTGGGAATGAAGTAATGTGGGTGGAGGAACTGGTACGATTGCATATTATCGACAATTGGGAAGCCAAAGACGAGCCACAGCACTTTAGGACGATTCGCGATCACATCCTCCGAAGTGGGAATAGCACAAGTCAACTGCTGGAACTGTATCAGCAAATTTGGCAACGAGGGGGAGTAACGGCTGATGACAGCCCCATACAATTGGAATTACGGCTGTCAGGATTGGTAAGGAAGCAACTAAGCCAGCTTATTGTTTTTAACCGCATTTACCAATCAGTTTTCAACGAAAATTGGGTGGAGATGGCGCTTAGCGCTGGAGGATATCAGCAACCCGTATTCTTTACTAAGGGGGAACGTCTTACACAGGTTCAAACTGTTGAGAGAGGCACAAATACTAATCAACCCAAAAACCTTTTGCTCGGACGCCTGCTAATAGTAGCCCTCGTATCTCTTACCGTCAGCATCGCCTCAATCCTACTCTCATACGGTGTATTTTCCAGTAGTTTCAGTGCAGCTTGGCGGCAAGAATTTAATACAGGTTTGACTGTTGGCGGCTGGGTTATTAGCGGCTGGGTTATCGAGCTTATTCGCAGCGGCATTATAACAGCAGGTGCTATTTCTCTGATGGGGATTGTATTCCGAGACGAAACTCAGAAATTTATGCAGCTTCGCGGGCACTCGGCAAGCGAGTCTAAATTCCTTAAATGGTCTCGTGGCATTATGTTGTTCTTAGTAGTAGCAGGAGGATTTTTGCTTTGTAAGCATCATTTCCAAGTTGGTCCCGATGAACTTGCTAGTAAGCACCCTGCGTTTCCAAGTCAAGTAAACGTCTTTAAAGAGTATCGGCTTCCTTACTTATTGTATATTCCTTACTCCTTTGTGAATTTTTTCATAATCGGCATTATCACGTTTTCAGTAAGCTTTTATGCTACTTCTATAAATTTGTTAAAAATCAGAACTTTGAGCCAAAAAATTTTGCTGAGCTTGCAAATAATTAATACCGACAATAAAACGGAGGAAGAAAATATTTGTGTTTTGATAAAACGTCATTTTAACCTCTTTTCCCTTAATTTATTAGGAATTATTGGTAAATATTCTGCCTTAATTTTATTTATAACAACCATTGTCTCCTTTGAATATTGGATTGGGCAAGTTACTTTATCAAGATTTGGTAAGCTTTGGACATGGGTTGGCTATGGACTCGTTTCGTTTGTACTATTTGTAATTTTCACAGGAATTTCATTTTACGGAAATACACTTCAAGCAACTATACGGCGGTTATATGAAATGAAATGTCAGGACGATGATATTACTAACTTTGAAAATAAAAATACTCCTATACAGCTAATCAAGAGGATTTTGAGCACCTATCTTAGTATTGACTTAACACTACTGCTCGTTTGTACTATTCCTCCTTTCGTCGATATTTTTAAAATTATTGGAAAGTTAATCGTTAATTTTTTAACGTAATAATGACATTCTATTATGAAATTTAGGCGGTTATACAGAGAATGAGTCAAGACATTTTAAACAGGATTGCTTTGACAGCTCTTGTCCTATGCAATTTTTTTATTTATGAAGTTTTAAATAAGCAATCTGGAACAGTTCACGTTGTTAAACTTCAGTTTGAAGAGCAAATACCATTTTTGCCATTTTTTAGCATTCCTTATATTTCGTTTATTCCTTTTTTATTAATAACCATAATTTATTTGGCTTTTTTCTATAAAAAATATCAATCGGTATTTATTTCATTCCTATCATGTCAATTAATAGCTTATCTTGTTTATACTTTTTATCAAACCAGCGTTAGTCGGGCTGATATAGTATCTAAAGACATATTTTCAACGATAGTTGCTTATATTTACTCCGTAGATAAGCCTTACAACTGTTTTCCCAGTCTTCACGTGTCTCTGTCTATGATCTGTCTTTTATACTGGATTAAAACATCACCTGTAATTAAAATACCTATGAGTATTTTTGTGGCATTAATCATTTTATCAACGCTATTTATTAAACAGCACTATGTACTAGATGTGATGTGTGGAATCATTTTAGGTATTCTAACTTTTTACATAGGGCAGGTTTTTAATTTTAAATTTATCATTTCTAATACTACTAATAAGCCTCCCTAAAAACAAGCATCAGAAAATATTATTCTGAAGGTAATATTCACTTAATTATTACCCCATCTGGGAGCGAAAAGCTACACTCGCGACGTTGAGGGATTGTGTTGAATAACAGATTATTTGGGTTCTTACGCACTTTTGGTGAAGCTGAAGGACAGATCAGTTCTAGCGAACGATTCTTCTAACGAATATCAATGAAGTTATTGATTCATCCTGAGTAAGGAGTAAGATAAGTTAAAAGATGTGATTTTTATCAGGTCAGAGCTAAAACTAAACACAATAATATCGATGCGCTAACAAATCAACGCATCAATTAAATTTTCAGGATTTTTCTAGCTAGCTAAGAGGAAACGGGAGTATCCCGGTTTTGCAAGAATGTTAAACGGATAGGATTTCGTTGAGGTAGGCGCAACAAAGTTTTAGTATCTAATTCACATTTTTGGCCAACCACTGCGCCCCTGAAATTTTCAACCGGCGAGCGATTTGTTTAACCGTAGACTCCACAGCCCCAGAACTAATTGGACAAACCTTTTCTTGGGACAATTGCATTGCTCTTAATTAACAATCCGGTGGCGGTGCTTCTGGAGATAGGCACAAAAGTTTTGTGCTTGTTTTCGGCCCATCGTCTGAAATAACTTTAGGGTTTCATCTATATTTCCTTGCCACAACAATCCTTTGGCTTGGGCTAGACGTTTTAACGACCCACCCATCGAGTCGCGACCACGACGAATGAATCTATCCCACTAATATCAAAAATGTGATAATTTGCTTTTCATAACAGAAGGGTGTATCACAGTATGGCTAGATGATTTGAAAGATTACCTGACTTAGAATGGAGGCTGTTTGAAGATATATTCCGCAAAGAACCAGAAAAACGCTCACGGAGAATGCCACATGTTTCATTTCGCCACGTACTCAACACCTTGCTGTATAGAACCCATTTGACATCTCAAGAAGGCGTTGCAAGCCTCTTGAGCATTAGCCTGACGAAGCAGAGATTGATTTTGGTCGTTGCATGAGATAAGGTTCGCTCAAAGTTTTTCACCAGACTTTTACAACGATCCATCTAGGCATTTGAGCGTTCAATCAGCCACCGAGCCGTCACCGGAACAAATCCGGATTTTCCTGGTGCCGCTTTTCTTGTTTTGAGGGTTTCGTCGAAAGCTCAAACCTGATTTTCGTCATGATCTGGGGATAAACCTTCTCTAACGCCTCAATCAAATGGTCTACATGGTAGCCGTGGTCTAACAAGATCGTAATCTTCGGAATGTTAACGGGTTTTGACTTGAAATAGTCGATGTTCAAGCTGAGCATTTCAATCAGTCCTGCATCATCCGAGACATTAGCCGGCGTGCAGTGCGTAAAGAAAGGAAACCCTAGCGTATCAACGGCAAGATGCCGCTTAATCCCATTGGTCGCTTTGTAGAAACAAAACCCTTTTGAGTTTACCCCAGCATTACAGGTGTTTTTTACAGCCTGAGAGTCAATGATGATTAGCCGAGTCCATTTCGGCTTTTTTTTTACCTGTTCCCGCACTTGTGCATGTAACGTCTTCATCAGAGTGGCGATCACTCCTGCTGCTCGCCACTGCTTGTAGTGCCAATAGACGGTTGAGTAAGGCTGCAATTGGGTAAGTCTTCCCAATTGCAGCCATTCTTGAGTTGGTAGAGTATGCCATCAATAATCTCCCTTTTACTCCAATCAGACGGTCTTGTCCGTTTCTTCTGAGGTAATATTTGGGGCAACAGGGGTTCTAGGCATTGCCCATTCTTCATCGGTAAGACTGCTGGAATACGGCATAGCTGCTGAACTAGAGGAGTGTAAGCACCTTAATTCATCATTGTGAAGATGTCAAATGGGTTCTATAGAATGCCTAACATTACCCTGTAGTTAGGCACTCCGTTCATGTTTATCCGAACCAAAATAATTAAAGGACAACCTTACCGTTACCTGGTCGAAACTTATAAAACCGCTGACGGTCAAAAACGTCAAAAGGTACTCAAATATTTGGGTTATGCTCCCACCCTACCAGATGATGCTCCAACGGCTGTTGTACTGTTTGCTGGAGGCGGTGGTGTAGAAGCTGGAATGGTCATGGCTGGCGTTAGCGTTAGACCTGTCTTGAGCGTGGAATGCGACCCCAGTCGAACCGAACTCTCTGCCGCACTTGCTACCTCTCTATCGCTGAACTTCAAACCCTATGGCACCAAGGTAATTCAACAAACGGTTCAAGAACTAGCTCTTGCTAATTTCTCTGGATTCCCCCAGCCGGATTATCTCCACGCTTCTCCGGTCTGCTCAAACTTTAGTAAGGCGCTGGGAAACGGCACCGAACAATCACTAGACTGCGAAGCCGCGACTGCTGTAGCCACTGCCATACGGGTATTGCAGCCCAAATGTTTTACGCTGGAGAACGTATTGGGGTACAGACAATCCGAATCATGGCAGATTATTCAGGATGAGCTTTGGGCGTTGGAATATCAGATAACAGCCGCACTTCTGGATGCGGCAGATTATGGAATTCCTCAGTCTCGAAAGCGGTTGATTGCCAAAGCCGCAAGGGGAAAAGCGCCAGGGCTACCACCAAAGCAAAGCCGGGTGGGCTGGTATCCGTTTGTTCAAGTCAATTTGCGCTCTGCATCCGACGCAGTACGGTCGATGCACCGAAAGCTGTTTGTGTTAGCCGTCAAAATGGGAAGTACGAAAACAGCGATCACCACGGAAGAATAAGACATTGAGCCGAGATATGTGGCGTGCCGTCAGAACGGAGCGTCTCAACGGTATTTATTGCTATCTTTTGACTCAGTGCTTTCATCAGTCTGCCACGCTTTTGGCAACATCGGATCTACGTCAACATTCTCTAATTTCTTGACGTAAGACAACTGCGCTAGCACCGCGATCGCGCCCTTGACTTGCTCATCGCCTACAGCTAAATATTCTTCTAACACCTCTAGACTGCGGTGCCCACTTACGGCTTGAATAATTCGCAGGGGCACCCCGCTATTGCTCATCATCGTCAACGCCGTTCTTCTAAATGAATGCGTACTGGCACCTTCTAGGTCGATGCGATTCATAGCTTCTCTTAAAATCCGTGAAGCGGAATCGGGGCGAATATGACCTCGCCCATGACGACCTGGAAACAGAAACCCTTGATGGGCGGGCGGGTTGTATTCGGTTAACAATTCCCTTAAGTCTTCACTAATAGGCACACATCTTGTTGCCAGCTTGCCTTTACTATTAGCTTTACGAATAATCAGAGACGGTCTGACTCGCCTAGATTTATCAAAGACATCTACCCGACGCAAAGTACAGGCTTCATTGATTCTTGCTGCCGTATACAAGCAAATTCCGAAGAGGCAGCGATGAGCAATAGTTTGCAGCCCCTCGTCAAAAAGTAACTGAATCTCGGCGGCTTCTAAACACCTGGCTTTGCCGTGACGATCTATTTTCAACTGCACACTCCCCACTAATGCCTATGAGATTTACCGCAGTAGGGGCGAAGCTCTCTCAGTTATCAAGAGCGATCGCTCTTGCCGGTTTCAACCCTTTCTTGGGTCTACAGGTTAGCTACCACGGCGTGACCAGCAACCTACTCATAGATGTTGTCTGTACCATCGTCGTCAAAGAATTGCTCAAATTTTAGCAGTTGCTTAGTTGTCGTCATAGAAATTAACACGCCTTGCCTACTGCCATGCTAACCCCTGGTGTCAGAAAATTCAGCATGGATAAGTGGGTGTAGTGCCATCTATCGATGTCAGCCTACACTCTCTTTGCCGGTCTTCCTGTTTTGATCTTCGTGAGGCTCTCAATGACCTTCAGTAAAGCTTCATCAGGTAGTTCGTTAAGAGCGTGAAGACCAGCGCGGATGACCTCACTTTTAGCCACGTTGACGGCTGAATTGAGGCATCGCTGTCTAATGGCTGAAATTAGTTCATAGTCTTCACCAGGGAGGGTAAAGCTATCCCGAATCACTCGCTCCTTCTTGATTTGTTCCTCGCGGCTCTTAGCCTCTACTTGAGGAGTCACTTCCGACTTCCTGTTGGTTTCAGTCCCATCCCGTAGTAAAGATTCAGCTTTCTCAAATCGGCTCTTCACTGCTTCATCCTCTGCTTTGAGAGAAGCATTAAGAGCTGATTTCATATTTTTTTTGGTCATCGCCCCTCCTCTCTTCGTCAGCGTGCAGGAATCTTCAAAAACTGAGTAAACAGTACAAACACTAAAAACCGTATAAATAATATAAACACTATTAACTCTATATACAGTTTATATTGTTTGTGTATCTGGATGTTCGTGCGAGAATGGGAAAACTAGGCAAACAATATAAAAACTATAAACTGTTTATACAGTTTATCTCTTGAATCCCATGACGGCGAAAATTATTGCTGTAGTGAATCAAAAGGGTGGTTCAGGCAAAACTACTATTAGTATGCAGCTTGCCGGATCTCTAGCCCGACGGGAAAATAAAATTCTCGTGGTGGATGCAGATCCCCAAGGTACAGCAACTCGCTGGGCGGCTTCAGCCGAGGATGAAGCTCCGTTCCCAGCATCTGTAGTCGGCTTGAGTGCTGCTAATGCCAAGGTTCACCGGGAGGTCAAAAAGTTTATTGATGATTATGATTGCATCATCATTGACTGTCCACCGGCGGCGGATTCTCCCGTTCCCCAGAGCGCCCTATTGATTGCTGACTTAGCGCTAGTGCCACTCATTCCCTCCCCACTAGATATGTGGGCAGCAGTCGGTATCCGCCAGGTCATCGTTAACGTGAGTATCATTAATGAGTCTCTACAGGCTCGGCTAGTGATGAATCAGTGCCAGCCCAATACGACTCTAGCTCAGGAAAGTTTAGAAGTTCTGCCGGAGTTTGGGATTGAATTGGCCAAATCTTATCTGGGACATCGGCAAGTCTATCGGCAGTCGGCTGTCTTTGGGCAGACAGTACACAACTTTGGCAGCAAAGCTTCAGCGGCGATAGAAGAGATAGAAAGCTTGACTGATGAGGTCTTGGGTATTCTGCGCGTTTGAGACAGGTTAGCCCAAGTCCTCATAACCGGGTAGCTATAGTTAACAGAAGCTCAAATAATGGCTTGGGTTACACGCACATGAATATGAGATGGCATTCGCCTTTGTTGTGTTTAAACGTTCCTCCACCGATTTCATCTTCTCCAAGAGGGAAATCACTGTGGGATGTAACTCGCTATCCTTACTTTGATGAGTTACTAGGTAATTGGAGTTTAAACTAACGCACTCCACTCAAGGATGCTGAGTGGAGCGCAAGCCTATCAACACAACTTTCTGGGAATGAGAGAAACGCCAAATTGACTCAGCAGCTCTGAGTTAATAACAGCAGCAAAAATTGAGCGATCGCACTCAGCTCAAAGCTCAGATTTGCCAATGTCCGGGCCAAAAGCAATATTAACCTTCACAATCAGCTACTCATGAATAAAGCTAAAAGCCAATACAGCTAAAGATTTTAGCTTCATCTATCTAGATTACAACTCCCGTACCCCCAACACCAACCCAGGGTGGTTTCAATGTCAACAGAGAAAAATGAGGATGGGTTGATAAACCATATTCAACCATCAACCCATGACCCTCATAGATCAATTAAAAACCATTGCAGACCCCCGTAGTCCAAGAGGAAAACGGCATCC
>NZ_JACJOK010000094.1:0-31030 GCF_014695505.1 Trichocoleus sp. FACHB-90
ACAACGCAGCCTGCTGAACCGGCGCCAATCACAATATAATCAAAAGCAGCACTGTGATGGTATGTAGTTGTCATGATGTCTCCTTTTCAGGTCATTGTTTGTTGAATGACGGCTAGCGGGTTGGCGATTGCAAATTTTGCTGCTAGTCGCGCCCTGCCACAATAATCTTTTCTGCTAAACCAACCGGGTTAGAAAACATGACCTCGTGACTACCGGGCGTTTGTACAAGCCGAAATAGCCCCAAGCGGTTAGACATTCTCGGATGCCAACCCCACTGTTCGCCTTGAGGGAGGACATTATCTTCTGTACAGTAGAGGTAACTTTTAGGAATGGGCAGTGAGTAAAACTGCTTCAAGTCCAGCTTGTCAATCCACGGTTGATATGGTTCAGGGGATAGTTGTGCGTAACTCGATCGAGCCAGTGCGAGGTCAGCATCATTGAGAAGCACTTCTCGCCACATCTCAAACGGCATCACCATCGTATGATCGCCCGATTCTCTAGCTAGGGAGTCAAATAACGCTTGATGGTGCGGCGGAATGTTATCTCTAAGGCTTTCACCATCATTGAGGACAAAGGCATCAAAGAAGATGAGCCGTCGAATGCGCGAGGGAATCGCTTCAGCAACTTTTGCAATGATTGTTCCGGCAAAACTATGACCTAAGAGAACAATATCGGTTAAGTCTTTGCCAACAATGTAATCGACGATCGATTGCGTACATTGAGCATGGTTAACGTTTTTATCTACGTTTTTACCATGTCCGGCGATCGTGGGAGCAAACGCTTGATGCCCTTTCGCTTCTAGCTGTTTGATCACTTCGTTCCAAGCAGAACCCTCGTGCCATGCGCCGTGAACCAAGACAAAAGTTGACATAGAATTGCTCCTTAAAGTGATTCAGCGTTCTAATATTGACCTTCAGCACAAACTCAAACTAACCGAGGACTTCGCCAACTCAGCACTCGATCATCGAGTAGAACGCTTCCCGTCTATTAATTCCACGCGATCAATTTGACCAACTTGTACCGGATAAGCTTGTTTCCGCAACTCAGCAACCTCTTGTGCCATGGCGGTAGTCACAAGGTATTTGCAAATATTTGAAGTTGTGCTATTTGGGGCTATTTTTCAGGTGACGATTTAAAGTAATCGGTGAGGATAGTCTAACTTTTGGTAAATTCCAGCACAATTTTCCCTTGCGCTCCCCCCTGCTCTACACGTTGATGTGCTTGAATTATCTGATCCCAAGACAGCGTTGAATCAATGACGGGGCGAAGCTGAGTGCGCTCGATTAGTTTTGTCAAAGCATCTAATTTTGCTCGGTACTGTGGCGTGAAAACAAAATGGATAGTCAGATTCTTGCCCCATGCTTCGATGAGTGACTGCGGCGTTTCAGTGTCTACAATGCTCACAAGCCTGCCGAATGGGCGAATAATTTTTGGGCTACGCTGGATTGTTTGTTCACCGATCGTATCCAAAACTAAATCAACACCTAGCCCGTCTGTTTCCTGACAAATAACTTCTGCGTAATCTTCGTTTTTGTAATCAATGGCTCGATCTGCGCCAAGTTTTTTAACAAAATCGAGATTTTTAGAACTGCATGTTGTAAAAACGAAAGCTCCCATCGCTTTTGCAAGTTGAATCGCAATAGAACCAACACCACCAGCACCCGCATGAATTAGAACCGATTCCCCAACTTGAAGATTGCCTCTCGTTACTAGGCAATCCCAAGCCGTCCCTCCTGCAAGAGGAAAACACGCTGCTTCAATGTGCGACAAGTTAGAAGGCTTAAGCGCAACAATCCCTGCATCAGCAACATGATATTGAGCATAGCTGCCAGATTCTCCAAAAATCTGCGGCGAGTAATAAACTTCGTTTCCTACCTCAAAGTCTGTCACTGACTCTCCAACTGTCTCAATAACTCCTGAAATGTCAACTCCGATAATTGCTGGTAATCGAACCAAGTCTTTATAGTCACCACGGCGAGTCTGATAATCAACTGGATTGATCGATGTCGCACACACCCTTACTAGAACCTGATTAGGTTTTGGCATTGGCTTGGGTACAGTTTGAATCTCAAAACTCTCAGCACCACCAAATGTTGTCAGTACGGCTGCTTTCATAAATTCCATCTCTGCTAACCATCCTTGCTTTAGAATCAACGGTAAAGGTATTTCGATATCACTCAACGTATCCAGATGCGTTTACGCCTCGTCTATGGCGCGGTTGCAGCACGATCGATGAGATTGGCAACGGCATCTGAATGGGAAACCATCACGACATGGGACGCGCCATTCACAACAACGGTCTCCTTTGAGTTAGCGCGGTTCGCCATGAAAGACAGTGCCGCTGGAGGAATGTTCAAGTCGTGATCGCCATAAATAAACCAGGACGGGGTAGATTTCCATGCGGGCACACCGGAGGCTTCGTTCAGCGCAGCTTCCGTAATCGGGCGCTGGGTGCTAGCCATCAGTTGCGCGTCGTTAGCGGACACATCCGCAGCAAACTGGGCGTGGAACTTGTCCTGCTGAATGTAAAGGTCTTTACCACCATCGGGCAGTTCAACGGGTGGCACGAGTGTTGATCCGAGTGTGCTGCCCGGATAACGTCCTGAGAGTTCAATGGCAGTCTCGCCCGCCTCAGGAGCGAAGCCAGCAACGTAGACCAGTGCTTTCACGTTCCTGTTACCATTGACGGCATTGGTAATGACCGCGCCTCCGTAAGAATGCCCAACCAACACGATGGGTCCGTTGATGTCTTTAAGGGCACTGGCAACATAATCTGCGTCGCTCTTAACGCCGCGCAGAGGATTAGCCACAGCAACCGTCGGATAACCTTTCATGATTAGCTTCGTCAATACACCGTTCCAACTAGAAGACTCGGCGAACGCACCATGAACGAACACGATCGTGGGCTTGTTGGCTTGTGCATTTGCAGTATTCATGATGGCTCCTAGAGAAGTGAGGGTAAGAGTTCCTAAAAAGAGAGTGACAATCAGAAGCAGGCGGATTCTGTTCCCGAGGTTAAGCATGTTCATCGTGTGATTTCCATTTGAATTGGGGTAGTGCTTTCCTTATGTTTCAACGAGCATTGACTGAAAATGTAAAATGCTTAAATTACTACATGAGAGGGCTTTGACTAGAGTGATTCCTGGTTGTTGACTCCAGATAATCAGTGTCATCAGCTTGTACTGGATAAGCTTGTTTCAGCAACTCAGCAACTTCTTGTGCGATCGCAATCAGGGTATGATTCACTGAGGAATCGTGAAGAGAATCAGTCTGAGGTGTACCTTCATGCTCAGAATCATTTCTGCTTTGTACTCGTAAATGCGTCATAGAACTACCTTCAACGAAACAACAAAACTGTTTTCGTCTATTACTAACGTTGATGAGTTATGGAAAAGAGCTTAGTGACTTGTAACAACAATGGCTGCCGTCAACTCTGTTATTTTCCAGCGTCCGGTGTATCGAATGTTATTGATAAATAGGGCTGGAGCAGTCGTTATTCCACTATGCAATCCACTTTCAATATCCTCATTGATGTGATCGATATGCACCTGCTTAGACAACTCTTTAAGAAACTGAGAAATATCAAGCCCTAAATTGTTGGCGTACTCTACGAGATAACCATTTTCTAACTTCTGTTGATGAGCAAACAAAGTGTCGTGCATTAACCAAAACTGTCCTTGAGCAGCGGCGGCTTCAGCGGCTTGGGCTGCCCGTTGAGCATGACGATGAATCTGTATTTGCGGAAAATGACGGAAGATAAAGCATAAATAATCCTCTCCAAAAGAAGCACTAAGCTCTCGTTTGATCGCTTTAATCATCTTGTAAACGTCTGCACTGACAGAGCATTGATAATCTCCATACATCACCAGCACCACGTCGGTATTGAGTACACCTTGGATGTGATCCTGTGTTGAAGCTGGAATAGATAACAAACTACGGTCTCGGTCTTGATTCACTTGAACACCTCTGAGGGAAGCAATGGTAATCGCAAGCGATTCAACCCTCTTTCTGCGATCTAGATGAAGCAAACTCAATGCTGTAACTCAATTGCTATTCGTGTTTGCCTAGAACTAAATATAGGCAATTGCCCTCTCACTTGTCGTCAACTGAGAGTTGCAACTTTTGCTCACTTAAGTGAATGATGAATCAGTCACTCTGCCAATGTCATCATTGCTCCAACTCGGGTTGGACTCTGGAGTCAAACTAAAGGATGACTGACTTACAAACTGACAATGCCGCGTTTAACCGCAACAATTACGGCTTGGGTGCGATCGCTCACGCCCAACTTACTTAAAATTCGATTGACATGGGTTTTGACCGTATTCTCGCTGATACTTAAAGCAGTCGCAATCTCTGAATTGCTCATTCCTTGCGCCATTAAGCCCAGTACCTCTAACTCTCGTTCCCTGAGTTCTGGATTATTTAGGCGCTGCACCAGTTTTGCTCCCACGTCGGGTGGAATGTATTGCTGACCACGAGCAACCGTGCGAATCGCATTCAGCAACTCATTGGATTTAGTATCCTTGAGTAGATAACCTTGAGCACCTGAGTGCAATCCGCGATAGATATCTTCATCCCCATCGTAGGTGGTTAACACGATAATCCGGACAGGTTTAAATTCAGCACAAATCACGCTAATGGCTTCCACCCCGCCGACTTCCGGCATTCGTAAATCCATCAGCGTCACATCTGGCTGGTGTTCTCGGAAGAGATCGATCGCCTGTTGCCCATCTTCTGCCTGAGCAACTACCGTCATTTCTGGATCGCGGTTAATGATGGTTGCCAATCCTTGCCTGACAATGGAATGATCGTCAGCAATTAGAACCCGAATCAGTGTGGATTGGCTCGTCATGATTATCACCCTCGATTAACAATGACAATAATTTCTGTTCCTTGACCGGGTTGGCTCTCGATCGCCAGTTGTGCTCCGATGCGCTCTGCCCGTTCGCTCATGCCCAGCAATCCAAATCCGCCGCTCATCGGAATGCCAACCACGCCAAAGCCTTGTCCGTCATCTTTGACCTGTAAACGACACTGGGCATCTTCATAGACTAACTCAATTCTAATTTCATTCGCGCTAGCATACTTAATTGCATTGGTTAGGGCTTCTTGTCCAATCCGCAGCAAGTGATTTTCCACCTCGGCGGGTAAGGCATAGGCGATCCCCTCAACTGAGTAAATGAGAGCCGTATAGGTCGCCACTCGCATTTGGTTAACCAGACGCTCAAAGGCAGTCGATAAATCACCTTCTTCTAGCAACTGGGGACGCAGTGCTGTTACCGAGCGACGTGCCTCAGTCAGTCCGGTGCGGGCTAGTTCCTCGATCGTGTCTAAATGGGCAAGGGTTGCTTCTGCATCATCGACTAGCACTTGGGTCGCTGCATCAACCTGGATGAGAATGCCTGTAAATGCTTGAGCAAGGGTATCGTGAATTTCGCGTGCCATGCGGTTGCGTTCTTCTAGAATCGAAGCTTGTTCTGCTTGCTTATGAGCCGTAATGTCTCGCGCTAGCCAAATCACCTGCCCCTGCCGGAAGGGTGCAATGCGAGCCGAAAGCCAGATTTCTCGTCCAGCGATCCACAGACTGTACTCGACCGTGAGCATTTGTTGCGTTCTCAGCACCTGTTGAACATAATTGAGAAATTCATCGGCTTGTTCTTGTTCAAAGATTTGATGTAGTGTTTTACCAAGTTGCTCCTCGATCGGTCTATACAACTGATCAGGCGAAATAGCGACCGCTTCGATCACTTGCCCTTCAGCAGTAACGACAAACAGCGGATCGGGAATAGCTGAAAAGAGCGCCCGCAGTTCTGCTTCAGAGGCTTGCAGCGCTATTTCTGCCTGTTTGCGATCGTCGATATCCGTATAAACTCCCATCCCTCGGATGGGTTCACCGAATTCATTCCGAACAATTTTGCCGACAGAAAGAATCCATTTCCACTGACCATCCTGGGTACGATGGCGAAACTCTACTTGAAAGTTGGGGACTTCTCCAGTAATACAAGCATTGTAAGCTGTAACCACTGATTCTCTGTCGTCAGGATGCAAACTCTCAATCCACGTAGATTTGGTCACGTGAAATGTTGCTGGATCGTAGCCCAGCATTAAAGCGTATTCTGGGTTAATCACGACTTCTTCAGTTTTGATATTGAGATCGTAGAGTCCTTTATTTGAAGCGGTTAAGGCTAAGCGTAGTCGTTCTTCACTCGTTTGTAGAGCGACTTCTGCTCGTTTGCGATCGCTAATATCCGTAATCACCCCTTCGATGTACTCATCGCTTGCATTCAGATAAGCAGAGAAAAGCACCCAAAACAGCGTCCCATCTCGTTTTCGCCCCTGTGCTTCATAGCTTCGCACTTCCCGATCCCGCTTCAGCAACTCAAGGAATTGTTGGCGATCGCTGGGATTGACATAATAGTCTGTGGCGTGTTCAAGCCCAATCATCTCCTCTGGTGAATCAAAGCCAAGCAGATTGGCATAGCGTTGATTGGCATCGAGAAGTAATCCATCCGAGAGGCGGGTTCGGAAAATGCCAACCTGTGAGTTTTCAAAGATATTGCGGAACTTGGCTTCACTGCGTTGTAGTGCCTCTTCTGCTTGCCTACGCTGGGTGGTGTTGTTGCCCACCGATAAGATTTCAACGACCTCTCCCTGTTCATTGAAAATGGCTTGATTGGACCAAACAACCCAAACTCGCCGACCGTCTCGACACAGGTTTTCACCCTCGCCTTGTGGGTACAGTTGAGGATTACGAAGTAAATCGTGAACCAATGGTTTGACATCGCGTCCAGAGGTTTCGATGTCTGGAATGATGGTTTCAAATAAGGTTCGCCCTACAATTTCATGTTCTTCATAGCCCAGTAATTTCACTCCATAATCGTTGATGTAATGAATCCGTCCTTGCGTGTCATAGCGAATGATGACTGAATTCGCGGTTTGCAACAGGTTGCGATAATTTGCTTCACTTTGTCTCAATGCGGCTTCGGTTTGTTGACGTTCCGCGATCTCCTGCTGCAAGGCTTGAGTTTGCGCTTCTACTTTCCGTTCCAGCGTTTTGGTATAGTCTGCTAATTGTGCATACAACTGAGCATTTTCCAGTGAAATTGCTGCCTGAATCATCAACAGTTTCAGGACTTGTAAGCGATCGTTGGTAAACACTCCGGCATTAAGATTGTTCTCTAGATAAAGGATGCCGATCAACTGGCTTTGATTGTGAATGGGTAGACAGAGGAGCGATCGCGCCTGTTGCTTTTGAATGTAAGGATCAGTTGAAAAAGACGATTCGTTGACTGCATCATCAAGCACCAAAGTTTCTTGAGTACGTTCTACCGAGTGAATGACAGAGACAGGAATCGTTGCACAGTCAGCAACAGCAAGCTTTTCTAGGTCACACGGCCTATTGCCACTGCATTGAGTCACTACAGTGAGTTGATCCTCTTCCAGGAGAACCAGAGCGCCAGTTTCGGCTCCTGCACTTTCGATCACCACCTGCATCAACGTGGCAATCAGTTGATCGAGATGGATCATTAAACTCTCCCCGACGAAGGACTGTCAGCCATCTCCCAAAGTATGGTGATTCTGGCATCTATGCCGACTCTGCTATCAGTTACCAATCAAAGGTAGCCGATTTTACTTGATGACGGTGATAACAGCGCAGGCATAAGCAAAAATCATCTATTGCGCCCGAAACCCTGATTCTCTCGTGAGGCGGATGGAGCGGGATTGATAAGCTCTGTTGAATCCGGCAATCTGAAATCTTTAAAACAACGCTATAGCTATACTTTTCGGCATCTATTCCACGAAACTCGTATTTCGTGTAATCTAGCTAAGAACTAGCTTATAGCAGCATGAAGGTTAGGGGCAACGGGCAAGGGAAAGTTCTCACCGCAGATGAATTGAGGCGGTTGTTCACCGATGGGTTAAATTCGCCACGCGATCGCGCTCTATTTGCCATCTGTCTTTTTACTGGATGTCGCGTATCGGAAGCACTGGCGCTCCAAACTACGGACATAAAAAGTGGAACGTTGACTTTCAGGAAGTCTACCACGAAGGGGAAACTTAAAACCCGCGTTTAGGTGCAAGGAGAATGCGAACATTGTTCTTTACCGTTCTCTATAATGGCAAGGCGTCAGAAGCCGTTTGATTAGCAAAGCAATCGCTCTCCTAAATCAGATGCGTGTCTAACGGTTAGACACCCCTCCTAACTTAAGCTGTATAAAACTGTTACGTGTACTCTAAATCCTAACGGCAACGCCAGTAGATTTTATTGAGCGCAATACGACGTTCCAGGTTTTTGGCTGTTCTGATGGGATTCCGACGTTTAATTGAGAACTTTTTTGCCAAGCTGAAGCAGTACCGTGCAATTGCGACGCGCTATGACAAACGGGCTGCTAACTTTCTGGGTGCCATTTATCTGGCTGCTGGCGTCATTTGGCTCAATTGATGACACGCCCTAGTGAGAAACTATTTTTATTTGCAAATAATGTGGAGCGAAAATCGGCTTGTTTGCGGGCCGGAGTGTTCTTGGTTGCAGGTCGCTACACCTAGCGCCAATTTCCCACAAGAACGTAGGAGGCCCAATAATACGGACTTCGATACTCTTCTTGCTTCAACAGAGCCAGTTGAGCGCGACGGAGTGCTTCGGCTTTAGTCGGTGCTGAGTTGATTAACTCTTGGTAGAACTGACTCATTAGCATGGCAGTAGACGCATCGTTCACACTCAACAAAGACGCGAGCGTACTACGTGCCCCTGCCCGTAGAGCTATGCTAGCAATTCCCAAAACTGTACGCTTGTCGCCAGATGCTGTCTGACAAGCACTGAGGACAAGTAATTCAATTGGCTCAGGGCGATTTTCTTCTCGGCTTTTGAGTAACTTGCTCAATTGGTTAACTTTGATGGGCTGCTCGTAGGCAAGAATAAACGTTTGTTCGGGGTTGGAACTGAACACGCCATGAGTTGCCAGGTGAATCACCGAAAAAGGCTGCGAGTTAATTTGGTATTGGAGAGCCTGGGTGGTAAACTGCGAATTGAGAAGCACCTTGCTGTTGGGCAGTTTAGACTTAATTTGCTCTAACTCATTCTCAACGTAAGGAAGTGCTGGAAAGTATTGGACTGATTCACTTAGTCCAGCTAGGAGAACTTTTAATTGTCTTCCTTGTTTCAACGGTTTGCCATCTAGCAGTTGTAGACCAAGATTCAAAGCGACACTATACTTTTCTACAAGATATTGTTTGCCATCGTAAAGCGCCGCTAGCGGGATATTTCTTAAAGAACCATCCAGTACAAATACCAGAGTTTCGACCTGGTTCCCCAAGTAGGGCTCAGCAGGTCGGAGCAGCCAATCATACACCTTTTGGAAACGAGACGTATTATCTCGACCAATTTTGCGTTCTTCTATGTTTTCCCGCAGTTGCTCTACAGTTTTTTCTAATTCACTTCTGGAGACAAAAGTGGTGTAGTGGATCAGGTCGTTTTGCTGGGGCAATTTGAGAATGACTTCGAGGCGATCTTCAAGAATAATCGTATAGATAGCAGCAGCCTTGGGATTGTCATGAATGACTTGATCGATAGAATTAGCGTCTGGCAATCGACACTGAAGATAGTTTTCTAGTTCTGCCACCTCAAGATATTCAATTACATTGCGGGCTTTTTGAAGGTTTTCTTGAGGGGTTCGATTATCTTTAGATAGCAGCAGCAAATCAACTAACTCTCGATAGACAGGTTCTACATTGTCTCGAAAGGAGAATTGAAAATTGGGATTGTTAAGGCTGAGTAGATCACCACGGATAGACACCAGAGTTTTGATGGTTTCGTCGTAAGCTGCGATCGCGTCCCCAATCTTCCCCTGGTTTCTAAATATACGCCCTAACTGCCATTGCCACTGATAAGCAATATCCGGTGCTTGAATGTTTTGAGTCAGCCAAAGCGCTTTCTGAGTCAGGTCTTGAGCTTGAGACAACCGCTTGTTCTGTTCATACAATTTACCCAGATAACCCAAGGCATACGCTTCTGCTCGCCTATCGCCCAACTGTCGCGCCTGTTCAATAGATGTGACCCCCAACTGTTCAATCAATTTGAGATTTGAGATTTGAGATGGGGGATTGGTAATTTCAAATCTTAAATCCCTCTGACTATTAACCGCTTGAATCCTGGTTAGACTTTGAGCTAAATTAATCCGAGCATAGATGGCGGTTCGGCTAGGAGGCAAGTTATTAATCTGAGACAAGAGCTGGGGCAACTTATCCAACTGAGCTTGAAATAAGGACGATTTTTTCTGTGTAGCCGACTGCGGTTCAATGTTTTGCAACCATTGCTCAGAATCTATCAATAGGCTCAGTAAATTCAGTTGTGCTTGGATCTGTGTGAGTGGCAAAGGACTTATAGCTGCGGCCTGTTGATAGTAGTCCACAGCTGCATTAGCTTGCTGTTGAGCTTGAGTTTTGTCATTAGGGATGTTGAGGCGTTCATAAGCGTCTTGTGCGCGGTTGTAGGCAGCTCGTGCTGCATTGCCTAAGCTCAACAAAGCTTTACCACTCTCTTGGGACGATCCCAAACGTTCGGATATAGTTAAACTCAGCAGCAACAGCTGCTGAGTTTGGTCTAAATAATCCAACCTCTTTCCATCTAAGGATGGCTGGAACAGCAGCAAGAAATTTTCTAATTCCTCAACATCACCCACCACAAGCAAGACATCGCCGAGTATCCTTAGGGCAGTAGCCTTGAGCATGGAGTCGGGTTGGGTTTGCAGAGTTGGGTTTAGCTTGATTAACGTATTCAGGGTCTGTCGGTAAAGCCCTAAATTTTGCATGGCAAGACTCTGGTTAATCTGGCTCTGGGCAACGCCAGTCTGATTCCCCAGTTGAGCATAGATAGCTGCCGCCTGTTGCCAGGTGTTTAAAGCTGTTTCAGCTTGTCCTTGCAATAATTGCAAGTGACCTTGAATGTCCAAGGATGGGGCGAGAATTTCCAATCGCTCTGTAGAGGCATGTGTATTTGGTTCGGTTTGCAGGAGGTTCAGACTTTCGGTAATAGCTTGGGTTGCCTCCTTCCACTGTCCTAGTTGCTGATACGCTAGAGAGAGATTGCTTAAGGCCATCGCTTGATTCAGTACATCTCCAGAGGCTTGGAAAGCTGAGGCTGCTTGTTGCCAGCTCGTAACGGCTGCGGTGAACTGGCTAGTTTCATAGAGTTTCTTGCCCTGTTGGAGCGTGGAACTGATAGAGACACCAGGACTACGAAAATTCACTACACGTTTGGTGGGAGTCACCAAATCGGCTAGCCCAGCGTCACTACTGAGTGCCTCCCCAGGGCTGGGTGGCAATCCACCACGACCCGTGACGACAAATTGGGAGGCTGGCTTTCCGCCTTCTTGACACCCCTGTGCAATTTCGGCACCAACTGGCTCCTCTGGCAAGTTGACCGCCCCAGGGTTGGGGTCGATACCAGGCGTGTTGATTTGTACGGTGCCGTTTACCCCGAATTCCGAATTGGCGGTAATATCGCTTAGAGGGGTCAGGCGATTGCGGAACTGGAACCCGTATATGCCTTGGGCTGTGATTTGGATGTTGCCTCCATTGCCCTGGAAGGCATTGGCTGTAATGTCGCTATTTTCCGAAGGAAGAGCAACAATGAAGGGAGCATTAATATTGATGTTGCCGCCATTACCACTGGCGCGTGCAGTGCCTGCTGTAGTGGATATCTGACTGTTGTGGCGCATCAGCAATAAGTCCTGCACCCGCAGAGTAATATTGCCGCCCTCAGCCGATTCAGTTGCCGCTGTGATGGCTCCCTGGCTGTCCAAAAGGACATTACGAGCTGTGACTTCTATGTTGCCTGCATCCCCCTTTTCTTGGCTGCTCGAAGAGATTTGAATCCTAGGCAGGAAACTCACCTGCCCAGCGGGAACCCTCGCATCGGCGGCATTGCCGGAAGCCACCGTGACTCTCGCACCGTTACGGACAATCAAATCCCCTGTGTCAATTCTCAAGTCTTCAGCATTGCCAGCGGCAAAAGTCTGAGCAATTAAGCCGCTAAAAAACTGACCATCGGCTGAAGTACCGCTTAGTTCCACGGACTCGGAGGCGTTTACGGTCAAAGTTCCTCCCTGACCTGTACTAAAAGTACTAGTTGATACTTGTGCCCCATCCCGAACAACCAACCTCCTGGTATTAATTCTCAAATCTCCAGCATTGCCAGCACCTGAACTCTGAGCAAACAACCCGCTGAAAAACTGACTGTTGGCTAAGGTATCAATCAGTTCCACAGCATTGGCAGCGTTTACGGTCAAAGTTCCTCCCTGACCTGTACTAAAAGTACTAGTTGATACTTGTGCCCCATCCTGGAGCAGCAAATTCCCTGTGGCAATCGTCAAATCTCCAGCAGCGCCAGCTCCGAAAGTTCCACTCAACAAACCACTACGAAACTGACCACTGGCTGAAATGCCGCTTAGTTCCACGAACTCAGAGGCGTTCACAGTCAAACTTCCCCCCTGACCTGTACCAAAAGTAGCAGTTGATACTTGTGCCCCATCCCGAACAACCAACCTCTTGGTGTTAATTCTCAAATCTCCAGCATTGCCAGCACCTGAACTCTGAGCAAACAAGCCAGCTGAATTACCGCTCAGTTGTACAGACTCATCAGTCTCAATTGTTATGTTTCCTGCACTCCCCTGACCCAAGGTGCTAGTAAACACGGCAGCGCCATTCATCACAGAAAGCAACTCAGCCGTGATGTTGATATCCCCACTCTTACCTACAGCTCCTGCTTGCACGCTATTGCCAATAAAGCTCTCATTTGTAAGGGTTATTGCGCCTGTTGCATTAATCTCAACATTCCCGGACTGGCTGCCAACTGACCCCAGATTCGTCCTTATCCCAGCTGAAAGGGCGCTTCCTCCCAAAACATCTAGATTCCGGGCATTGACGGTAATACTACCGTCGCCCCCAGCGGTCACATCAACTCTAGCTTTATTGGTGAGTGACATATCTGCTCGCGCCACGCTATTGGGAAAACTCAAGCGCAGGTTGTTGCCATCAACTGTCAGGTCAACCGCTCCTGCTCCTGCTACGCCTGCTAACTCCACTCGACCCCCCGGAGCCAGCAAAGACCCGCCGTTCAAGCTCACATCACCACCTACAAGCGCTAAAGTTTGACTTGGCTGTACTTCTAAACTAGATGCCTCCACGAGAATACGCCCTGCTGTTCCCCCATATTGCAAGCCAACGGGAACATTGATAGTCAACAGGGGCGGTGTTTGAGGATTGGTGGCGCTGAACAGGGTGTCATCAGCGAAGACCAAGCTACTGGCTGTACTCGCAACAAATGAACCTCTGACATCCAAACGGGCAATGGGCCCAAAGATAATCCCATTGGGGTTAAGCAAGAAAAAGTTGGCATTGCCTAAGACTCTCAATGTTCCCAGAATGTCAGACGGATCGCTCCCAGTTACTCGACTGAAAATGTTCTCAATCCCAGACGGATTCGCGAAATAGGCTTCTCGTCCTTCACCGACATTAAATTCCTGGAAACTGTGGAAGAGGTTGGTTCCTCGAACTACTCCACCATCGATTCGGTCAACTTGCCGGTTAATTGGTGTGACCACAGAACCGTCAGTACCTAAAGTGCCATCAGGGAATATCTGGGCCAAGGTACTATCCCCAAAAAAAGTGGGTACTCCACCCAAGCCAAGCGAACTAGCTAGCCATAACGCCCAGTACCCAAACCGCCAGCTTGTGCTCATCCTAGCGCTAGCCTCCAAAGTAAGGCATGACCATTGGTTTGCCCTAAACAACTATGTCTAAACTGTAGTTCTTTTTCTTGAGTTACCTAAACGCTATCCTTACACCTAAAGATTAAATTGATTGGTGTAAACTAGCTGACTCAAAACCGCTATGAATTTTTAGAGCTGATTTATAAAGTAAATCTTAAGCAGCTAATCGCCTGACCATAAGGCGAATCAAGGAACCATAAATCATCGCTTTACTCACCTCTAAATACACCTCAAAATCCTTGCTCAACCACCGAAATCGATTCAGCCATCCGAAAGTCCGCTCCACAATCCACCGCGATAGCAATCGCTCGGATGTTTTGGAGATTCGTTTAATCACTTCCACCTGCACATCCTCCCTACGCGCCTGCTTCACCGCATTGGCAAAGTTCTTGCCAGAATACCCCTGGTCTACTCAGATGACCCCTAATTGGACAACTTTTCCTTCACTTCATCAAGCACCACAATCGCCCCTAATGGGACTTAGACATTTTCTAGCCCTTAAGGGGGTGAAAAGCTCTCTGAACAAGGAAAAGAGGTTGATAGCCTAAAAATGCCTGAAACCCTTGTCAATACTAAATTATTCCCATTTGAGCTAAAAGTCCTTCTGGATGTAGATTTGAAGCCATTTTTGCTTCAGTTTTTGTCTAAGTCCCGTTAGGAGTGCAGCAGTTAACAATTGGTTCGGGAGCGATCGCCTCTAACCCAACGAAACGCAACAGCTGAGCCCAGTCATCGTTCATCGGATTGGTTATCCTCAGTTCAGCTAGAGTCCCCAGCGCGTCGTACAAAAAGCCATACTTGACATAAAGGATTGCTCGTTGCTGTGGTGTAGCACTTTCCAGCTGAGTTTTTAGGGTAGCGTTCGGTTGCTCCCGTTTTACCCATGCTTGAGCAGAATCCTTCTGTAAGGGTGCGGTCGCTATGCAATAAACGTCAACAAACAAGTAAGTTTGATACCAATTGCCAATTTCTAGCGGCGGTGCCGTAGAGGGAAGAGAGATACTAATTACTCCTGGCAACCCAGTCACTTTTAAATCTGTTTCATAAACTGTTTCACCTGATCGATTTCGCAATGAAAATTTGCTGGACTTGATGGACTGAGAGTCATAAGGCATATAAAACCAGAAGGTGGGATGCGCTTCAGTCGTATATCCCCAGCGCAATTCTTTATCCGGAGGCTGCTGAGTAACTGGAACCAAGGGTGTAACAGAATTCTGTCCAACTGGACAAGCGTTACGGCTTCCTCCTGGTTTAGTTCCGCTCGGAGCTCCTTGGCCTGGTGGGGGTGGTTGCTCGAAGAGCAATTCTGTGCTGGGCCTGGATGGAGAACGATGCACCAGAATTACCTGTTCAGCTAGCTGTGCCTGTACTGGCGTGAAGCTAACAAATGCAAAACTGATAACGAAGGTAAGTTTTTTTATTTGCTTAAAAGGTAACTTTGTCCAAGTCATGATGTAACCTGTGGGGTCAGTTGCTGTCGATAGGTCTGGGACGCACTATAGGCGATCACACTGCCGCCTGTAGCTACCAAAGCTAGCGCCGAGGGAATAAGGGGCACCCAATAACCTCTGATGAGGAGGTAATAACAAAGCCCACACATGACACCCAATGTAATTCCTAACGTGAGTCCCAGATAAATTCGCGCTCGGAAGTGCCAAGCCAGCACACCCCCCACCAAAGACCAACCCCAAACCCACAAAACTTCCCCCCACTGAGGCAAGAACCTAATTGGAGTTCGCCCATCTAGAACTGCGCTGAGAATTTGACTTACCATCTGCGCCTGAATAATCACTCCGGGCATTTTCTGGTCGGGCAATTGCTCGCTACTGTAGGGAGTATAAAAATAATCAGAAGTTGAGTGAATCGCGCCGATGAGGATAATTCGATCTTTCACCATCTCTGGCTTGATTTTATCCCTTAAAACCTCTGTAAGCGTAACTGGGTTGTCTGCAATTTCTTGCGGAGAGCGGTAGGAGCGATAATTCAGTAGCACTTGATTGCCCCAAAGATCTGCTTTTTGATAAGCGCCAGGATTGGCTCTCAAGCTGTTAAAAACGACTTTACCTAGCTGCAAGTCCCCATTTTTGAATTGGGGAGAGATCTTCTCTGCTTTCAGGTAATGCAATGCTAGCTGGACGCTAAGAGCATAAGGACTAGTACAAGGGGATGTTGGGGGTACGTCCAAATATAAGAGATGGCGACGGACAATGTCACCTGAATCAACCACAAGATTAGCAAAGCCTTGGCGTTTTATTGGGATATAAGGCGGAGGTGAAATACCATCATTTCTTTTACTAGGATCACTCACATTGCAGATAGCAAATAAGTTATCTTGCCTTTTGAGACGCTCTTTTAGCGTCGGCAGTTTGGGAGTATCTGGTGGAGCGCGAAAGATATCCAAGCCAATGGCTCGCGGTTTATACGACTCCAGTTTCTGCAAGAGTCGATCCAGTGCCAAATCCGATAGCGATCCTTTTCTCTGCTTCTGTTCCGGAAGTTGAAAATCCTTATCAGTGATGGAGACCACCAATAAGCGCGTATCTGGTCCTTCTTCTGGTCGCAGCCGCATCAGTTGGTCATAGGCTTTTAACTCCCATGCTTGTAGCTTCCCCAACTGTCGCATCCCCATCACTAAGCCTGTTACAACCAGACTCGCACTCATTAGTGTGCAGAGATTGCGCCAGATGGGAAAAATTTGGCGATTCCGAGTTCGTACAGCCTCTCTGTGGGAGCTAACGATCCTGCCTGCGGGAGGATCGCAATCTGTTCTACCAAGCCACTCTTGCCAAGTAGGTGGTACAGAGGCGGGATTCTGGAAAATCACTGGTAACCAAGAAGAACAGAGAAATTGCTCTTCCAGTCCTTGCAACCTTTCCCGTGCTTCCCGGACTGCCAGATTAAAAGACTCACCACTGGCAAAGGCTTTGAGAAAATACTTCAAAAATTCCTGTGCCACTATGTCTGGCACAGGCTCCCGCATTACAACCATTTGCGGAATCTGCAAATCAGCTAGATTCCGTGCCAATCCCAAGCCATCACAAGAGTTGAAAATCGCGAGTCTCAAACCGCGTGTAATCGCTGCTTTGAGGGCATTCTTTAACTGGGGAATCGTTAAACTCTCGGTTTGATTGATATAGATATGACCCGTTTCACCCTCGGTTTGGCTCGAACTATGTCCAGCAAAATATAGGATATCCCAGCCTTGTTTGTCCCAAAGCGACGAGTCTAACTCTTGTTTTTGTGGCTCCACCAAAAAAACTGCATCCGCTTTGGGTAACTGTTCAAGTATTGCCCGATCTTTCTGAAGATCAATTCCTTCACTATTACCCAAAATAGCTAATATTCTGACCCTATCGGCAGTTTTTTTGGGCAGTGGCTTGACTCGCTTATACTCTGGAACACTTAAAGCTACTTCCGCTTTGGGGTAATGGTCAAAGAAATTCCACAGAAACCAGGGGAGCCGTCGCAGTAGATCATCGTCCGTTTCAATAATGACCCGAATTTCTTCTGATGGATTTAAGTGCGTTCGTAATTGCAGGTTGATATTGGAGAATGATTCAGAATTAAGCCAAGCATTGATTCTGTTTTGTAACCTCTGGCACAAGTCCCTGAACTTAACTTCAGAAACGTTGTTTACAGCTCCGGCTTCAATACTAATTCGGAGACGCCAACCAAGGCGTCGAGAGAGAGACTTATAAGTTAACTGCCAATCTCTGTAGAGTTTAGGAATCTCTGGATCTGCCGATAAACTGCCTGTAAATTTCATAGGATGGGAGTCGTTAGCTTCCCAAAGCTCAGCTGTAACGCAAGGAAAGCCGTCATTCAAGCTTCCAGAACTTAAATTTAGGATAACTAAATGACTCACTTCTGTCTTCCTATAAGTAGTTAAATGACAAAATCTTCCCTAATGCTAACATCATCGAGAGTCACTTGAATACTGAAGCTCTCTCCAGGTAGACCTTTTATGGGACTCAATTGAATATAGTAATCTTGACCACTAGATTGAACTTCTTCTAGAGTAGCCTTCAATTCAGAAAGCAAAATTAATCTGAAATTGGGAGGAAGGAAAGTTTGTCTAATAGTAGGATGCAGCTCAGCGCGGATATTTATTTCCTGAATGTCCTTTATGAGAGCAATTAGCAGCACAACGCGATAACCTCCTGAAAGCATCCCGAAATCGATCAGCTTTGCACGTCTAGTTTCTCTCAAAGAATTTATGCTTCTGAAACTCAAGGCCATATCGATGCCAAAAATGGCTTCGACAGCCTGCCAATCTGCCTCAAATACCTTCTGAAACCACTGGCTCAAATTTACTGCTCTTCTGCCGTTTATATGCTGTTGACTATTAATTGCCTGCTGATCGTTTTCCTGCATGAAAGACAGCAGTTCATTAGTTGGTTTACATACTTCTATGGGATTGAGTTTTAGAGCTTGGCAAATTTTAAAAAAGTTAGATCTATAAATTGGATTTCCACTCAAGAAATTTGTCAATGTAGACCGAGAAATCTCTAGCCTTTTAGCCAATTCATCTTGAGTCAAACCAGTTCTAACAAACTCTATAGATGCCTTTTGAATCCCGACTGTAGAGAGTCTGAGCGAACGAGGAATCATGGCTACGCCCAAAATTTTGGTTAATTTTAACACATTAAAAAAAATCTATCTACAGAATCAAGAATTTATCGGGTGGTTAAGAAATGTAACCAATACGAACACAACTCATCATAACTTATACAACTGCCCAAGCCATACAAACTTGAACACTACTTAGGCAAAGAAAAACGCTACTTATAAATTCAAACAATCATATTTCTGTAAAGATAAATAGGTGTTTATTTCATTCTTGTAGACAGACAGGTTTCACTGTTTATAGCTTTTTCCAAGAAATTATGAATTTATGTAAAATCCTGCGTAATTTCTTGGGACTTGACCTGATTAATCAATAGAAGTTCGCAAGTTTCAAAATTCAACCGAGGAACAAGCGATGGTTAAGTTATTGCACATTGATGCTAGCGTTCGCAAAGAAGGCTCGAAGTCGCGCAAGCTTGGAAAAAAATTCAAAGATTTGTGGAAAGCAGCTCATCCCGATGTTCAGGTAATTTATCGAGATGTAGGGCAATTTCCCCCCAGTCATCCGACAGAGGCGTTTACAATCGCCAACTATACGCCTCTAGATCTACGAACACCGGAGATGCATCTGGTGCTGAAACAGTCAGATCTACTTATTGACGAGCTACTCGATGCTGAGCGACTGGTCTTTGGCATTCCTATGTATAACTTCAGCATTCCTTCAATGCTTAAAGCCTATATCGATAACCTGATTCGTGTAGGTCGCACGTTTAGGGTGACTGAAGACGGCAAATTCGAGGGGTTAGTTACGGAGAAGAAAGCTCTTGTTATTTCAACTCGCGGTGCAACCTACAGTCCACCAAGCCCTATCACTCAGCTTGACTTTCAGGAACCCTACTTGCGTGCAGTTTTTGGGTTTATCGGTATCACTGACATCATCTTTGTATGTGCCGAAAATCTTGACTTTGGACAACCAGCAGAGCAGGAGAAAAATTTGGAGCAGGCACAACTGAAACTAGAAGAGTTAGTCCATTCTTGGTAGAAAACTATTTTCTGCCATTTCTTCAAAATTGAGCCATTCATTGAAAATTAGAAGGTTACCATGAGTTTATTTGAAGACATTGTCAAGGCAACTGAAACGGAGTACCGCCAATTCATCGAAACAAATCCATTGTTTGAAGTAGTTACCTCAGGGGGAATGAACCGGAATCACTACGTCGCCTATCTGAGGGAAACCTATCACATGGTTCGTCATACACCTCGGATTTTGTCCCTGGCTGGAGCGAGGCTGGGGGATGAGAAACGAGAGATCAGGAACTGGTTCATCAAACATGCAGTCGAAGAAAACGGTCACGATCTTTTTTGCATCAATGACTTGAGAAACATTGGCGAAGCTCCAGACAAAGTATTAGACACTGACCCTCTTTCAGGTGCCTGGGGGCTGATTACTCAAAACTACTACATGGCGACCTACGGCAATCCTTTAGGTATTCTTGGAGTTACCACTGCAACGGAAGGCTTGGGAGCTCACATCGGTTCTAGGTTTGCTGAACTGCTAAATCAGCACTACAACATTCCAGTTAATGCGCTTACATTCTTGAAAAGCCATAGTGGCTTTGATGGAGACCACCTTGAAGACGCACGCAAAGTCATTGACGAGTTAGTTTCAGCTCCTAGTGATATAAAAGCTATCATTCAGGGTCGTCGAATGACATTTCACCACTATGGACGGCTGTTTCTCGATGTGATGACATCAATGTCGAATGTGGTTTCACCTATGCCTGTTGCATGAGCATTAGCTAGGAGTAGTTTCTTGAGCTGTAAGCTAATTGTCATTCATTTTTGCAACCGGCTCCCATTGTGATAATGGGTTCAGCACTCGTTTTATGCAACTTGAATGCACATTAGCTTATTCCGCTCTCAAACCACTGGGAAATTTTTTGTGGGTCCGCAGACTAAGTTTCGGTATGGAGAATATTTGCAATGGCTACAGCCTGCTTGAAGACTCAGAAACCTGGACTAGAGGAAGCTCATCAGATTGAGAACTATAGCTTTGAGGAGTTTTACACCCCTGAGCAAATTAGGCAGTACGACTCTTTGGTAGAGCAAACCTATCGGTCTGTCGGTTTTTTGGATGAGAAGATTTTACCTCGCCAGAATACTCAGCGGTATGGTGTTACTTTACGGGGAGAATTAGTCGGAATTTGTTCGTTAACTCCAGTTACAGATGAAAATAACATCTTTGTTGACATACTTCCAGAGTTTCGGAAGAAACGACTGATTGAACTTAACAATGTCATTTTGAAACCCGAATATCGAGGCAGTGTCACTCTTGGAATTATTCTCTACGAATCAGCAAAGCGAGGATGGGAGGGAAGTTACGACTACATTGTTGGAATTACCCGCTTTAAGGTGTTGCGTCATTTTGTAGATTTTGGAGTTGTCCCCCTACTGCATAAACCCCTGCATTTGCTAGGCAAAGAGGATTTGTTGGACTTCATTATCTACTACGACACTCATAGCCCGAACTCTATTCAATACATGGAAGAGCGGGCTAAGCGTTACTTCCACCAAGAGTATGTCATAGCAGCAATCCGAGAGAGATATATCCATCGGGGTAACAGTAAAGCTGAGATTTACTGTGAAGGTCTACCTCAGATACAAGCTCAGGGTTCTCAAAACAGCAACTCGAAGTAGGTGAACTAATGATGTTGAACATGGAGTTTGAAGAGTTCCGAAGACATAACTTGCGCTGGTTCGATCCTTGGTTTTTTAAGGATGAACTAGAGATTCTCGATCTGGAACCAAACTCAGCCAAGGCAGTTAAAGTTGCAAAAGATCTAGATTTGTTAGGTTATCGATTTGGTTTGAATCATAAGATTGTTGAGCGAATCAGATCCCGTCTACTTAACATCTATCAGTATGAGCGTCGTGTACCGAGAGTACTCGACCTCTGTGGAGGGTATGGGGGGTTTGCTCGTTATCTAATGTGGTGGTCTAAGCAGGCTGCAATTCCACTTAACCTAACCGTGTTGGATATCTCAAGCTCGATTATTGAAGCGGCGCTTCAAGCTTCAGAGCAGGATAACATCCAATGGCAGGTTGGCGATGCAACTGCTTTAGACTACGAAGATCGAGAGTTTGATTTAGCACTTAACATTCAGTCTCTCCACCACTTTGACCCAGATTCGTCTGTAAAACTCTTGAGGGAAGCCAATCGGGTTGCAACCTCTCTGTTTGTTTTTGACGTGAGACGTACTCCTTTTGGATTTATCTTTGTGCAACTGCTCCGTCCGTTCTTCTGCCGAGAACTAATCCACGACGGGCAAATCTCCTATCGCAGAGCTTACACCAAGAAAGAAATTATTTTTTTGATTGAAAAGGCTGGGATTAATGCAACTGTAAAACACTTTCTGCCAATTGGTTTGTCTATCGAGAGTGGCATCTAACTTTCGCCTTTTGAATTGTAGGTGAAGCAGGATGTCAGCTAGATCGAGCAGCATTCTTTAACGTTGAATAAAGTAAGAGCAATGATTTCACAACAAGTTTACGATGTAGTCATTATCGGAGCAGGGTTTGCAGGCAATTGTCAAGCTAGACATTTACTACTCAATATCCCTAACATCAGAATTGCTATTGTTGACCCCCGTCCTGTAGTTCGTTCAGAAAAGGATCTGAAGGTTGGTGAATCAACCGTTGAGATCAGCGCAATGTTTCTCTATAAGGAGTTGGGACTTCATGAATATCTGATAGAAAATCATCCTCCTAAACATGGGTTGAACTTTCACTGGCCAAAGAACCCACAAATTACTAAGAGTACGGATGATTATTACCATGTCTGGACAAATCGTCCCCCCTTGCTGCCGAGCTTCCAAATCAACAGAGCTAAACTTGAGCAAGATTTGTTGAGGATGAACCGTGAAGCTGGGGCTACCTTTTATAACGGTCGTGTCATTGACGTGGATTTAAGCCCCAAAGATGAACTTAAGCCAGTCTGGATTAAGCTTGAGGAGCAGAAAATTGAAATTCGGGCAAAACATATTATCGATGCCGCTGGACGCCGATTCCTCATCGGTCGTAAAACCAACAATCTCATTTTTGAACCAGAACATCTCTATGGAATCAACACCGGGTCAGCCTGGATTCGAGTCAAAGGTGTAAACCCCAAAATCTTTCACAGCGGATATGACCCTCTCAATGGTACAGCTAGTCACTACTATGGCACAAACCACTGGTTTGGATATGGTCACTGGGTCTGGATGATCCCCATTGACAGTAATGAAATGGAACTGTCCATTGGTCTGGTTCATCACCACAACATCATTGAGTCAAAGAAGGTCAACACCCAAGACAAATTACTGGGGTTTCTGAAGGCTAATCACACTGTTATTTATAACTTGATTAACAGTGGGGAATGCGTTGATTTTAACTACCTTCCCAGACTTGCCCATACCAGTAAAACTATGTTCTCTGAAGATAACTGGTATGTGATTGGCGAGGCTGCAAACATGTTTGACCCGTTCTACTCTTCGGGTTTAGTGCTAACAGCAATTGCAGTTGAGAGTATTACAGGAATTATTGCTGCCAAGCTTGCTAATGACCCGAAAGCTGAGCAAATGCGAACCCTTTATAACGAGTTCAACTTGACCTACGCCCAGGTTTATAACCGAGTTTATCAGTATCATGAAAAGCACTTGGGCCATGCTGGTGTCATGAGTTGGCGGATCTACTTGGAGAACATGTTCTGGTTTGGGGTTGTCATTCCGATGTATGTCGGCAAGTGGCATCTAGATCTTGATTTTGCTAAGCAGATGGTCAAAATAGCCGAATTGCTGGTGATTAACCCGAATGGCGTGTATAGCGACTTTTACAAGCAGTTTAGCGAGATTGTTGAATCTAATCGGCATATTGGATTCATCGATATGGCACGAGCAGACCAGTTGTTTAAGGGGTATGTCCCAACAAAGTTTTTTGACAGTTTCCTAGAGAATACTAAATTTGAACCACGCCACTGCAATGTGTTTGCAGGTGCGAAGTCCACCTTCTTTTTTGCAGCTTTACTCTATGCGAAGCTACGACTAAGGGGATTTGGAATATTAGGGGTTTTGGCTCCGAAAACCCTATTTCGCTTTGTTCAACTGCTGGCATGGTCTGTTGGGGTTGCGATCGCAGAGCAAATTTACCTGTTCAAGATGAAGAATGTCCCTAACAACAGTTTGTCCGCTGCGGTGAAACAAGAGTTTGATGCAACTTACCGCTACCAACCTAAACTCCAGCCCTGGGAGGCCGAACAGACCAGTACTCTGCAAGACCAGGAAGTCAGACGCCAAGCTGTTGAGGTTTATGATGCTAATGAGTTTGACGCTAGTCCAGCTTCAGTTAGGGTGTAGGTGTTGTTGAGCCTTGAATGAGGTTAACCGGCAAGATTAATTATGGCAAGTCGTAAAGGAGCCAAGCGCCCAGTAGATGTCCCGGTTGAGGTTCTACAGCAGTTAAATTCCGGCGAAATTGAGGCTGTAAACCTGTCAGAGTGTCTTGCTGTTGATTTCGTTACTTTGATGGGTCATGTCGTGCCGGAATTGACTAGCGCAGCCAAAAGTCGAATTCAGCCATCCAATGGCATCACTAAAAGAATGCTTGTTGCTGGAGAACTGCTTCTAGAGCATCTGGGAGCGGAAGGTTTCCAACGTCTTGCCTCTCACCCTTCGGATACTGTTCGTGGTTGGGCAGCCTACATGGTTGCTACGATCCCTGACATGACCCTAATCCAACGCTTAGACATGATTCGTCCACTGGCTGCTGATAACCACTTTGGAGTACGAGAATGGGCTTGGTTAGCGCTGCGTTCCCACATTGCAACACAGATTCGCGATGCGATCCGGGTGATGACTGTCTGGTTGGGGGAGAGTTCCCCCAACCTGCGGCGGTTTGCGATTGAGAGTACTCGACCACGCGGAGTATGGTGTTGTCACATTCAGGAGCTGAAGGATAATCCGGAGATAGGACTGCCTCTGCTGGAGCCAGTCCGAGCAGATGCCTCCACCTATGTCCAAGACTCAGTTGCCAACTGGCTTAATGATGCTGCTAAATCTCGACCTGATTGGGTACAGATAATCTGTCGGCGCTGGCAGTTGGAAAGTGATACTCCTGAGACTACTCGAATTTGTACCAGGGCGTTACGGAGCCTGAGAGATAGTAAGTGATGAAACCTTGATGAACAACCTTGTTTTTAGTCCAGCTTACCAACTTGCTACAGCAATTCGCAGTCGGCAAGTATCTTCTGTAGAGGTTTTAGAGGCGCATTTACATCAAATTGCCAAACATAATCCGACGTTGAATGCAATTGTGACGCTAGACGAGGAGCGGGCAAGGCAGCGGGCGAAAGAGGCCGACGAGGCGATCTCTCAAGGGGTAATCTGGGGGCCGTTACATGGCATTCCTGTCACAATTAAAGACTTCTTTGAGACGCAGGGATTACGCACGACCTGTAGTTACAAGCCACTGGCAAACTATATCCCCCAGAACGACGCAACCAGTGTTGCGCGGCTTCGCAGTGCTGGCGCAATCATCTTGGGCAAGACCAATCTACCTTACTTGGCACAAGATTTCCAAACTGACAGCCCTCTGTTTGGTCGGACGAATAATCCTTGGGACTTAGACCGAACTCCGGGTGGTAGTACAGGGGGTGGAGCGGTAGCGGTTTCAGCTGGGCTTTCCCCTTTGGAACTGGGCGGTGACGGAGGAGGTTCTATTCGCATCCCTGCTCATTTCTGTGGAGTATTTGGACTCAAGCCGACCGAACACCGAGTCTCAACAGCAGGACTGATTTTGGGATTACCAGGAGGGATTAAACCTTGGCGACATCAGGCTGTTGTTGGGCCTCTAGCTCGTTGTGTTGAAGATTTGCGGCTATGTCTTTCTGTAATAGAGGGACCTGATGAGCAGGAATGGGAAGTTCCGCCAGCTCCTCAAGAGACAGTAGCTCAACTTAATCTCTCAAGCCTTCGCTTTGCCTGGTCAGACAATTTCGGCGGTGTTCCAGTCACTGCTGAGACTCAAGAAATCTTAGAAAAGCTGGCTATCACACTAGAAGAGCAGGGATGTTGGGTGGAGTATGCTAACCCGCCTGAGTTTGATTTCGAGGCAGCTTGTGAAATCTATGGAGAAATTGCTGGGGCTGAGATTATTGCAGCTGAACCTACACACCGTCGTCGGCAATGGTGGCTGCTCTCATGGCTTCTCTCCCAACGATTCAATCCTGAACCGATGGTTCGGGGTTTTAGTAGGGCTGGGGCACTGAGTATGAAGCGATATGCCGAGGCTCTTACCCGACGGGATGTACTTATTCAAAGGATGGAACAGTTCCTTAGTAATTGGGATGCTTGGATCTGTCCAGTTACTCCTGGCGCAGCCTTCAGGCACCACAAAACACTAAAGGTGTTTGGGTCTCCCTTTGGTGGGTCAATTGAGGTCGATGATACAACAGTCCCCTACTGGAGTTGGGGAACCTCTTATACCTCAGTTTTTAACTTAACTGGGAATCCAGTCGTCACAATTCCAGTGGGCTTTACAAAGACAGGCTTACCCATTGGGGTGCAACTGGTAGGACGGCGCTGGCAAGATATGAGGCTACTTTCTGTAGCCGAAGCCGTAAGCCAATTGACTGGTTCGATTGCTCAAAAACCATTGGGATACTGATTGAATCCAACGTCCACCGTGGTGAACATAAACACTATCGGCTCATCTGAACACCTGATTTGTGTGCAAAGTCAAGTGAGATCAAGGCATTAGCCGCTCTTGAAAAAAATCACACCTTCCACTTTTGTCAGCTAACCAAATCACAGAAGTAAAGTTGTCAAAGCTCTATTGAGTTTTGTTCCAAGTCGATTTTTGCGGTTCATCCTTAAGTAGTGCTACTCATTTTCAAGGAACAAACTACACTATGTCTACCTATTTAATTAGCCTAAGTACTTACAATAAATTGCCGTTAACCGAGCCAGTTTATATTGTTTGTATTTTGCTACTAATCATCGGAATTGCTCCCCTATTCGCAGAACGCTTACGAATTCCACCGCTAGTACTACTGATTATTTTAGGGACAGTTTTTGGTAGTAATGTTCTAGGAGTTTTAGCGCGAGATGAGCGGTTAGTTCTATTAGAAAAATTTGGACTGCTTTACATCATGTTATTGGCAGGACTCCAGATGGACTTAAGTAATTTTAGACGTTTGGGTGTGCGCTCGCTTATTTTTGGACTACTCACCTTTGGCATCCCACTAACTGTAGGAGTTATAACTGGACAACTAATGGCGTACGGTTTTCTCACCTCTCTGCTCTTAGGAATTCTGTACTCGCCTCACACACTCGTGTCTTACCCAATCATGACGAGATTAGGGATTGCCCAAGAAGAAGCGATTGGCGTGACCGTGGGTGGCACAATTGTAACTTCAATTTTGACCTTGATTGGGTTATCTATTGTGCAAGCGCTCGTAGGCGGTAGTATTAGCATGCTGGCCTTGATTAAGCTTGTGGTTTTGTTACCTGCATTTGTGTTGGTATTCCTTTGGGGAATACCAAAATTAGGTCATTTCGTCTTAAAAACATTTGAAGAATCCTTAACAACTCAATTTGTTTTTGTTCTCACTTGCTTGTTTGTTGCTGCCTCTGTCACATTGTTGTTAGGTATTGACTCAATTGTTGGAGCCTTCATTGCTGGACTTGCATTAAATCCACTAATTCCTCTTACCAGCGCCTTAATGAATCGTATCGATTTTGTTGGAAATAGTTTTTTTATTCCAACTTTCATGATTTCTGTAGGCGTACTGTGTAACCCTGCTGTTTTATTTATCCACCCTGAAAATTTAGGACTTGCCTTAGCTGTAACTAGTGGGGCCGTTGGCGCTAAATTTTTTGCGGCATGGTTGGCAGGTCAAGCGATTAAGTATTCATTTGCAGAAGTGATGGTGATGTTTAGTCTGACGATGTCTCGCGCTGCTCTGGTATTAGTGATTGCCCTATTCGGCAAAAGTGATGGGCTGCTCAATGAGGGAACTTTCAACGCTATTATTCTTTATATCGTTGTCACTTGCCTTGCTGGTCCCCTCGTTGCAGATGCATTTGGTAAACAGGTTGCAGCAAAGATGGGAAGATGCTCCCAGTGCGAGATACCCATTCCCTAAGAACGAAGTATCGTGCATTTTATTTGATATAGCTGGATGAAACAGAAACAAGGGGGTTAGCACATCATGCTCAGACAATATACTGCATGGCTTGTTCCGGTAGCTTTCACTTTAGTCGGTTTTGGGCCGAGTGTAGAAAGCGCGAGGGCGCAGATTACTTATCCATTTAGCGCAAACTACGACCTATTAGCCACTTCTAGCCCTATCACGCCGGAAGTCTTAGCGGCATCTATTTCAGGGGAGAGTACTGACGCCCTTTACGGTTTGAGCCAAATTAGCGGTCTAAATTACGCCCAAATTGACTTTACTACCGGCCTTTTCCGCTTTAACACAGATCCAACAACGTTTGGCTTACAGAACTTACCATTTGGCGAGTTCGTGTTCTTTGGAAGCGGCAGTAACAACAAGTTATTTGCTACTGAGAACGACACCGGGATGATTGACTTTGAAACCCTTAGAGTTACCGCTTCTGGTGTTTTTACCATCACTGGCGGTGAAGGCATATTCACGGGCGCTATCGGTCAACTGGCCTTGTTCGAGGAATATACACTCAGCCTCGATCCAACTGTTCCTACCAGAGTCAAGGCTTCCCTGAATGGCTCCATTCAAGTATTTGCGAGTCAAACAGTTCCGGAACCGAGAACTGCAATGGCGCTAGTTGGCATGGGTGTGATTAGTACTGGTGTCCTGGTCTGTCGGCGCAAACTTCAATCCACTTCTGACGTTTAAGTACAATTATATGCAAAGGGTAGTGGTATAGAAGTAGTGATAAATCCACTTTCACCCCTACCGTACAAGGCTTTGAGCATTAAATATCACTACCTGTTTACCGCTACCATGCAAAGAAAGCAAAGGCGATAACTAAGAGGATGTTTTTAAAGAGTCAACTTCAGTTCTGAAAGCTACCTTAGTAGGAGACTACGTAGTCTCAAACACTCATTCGGTCGTAGTAAACCCTCAGTAGTTGAGGTAGTCAAAGTCGGTCAAGGGGACTTTTAAAACATCCTTTAAGGACGATTTCAACAATCCACTGAAACATATCCATCACCCATCCCATAAAGTCTTCCCCGCGATATCCCCCATCCATCCAGATCGTATGCAATCGTTTTACTCTATTTCCCATGCCATGAACTCGTTTAAGAACTTTTTTAGCTCCTTGAGGCTCCGGAACACTGGCAAATGTGACCAAGACGCGCAAAACCAACCCTAACAAATCCACCGTCAGATGTCGTTTACGCCCATGTATCTGTTTAAGAGCGTCATAACCCACATCTGTCGAAATCATTGTTGCTGTTTCTACTGATTGGCACACGAGCGGCAACTTCTGATGGACTAGGTTCTCTCCCGGGGGCGGCCCGAACCCACTGATAAAGTTGATCTTGAATCTTCAACCAAGTACCATCTTGGCTCCATCTCCAGAAATAACCATAGACGGTTGACGAAGCTGGAAAATCACCTAGTAAGGCTCGCCAGGTACAACCCTGACACAGTACATAAAGAATTGCATTGACCACCGCCAACAAAGATACACTGCGCTTCCGTCCACCTGGTTTTGCTGGCGGAAATAGGTCTGCAATTAATTCCCACTGTTCCCATGTCAGATTACTAGGATATGCTTTAGTCATTTGCTCACAAGGTGCTGGGATCTACAATATTTCAGCTTAAGCTTTGTGAGCTTTCTTACCGCAGCCTCCCCTTTTAAAACATTCTCTTAGACCATTGGAGAAGAAGGGTTTTACCCTATTACCAAAGCGGTGGGTTGTTGAAAGAACTTTTGGATGGCTCAATTGCTCTCGCCGTTTAAGTAAGGATTATGAAAGATTACCCGAAACATCAGAGACTTTTATCTATATCCCTATGATTCGGATTATGGTTAGGCGATTAGCATAATTTTTGACTCACTTTGACTTTTAAAACATCCTCTTACAAAGGGCGGAACTACAGCGTTACTTTTTTTCCAGAAGTATTTGATGAGATGCCTTCGCTACGGTTGATGAGTTTTGGGGAGCCCTTATTTGAGGAGTTGTTGAGTAGGTTCAAATCCTGGGTTGGGTCGTAGCCAGGACTATTGAAGGGAGAGTAGTCAGCACAAGAAGGAATTTTTTAACTATAAATACTCAGCGGAGCGCGGTATACTGCGCTCATCAAACTCCCTGTCGTTTGTTGCTCCTTAGACAATCTAAGAGTCGTCTTACAACTTGCTTTGGCAACGCGATCGCTCAGAGCTAATAGCCTACACTCAGCACTAGAGGAAATTTTTCAACTGTAAAGACTCCATGAGCGCGGTATACCGCGCTCATTAATCTCCCTGTAATTTGTTAGCTCCTTAGACAATCCTTGAGTCGTCTTACGACTTGCTTTGGCAACGGCATCGCCTAGAGTTAATAGCATTGATTACTGGACTACCAAAGACCTTAATCTAAGTGAGTTAAGGCGGTTACAATCTGCCGAGGAAAGGCTGGGCGATTGAGAAATAGCGTTGAGGACTTCTAAGAGTGCTGTGGGGCCGAACGCGCTCAGGTAGGTTCTACACACGTCAGAGCGCAACCATATCGGCTTAGCCATTCGTACCTTCTTCACTGGGAATTGCATTGGTTCGCGGCTGGCATCAGTTGATACAAGCCCAAACTGGCGGTCGTTCGGGATGCAGTCTGTGCTGATCTAGATGCGACTCGTCTCATTCTCAAGCCAACTGCATAAGTCCTGGAATTTATTAAATTTTACTTATTTGTGACTCTGACAAGTAATCTTAAAGGTTTTGCATGATCATTACAGGTTTTTTATGGTCTGATGGATTAAGGCCTCAAAAACCGATGGTAATCATGAACCAAACCAGATTTACTTCCAACTCTACCCAGACCCAAAAAAGAAAAAGTTTGGTAGTCTTCGCTGTTTAAGTTCTCGGAAGCAGTGTTAGCCATCGCCTAGGCCTTGTCAGCCTAAACAAGCATTAGCCTCAAAAAACCAAAGCCAAAACACTGCGTGAGTTCTTCGTAGCAGTGAGAATACCAAACTCAAGTTCAAAATCTTACTTCCAGGCTAACAGGCTTCCACCACGAATAAAAGCAGCGGCGACTATCTCGTTAAACAAAGAGGTAGCCTCCCATGTTCAAAAACCTTGTAGCCAGAAGCGTTTCAGTCCGCTCCATCCTCGGAAAATTTTTTCAGTCATCTGCATCCTTTTTTAAGAGCCTCACCCAGCAATCCACTTCAATATTGCTGGTGGGAGGTGCGTCATGAGTAATTTCCTACCCCTCAAAGGAAATTGCCCGGTCTGTAACGGTATTCGTAAAGATTGCCGCCAAAGTAAATCGACCGGATTAGTCCATTGCCTTAATAGCGTTGCTAACCCGTCGAATTACTTATTTCGAGGTACAGATAAACTAGGCTTCGGGATGTGGGCCCAAAAAGCCGAAGTCGAAGCCGCATCCCAACAGCAGCGAGAAGAGTGGCGACAGCAGTGCGAAAGAGAAAAACAACGGTGGTTAGACGCAGAACGCGCTCAAAGATCCCAACT
>NZ_JACJOK010000095.1:0-25473 GCF_014695505.1 Trichocoleus sp. FACHB-90
TGCTACCCAATTTTCTTTATCTTCCACTAACATCTGCAAGTATCTCTTTCCTAGCTTTTATTTTTATTTTACCTGTAGGGGTTTGATTGCACAACTCATTTAGGGCTGCTATAAAGCTGGTGCTGGAGACTGGAAAACGCCGCTAGGGTATTACGAAAGCGCGATCGCAGAATTAGAACGAACACGCGAACAGTTTCAAACAGAACTACAAATATTGAGAGAGTTGCAAGTTTCTCACGCAAATTTTAAAGCAGAACTTCAGGCGGCTCAGACAGAAATACAAACTCTGAAAGCGGAGCTTAAAGCTACTAAAGCAGAGCTTCAAGCTAACAATGAAAACCTTGAAAATATAGTAGCAAAATCCCAAAAAGCAGCCAAATCAGTTCATTCTAAAACCAATGCGGCTCAAGACACAGCTAATGCGGCTTTTGCGGAAATTAAATCTGTTAAAGTTGGGATTGAAAATGGCGAAATTGTTGCTCAGAAAGCCTTAATGTTGCAAGGTATGGATGACAACCATTGGATGAGATTTTGCAAACTTGATAGCATAAATCATCATTGTTTCCAGGTATGGAAAGCTGATGATAATACATGGCATAATGATATTCGAGTGAAGGCTGCAACATTTTTACGAGCCAGAGATGACAACCATTGGATGGGATGTCATCGAGTTGATAGTCGAAATAATGATGTTTTTGATATCTGGAGAGACCAAAGATGGCACTCCACTAGCCGAGTCCAGGTAGCGACTAGGTTGAGGTAGAGGCTGACTCAACAGAGTGATCGCGCAATTAAATCCTCTTCTGGAAATTCTTAGTATTTTGGCAGTTCAAAATTTAATCTAGCTGATGAGGGAATTGAATAAGCATCGACGAAGGAAAGCGCGATCGCTTCTTTTGGACAACTAATTTTTGTTTTATTTATACTAATATGTCACTTTGTGCAAGCGTTTAATTGCTTGAAATAGCTAAACAAATACAACAAAGAAAACTAAAAAAATACAACTAATACAAATAGGCTTTACTTAAAAATCAGTATATTTACTGAAGCTTTGAAGCATGGAACTAAGGGAGAATTTGCACACATAGCTCTTTGCTAGAGCAATTGAAGGGTGCGACTCAATGTTTATTAAACAACTCTCAGTAAATACCGCAGCCGCCGCGTTGATTACTCTTGGAACCGTGGCAGCAGCAACGGTAATATCTTTTTATTCCATTACCGATGTGGGAACGCTTGGCAGAACGCAAAGCTACGTCAAGGGGATCAACAACTCCGATCGGATGATAGATGGGTCGCACGCGGTGTGGGAAAATGGCGCGATCGCTACCCTTGCTGAATTGGCTACAAACTCCAGCAGTGCTGATGACATTAACAACTCACAGCAAGCGATCGCTCAAGGGGAAAATTGGTATGCGCCGCAAGCCTTCCTTCCCCGCACTGCTAAAATACAACATCCGGATAACTCTAATAACGCCCTTCAAAGCGATCCGCAACTGATTGTGTCACAGGAGCCTCAGACTGTAAGAGCGCTAAATCGTAGAGATGAATAAGCTACAGTAAACCATCCTTGAGGCGATCGCTTCACCCTACTATTAATCTTGTTGGTGAGCAAATTGATAAGCACCGACAAAGGAAAGCGCGATCGCAGCCACCAGCAAAACTGGTATCGCGTACCAAGGAAACTGGGACACTGGGAAATAGGCAGCAGCGCGTAAGCCAATGCTGGTATAAGTTAAGGGTAGGAAATAGACAATTACCTTCAGGGCTGCGGGGAGAGTAGCAGGATCGAAAAAAGTCGCTCCCAAAAACGACATGGGGATGATTAAAAAGTTATTGTACAGACCGACAGCTTCAAGCGATCGCACGCTTAACCCGACAATCACACCCAACCCGGCAAATACAGCGCAATTCAGCACCACCAATAGCAGAAACAACGGGTTCAAAAAACTCCAAATTTTTCCGGTAAATAGCACCGCCACCACAATTACAGCACCCGCCGTCAACAACCCCCGCACCACTCCCGCCAGCATTTTTCCCAAGTGCAAAGCTAGAGGATGTACGGGAACCAGCAGCATTTCCTCAAACGTCTTTGTGTAGAGGCGTTCTCCACAAATGGAAAACGTTGTACCAGTGAAGCTAATCACCATTGATGATAGCGCCACCATCCCCGGCAGCATAAATTCTAAGTAGTTATTGTAGTTGCTGCTAATTCCTGCACCAGGCTTGATGGAACTACCCAGCCCTAAGCCAAAAGCCAGAATGTATATTAGAGGCGATACGAGTCCAGATGCCGCCACAGGCAGAATCCTAACCCGTAAATCTAACCAATCCCCCCAAAATACGGTGAGAGTGTCGGCGATCAGGGTTTGAAACTGGGAGCTTTTAAAGGTTTTGCCCAAATTATGGGACGCTTGTGATTTCACAGATGCCAGCCAATTGAGAGAGTTTCTTAATTTCTACTTTACATTTCTCAAGCGCTCAACTGACTAGGGACTAGGGACTGGGGGCTGGGGACTGGGGACTAGGCAGTAGGGAGTAGAGACTAGGTAAGACTTTTTCCTCTTCCCAATCCCCAATCCCCAATTCCCAATCCCCAATCCCCAATCCCCAATCCCCAATCCCCAATCCCCACTCGTCAACCAAGGGCAAAATCGGTAAAAATAAAACAACGCCTACTCTCAGGGAAAGTAACCACTGGAGCGATCGCACTGATGACAAGACTTCTGATAATCTTTTTCATATTCTTAATTTTGGCACTTGCTTACATTATTAGTGAGCAACGTAGAACCAAAATTAAACAAATTAAAAGTAGCCTTGTGGTTTTGGTGAAAGGTGCTGAACAAAAATATCCCAATCTACCTCTAAAAAATTATGGAATTCCTTTGATGGTTCGGCGGGAGAATCGAGTGCAAGTAGTCTTTCCCAGACTGACGCAAAATGGTGATGTTGAGTACATTTATTCCTGGCACGAGCTGAAGGATGTGCAGGCAATTGCTCCCATATCCAAAACCAACGATCCCAAGCTAACTACTATAAAAGAATTGGCTCCTATTATTAAAGAACATTGGCAAATAGAGCCGGAGATGTCAGCGCTTGAGGAGCAATATAGTAAGATTAATAATTTGGCAAATTTAGTATCAACTTCCGATGTATATTCAGTCCAAATCGATACTTATGACAGAGCATTAAAACAGGTAGAAAAATTGCTTTCAAAAGCCGAACAGTTACAAAAAATATATGTTCGCTTAATTAGAGAAGCTTTAATCGGAGTTCAAGTTGCTGAATATAATCCGGATAGTCTTCAAGTCTCGCAGATGGCTTTTGATTCGCAGTACCAACGGCTTAAACAAGAGTATCAAACTATGAAAGATGTCGCCCATGCTTATTCCCAACTGTTGAGGGAAAGCAGAAACCAGGAAGATGAGGAGTAATACCTCATCCTTGCATCCCTAGTCATACTAGGAGAAGAACAGTGCGATCGCTCCCTACTAAGTTTGGTAAAATTACCTAACCGACGATGAAACGTAAATCTAAATACCCTACCTCTGACCCCTATACTGCCCCTAAAGCTTCTAAATCATCCCCTTTCAATTACACTTCCATCGCCATCATTGCTGGCGTGTTTATTTTGGGAATTGGGGTGGGGATTGGCTTTAGCTCCACAGCGACGTTTACTCCAGAAAACGTGGCATCTCGCGATTTTATTGACCGCGCTGCACCAAATCCTGAGCTTTGCGTACAGTATGGAGCTAGTGCTATGGTCATGGATACCCGCGTCTATGTAACGCTGAATCCCTTCAATGTCTATGTTTCTCAGCCGAATATGCGTCCCGGTTGTGTCTTGCGTAGCAATAACTGGTCTATTCTGGAGCAAAGAAATTTGGTGACATCGGAACAGGTGCGGGATTGTAAGAACCGGATGAACACCTTTGGCTACACAGGCGCTTTAGAGGGTACGCCGGATATCCGCTGCATCTATCAGAACGATGGCGCTAAAAACTTCTTCCTGAATCAGCCGGGAGCAGGCCCAGCAGCACCGGAAACAAACAAATTCTAGAAGGTTAATGGCTAATGGCTAATGGCTAATTTTTAATTGCCATTAGCAAAAAAATCCAACTTTATCGCAAATCCTTGGTTAACTTAACTTGTAGGATTTGATTTGGTACGATACTGTTTTCGGGAACCTGTCGAGCGCGTCGCAAAAGTGGCGATCGCGCTGTTAGGCGAATGTTACGTCCGCCGAGAGAAATGGCTTGGGCAATGAAGCGACTGCCACTCCGGTCGCTCTCAAAGCGCCCAATTACCTGTGTGCCTGTTGGGAGAATTATATTCCCAGCTTTGTCGAGTATTTCTTCCTGTAGCAGCAACACCTCCTGCCTTGAGGAACCAGCCTGCAATTTTAATATCTTATCTCCCGGATATCTTAAAATCAGCTCGCTTCCAGAAGGCAACATCACATTTGGGTTGACATACGCCAATCGCCTCTCTACAGGTGCCGCTGCATCAATTTCTAGCGATGGTAGTGAGGACTCTTCTGCTCTATTTTCGCGCACAGGTGAGGCGATTTTCGGTGTTGGCAAGGGTTGACCAAATTCAACCACTCTGGTGACAGAAGGTTGAGACTCTATTACTGGTGTTGGTGCTGTCTCCCGTTGCAGGGGAGGAACGCTGACTGAGACGTTACTATTAGGCGAAAATCTCGCTGGGGGCAGCGTTCCGGTTGGCAAGTTAGCTCCGGTGCTTGTAGGGTTCAGAGGCGGTACGCTCACCACACCAGCGCGATCGCTTCCGAAAAAGTTAGCAGGGGGAAGCGTGCTGCCTTCAGGCGCTGCGGTTTGAACTCCAGAAATTAGGGGACGCAACACCCAGCGAACCCCTTCTAGGGGCCGCCCTTGTAGGGCATCGCCTCCCACCTGTTGCAGTTGCACCTGTTGCGGTGTCAACACCACCTCTGGCGACAGATCCATGACAATTCGGGTGACACCAGCCTGAAAGCGGGACACCCGAATTTGCCGCACCAGTCCTGTATAAGATTGTTGAGTTTCCACACTTCCCAACTCGGTATCGGGTAAATCTAGAACAATCCGAGGCGGTTGAGTTAGTAGGAAATAGCGCGGTGTCGTTCCCTCATCCACAGTCACTTCCAACTGATTTAGGGATGGGTCAAATCGCCAATTTGTCAAGCGGGCAGCTAGAGCCGCTATATCGACAGCGAGAGCCAGAATTGCGATCGCGCCAGCGAGACTAAAGGTTTTCAAAACTATTTTTGCTCCCCACATCACTATTTACTGAAAAACGCTGCTCCCAGTTACAGCAATTGTCTCGGTAATTTCAGCGATTTATGTCACCAAACAAGCTGATGTATATCACAAAATGATGACATTAAAAATCACATGATTCAAGAGAGAAGCATCACTCCGTATTTTCCCGTAGAGACAGATACTGGGGTGTGGGGCCACTCATCTCTAAAGACCTGCTATGTTCCTATGCCGTGACAATTCGTCAGCTGATGTTCCCACTTGGGTAGAGCGTTGGAGAAAAATCCAGAAAAGCCTCCTCAAGCGAACTATGCAATTACAGCAGGCTAATCGAGAATTGGCAAATCAAATTGCTGAACGCCGTTTAGTAGAAGAGGCGCTGCGGCAAGCTGAGGAAAAGTATCGCAGCATTTTTGAGAACGCCGTCGAGGGGATATTCCAGACAACACCAGACGGACGTTACATCAGTGCTAACCCAGCGCTGGCTAAGATTTACGGTTATGCTTCACCAGAGGAACTGATAGAAAGTCTTACCGACATCAAGCACAAGCTGTATGTAGATGCAACTCGTCGTGACGAATTTCTGAGTTTACTCCAAGAACGCGAGTATGTGAGTGAGTTTGAATCTCAGATTTATCGCCAAGATGGCAGCATTATTTGGATTTCTGAGAATGCGAGGGCAGTAAGCGACAAGGATGGTAAATTACTTTTCTGTGAAGGGTTCGTCACCGACATTACAGGGCGAAAATTAGCCCAGGCGAACCTAAAGGCATCAGAAGCAAAATTCCGAGAACAAGCCACTCAACTTCAGCTTACCCTGTGCGAACTTCAGGAAACTCAGAGCCTTCTGATTCAGAACGAAAAACTTTCAAATTTAGGGCAGTTAGTTGCTGGTGTTGCCCATGAAATTAACAATCCAGTCAACTTCGTTTGCAACAATCTCAGCTATGCAAATCAATATGCCCAGGATCTGTTAAATCTGCTACAGCTCTACGGGAAACATTATCCTCAACCAGTGCCAGAAATTAAAGAAGAAGTCGAGGCTATCGATCTAAATTTCCTAATTTCAGATTTTCCCAAAACTCTGTCTTCGATGCAAATGGGTAGCGATCGCATCCAGCAAATTGTCCACTCGCTGCGAAACTTCTCCCGGATTGACGAACCGCAGATGCGGACAGTTGATATTCACGAAGGCATTGACAGTACGCTGCTGATTCTCCACAGTCGATTAAAAGCTAGAGGCGGATATTCAGGGATTAACGTTGTTAAAGAATACGGCGAGTTGCCAGTAGTAGAGTGTTACGCCGGGCTCCTTAACCAAGTGTTTATGAATCTCATCTCGAATGCGATTGACGCTTTGGAAGCAGTAACAGGCAATTGCGAGGATTCCCATTCCCCATTCCTCAGTCACCAGTCCCCCTGTTCAGCCCCTAATTCCCAATCCTCATCCCAGTCCCCAGTCCCCAGCCCCCAGTCCCCATTCCCAACAATTCGGATTTCTACCGAAGTGCCAGACGACAATCAAGTGGCGATTCGGATTATCGACAATGGCCCTGGGATGACTGAAGAAGTACGCTGTCGGATTTTTGAAGCCTTTTATACCACGAAACCCACAGGCAAAGGCACAGGTTTGGGGTTGTCAATCAGTTATCAAATCATCGTTGAAAAACACAATGGCAAAATCGAGTGCATTTCTGCACCAGAACAGGGAACCGAGTTTATCATCAAAATTCCGATTCGTCAGTAAATTTACGGAGATACATTTTTGGGTAGATTGGCATCGTTTAATTTAGCGCCCGTTAAGAACGCACCCCAAAGATTTGCCCCTTCTAGATTTGCCCCAGTTAAATCTGCTTCCGTCAAATCTGCCATTTTCAAGTTTGCCCCTGTCAAGTTTGCGCCTCTGAGATTTGCCTGAAACAAATTCGCTCCGCTCAAATCTGCCCCATCCAGATTCGCTCCACTCAAATTCGCCCCACTCAGGGATGCTTCCATGAAACCAGTTTCGCTGAGATTCGCTCCACTGAGATCCACCTCACTCAGAGAACCCTCATGAAAGTTGGCTCCGCTTAAATTTGTGCCTTTTAGGGAAGTTCCAATTAAGTCTCCCCCTCTAAAATTCCGTTCCCCTGCGGCATATCGCTCCAGCAGTTCATCCTTCTCAATTATCATCAGCTTCTGTCTCTTGAACTCTTTTAAATAGTTTGACGCAACTGCTGAAATTTTTTGATGTATGCGTACCGTTGCCCTTGCAAAAACCCTGTTTATAGTAACAAACGCATTTCTATATTTTCAGCTTTTACCCCATCTATTTGTTACTGTTCTTTGACAAACCCTGCGATCGCAAAAATTCCCGCACAACTTGTTTCACATCCCGGCGTTCCCCATCCACGAGGTAATTCAGCCTTCGCATCTCTTTCTCAGAAATTAGTCCCCCCAGTTGTTGCAGAGCTTGACGTAACTCCGGGTGTTGTGCTAATGCTTCCTGCCGTACCACTGGCGCAGCTTCGTAAGGCGGAAAATAGTTTTTGTCATCCTCCAGCACCACCAGATTCAAGCTGTCGATGAGTCCATCAGTGGAATTACCAGCAACTAAATCCACCTGCTTTTGTTTTATTGACTGGTACATTAGCCCCAAATCCATCACCAGAGGCGGTTGTGCTAACTTTATCCCATAAGTTTTGGCTAAACCCGGAAACCCATCTGGGCGTTCGCTAAACTCAAAGCCAAAAGCAGCCCGCCACTTGGGTGTAAACTTAGCAGCTTGAGAGAGAGTTTGAATATTTAACGCTTTGGCATCTTCGCTGCGGACAATCATAGCAAAAGTGTTATTAAAACCCAGAGGCGGAGTCCATTCCAGATTGTACTGCTGGTTATATGCTTGTTGGACTCGATTGTAGACAGCCTTCGGATCGCTCTTTGGTTTTTCTTTCAGCACCGAAGTAAGGGCAGTGCCAGTATATTCTACATAAGCATCAATTTGTCCAGAAATTAGAGCTTGATGACAAACAAACGTACCGCCCAAATAGAGACGGCGATCAACTTGCAAATCTGTCTTGGCTTCAATTGCTTGCGCCAAAAGTTCACCCAGGATAATTTGCTCAGTAAAATTCTTTGAGGCGACGACGATGCGCCGATTCGAGTTATGGCTGCAACCTGCGATCGCTAACAGACAAATTATAGACAGAAATCGCTTCATAATCGTTATTTCAACGCCAATGAACGCCAATGAACGCAGAGATAAGAATTAAAAATTAGCATCTAATAAGTACCTCTGTTTCGACCTTTGCGTTGAAAAAATCATTTTTTTATAGTTAAAACATTCTCAACCAATCCTAATATAAAATCTGCCAGCAACGCCATCAAAGCCGCCGGAATCGCACCCGCCAAAATCAAATTATTATCTAAAATTGCCACACCTCGGAAAATAAATTGTCCTAGTCCACCAGCACCAATTACAGCGGCAATTGTCGCCACACCAATACAAATTACTGTTGCCACCCGCACACCTGCTAAAATAAAGCCTAAAGCCAGCGGCAACTCAACTTGAAATAATAGTTGCCAATCTGTCATTCCCATGCCTCTACCAGCTTCGCGGATGGCTGGATCTACTTTAATAATACCTGTGTAAGTGTTGCGAATAATCGGTAGTAGGGAATATAGTACAAGGGCAACAATTGCTGGACGCGCACCAATTCCTCCTAGCAATGGCAGCGGGATGAGAAAGCCAAACAGTGCCAGGCTGGGAATTGTTTGCATGACGTTGGCAAAGCCTAAAATTAGTTGATGGAATTTGGTGCGAGTACACAAAATTCCCAGCGGAATTCCCAACAAAATAGCAATCCCAATAGAAACTCCTACCAAGAACAAATGTTCCCGCGTGTACTGAAAGAGTTCAGCACCATACAAGTTGAAAAAATTATTCAAATTCATTATTTTAAGCCTGGTAATAGATAATGGGTATTATTCACCAATTAGCCATTAGCCAAAATTGGGTTTCCAGCTTGCAAACATTGAGTGTAGGCGCGAACTTCCTCTGCTTCTGATTGCAAAAATTCACTTGGGGTACCCAGCACTACTAAGCGTCCTTCGTGCATTAAACCAATTCTGGAAGCTAAAATAAATGCTTCTTGAATGTCATGAGTGACAAAGACAATTGTTTTACTCAGTTGCTGTTGCAATTGACGTACTTCGCGCTGAATTTCCAACCTGGTGACGGGATCTAGTGCGCCGAAGGGTTCATCCATTAGCAAAATTGGCGGATCTGCTGCTAAGGCGCGTGCTACGCCTACGCGCTGTCTTTGTCCTCCTGAGAGTTCGTGGGGATATCTGGGTGCAAATTTCTGGGGATCTAAGCCAACTAGGTGCAATAGTTCGGAGGCTCTTTGGCGGATGCGATCGCTCTTCCATCCCTCCAGCGCAGGCACTAATCCTACATTCCGTTCTACGGTGAAATGGGGAAACAAGCCAGTTTCTTGAATTACGTAGCCAATTTGCCGCCGCAACTTAATCGGGTTCCATTCTCTGGTCGAAATTCCTTCAACCCTGACTTCCCCGCTTGTTGGCATCAGCAAGGCATTAATTAACTTCATTGTGGTGGTCTTGCCGCAGCCACTCCTTCCCAGTAACACCAGCGTCTCACCTTGCTGGATGCTGAAACTGAGATTTGATATCAGGGGTCGTCCGTTTACCGAGTAGGTAACGTTGTCAAATTCAACCGCGTTGTGATTATTTTGGGGCATTTTGTAGGGATTAGCTATCTTTCGATTAGTTTTTAGCTTAATCGATGATGCTGATACTCAGTGCAAGGATTAAAAAGTTTTAAAAAAGTTTTTAATCTGTATCGCAGCTAACTTTTGGAGCTGCCTAGATTAAATAATAGAAATCTTATTTAATAAAATATTGCGAGATACTTCTTCCTTATCAAAATCATTATATCAGAGAAAATAGAGTAAAGTCTAGTAGTTGAAATAAAAAAATTTCGTTTTCCTAGCCTCCGACATTCCCAGCCGGAAACTAAGCCGACCGCCTTACATTATCTGTAAGTTTTGTGGGTGTAAGGGGGCTGGAATGAGTTCCTAGCCGACAGCTAGGAACTAGCTATTAGCAATTAGCTACTAACTTTTTTTGCGTTCTTTCAGCTTCAGCAAGATTTCTGCGTGAACTTCGCGGGTAATCGGATAAAAATACGCCAAAACTAAGCCCCCAATCAAAAAAATCATGGGTAGAGGGCCAACAGCAAAGCGGATAGCTTGTAGTGCCGAATCTGGTTGTACTGGTAGCATACTTTGTCCTGGAACAGCTTCTTTAAAGCCAGATGTTTCTAAAGCCATTCCCACTAAAAATAACCCGAAGGCTAAACCGAATTTTTGCAGCAAAACCATGAAACCATAAAAAATCCCTTCTCGGCGTTGTCCGGTTTGTAGTTCATCGAGTTCTATGACATCTGGCATCATCGACCAAGGGATGAGATAAGCTGTGGAAATACCAAAACCTGCCATTACCGCTAAAAGGTACATTAAACCTATTTGATTAGGCTGTAAGAAAAATAGTCCAGCTTGTGCTATTATCCATACGCTCATTCCCATAAAATAAACAGCTTTTTTACCAAATCGCTTACTCAAAGCACTCCAGACAAATAGCATTAAAAGGGCGGTACCTTGAACCCCAATAAGCACACTTGGGACATCTGATTCTTTGAGGCGCATCCAGTTGACGACAAAGTAGGGAATAACGCTGGCTGTCAACTGTACAGCTAACCAGGAACAAAGATAGATACCGATAACAAAGAGAAAAGCACGGTTGCTGAAAACGATTTTTAGCTGTTCGCCAATGGGAAGAGATGCTGGTTGTTCAGTTTCAGTGCGTCTGCGTTCAAAAAACATAACGCGATCGCGTATTCCGAAAACGCACCAGTATAATGATAGAACCGAAATTACTGTACAAACTGCCGCTAAAACGACATACTGTTGCTGGCGGTCAGCAATGTTCTCAAAAATAACTTTCGCTAAAATCAACGATAAAATACTACCGCCAATGGAAAAAGTAAAGCGAAAGCTATTAAGACTGGTGCGTTCGTTGTAATCTTGAGTTAGTTCTGGAGTAAGTGCGGTATAAGGTAAATTCACAACGGTGTAAAACACCTGAGACAAAACCCCAATCGCCACGTAATACCAAAACAACCCCCACATTTGAACCGTTGGTTCGCCGCTAAATCGCGGTACAATCCACTGTAAAAAAAAGAATATTCCAAAAGGAATAGCTCCATAAAATATCCAGGGAAGACGACGACCCCAACGACGAGATTTCGTTTTGTCCGTCAACACCCCCACAAAAGGATCGTTAACGGCATCCCAGATTTTCCCAATCAGCAGAATGCTACCCGCTAACCCCGCCGGGATACCAGCAACATTAGTAAAGAAAATTAGCAGGAAAAATACGGCAATATTGGCAGTAATCGCTGGGCCTAAATCCCCTGCACCATAAGCCAGCTTTGTTTTGAAGTCCAGCTTGTCATTTTCAGGAGTTGGTTGGGGATAGTTTTCGGGGGAAGAATTGTTCATAACGGCTTGCGCTCATAATAAAATAAATGGCTCGCCACTTAGTATTAGATCGAAATCGCACACCTCATGGCAGACCTTTACGTTTCTTGGTCAGATTATCACCAAAAGATTGAACAGTTGGCGGTGAAGATTTATCAATCCCACTGGGAGTTTAACCAGCTTGTCTGCCTTGCGAGGGGCGGTCTGCGGGTGGGTGATATTTTATCGCGGATTTACTGCAAACCGTTGGCGATTTTAGCTATCACTTCTTACGGTGGCCCAGGCGATCGCGTCCGGGGTTCTCTTAGTTTCTCCCACACCCTGACGATGACAACCGCCAAGTTAGGCAACAAAGTCCTCTTAGTCGATGACTTGGTAGATTCTGGTGTCACCCTCCGGGAAACTATCCCCTGGCTGAAGCAGCACTTTGCCGCTGATGTTGAGGAAATTCGTACCGCCGTCATCTGGTGGAAAGCTTGCTCGGTCATCGCGCCTGACTACTACGCCGACTATCTCCCAGACGACCCTTGGATTCACCAGCCTTTTGAAAAATACGAGCAAATTAGTCCCGCTGAGTTGGCAGCGAATTATCAGCAATTAGCAGTTAGCGAGTAGCTATTAGCTTTTAAAAGGCTACTGCACAACTAATGGTATTTGTCAACAGCCCTCTCTGAGAGGGTGTTAATTCGACACGGAAAAATTTATGGGAAAATTTTCGGTTTGAGCCGGCAATTTCTACGCTATTTCAAGGGTTTTAGGTTACTATAGTTATAATCCAATCCTTATGGGTAATAGTATTAATTATAAAATCAGAATTATAAAATAATTTTATTAGCTTAGCAAAATGAAATAAATTAAGCAAGCCCTGAAACATCGTGAATGCGTTAATTTATTAAAAATAATTCTCAATAAAATTGTTGAGGTTTCCTGACAGATATAAAAATATCAAAACAGAGTTCAAGAAAAATATTTTTTATACTAATAATTTGTAGTTGATTTATTTAACAAGTCAGGGGATGGGAGCATCAGTCGTAGCATACTGGCATAAACCATCGTTCCACTCACTTCTAAGATGCGAGTTCTATTTGTTTGTACTGGAAACACCTGTCGCAGCCCGATGGCAGAAGAGCTATTTCGGAAAAAGATTGGGGAACTGGGGCAAAGGTGTGAAATTGAGGTGCAATCGGCGGGACTTCATAAATTTAAGAGTTTTCCAGTTTCACCCCATGCTGTAACCGTGTTGTTAGAGTACGGTATTGAGTGCGATCGCGAACCAGTTGGGATAAATCCAGAACTAATCGAGTGGGCAGATTTGGTGCTGACAATGACGAGGTTTCATAAAAATGTAGCGATCGCTATATTTCCCGAAATTATCGCCAAAACTTTCACCCTCAAAGAATTTGTGCGATCGCAAAATTCCTTAGATATTAGCGATCCCGTTGGCAAATCTTTATCCACCTATCGGCAATGTGCTGCTGAAATCGACTTTGCACTCAATCTTTTATTGGAGTTACTCCAAGTTGAGCCTTTTTCCCTCCCCACCCCTAACCCCTTACCCCGCACACTACCCCTGTTAAGGTGGCTGATTAAACTAATCACAACTAACTACCGACCAAACAACAACAACCAAACTGGCAGAGTAAAAAGCAGACCTGTAGATCCCACAGCCAAAGCTGTCACCGTCAAATTGCGGTCAAGATCGTAAGCTTCCGCCAAAATCAGAGTAGCAAACGCTGGAGGCATAGCCATTTGTAAAACAATGACCAACAGAGGCGAACCGCTTACACCCAGCAGCAATAATCCAAGACCCAACAGCATTGGCACCAGCAGCATTTTAATCCCCAAACTGACCCAAGCCTGCCCCAGACTATCCCAGTCAGAAAGCTGACTCAGGCGCATTCCAATTAAAACCAGAGACAAAGCCACTGCACCCCAACCGCACAACCGCAAACTTTCCTCGACAGGGTTAGATAACGGCAAGTTGCGAAAAATCAACCCCAAGGCAAAACTCCACAACGCCGGATTAATCACCACAGCCTGAAGGATTTTCCAGTGACTTTGCGCCGCCATCCCAAAACGTGCAGCCAAGACAACACCCAAACCGTAAGCCCCTAACGTAGTGCCAAGCAAATCGTAGAATAATGCCCAGCCAAAGTATTGCGAACCCACCAAAGCCAGCGTCACCGGATAACCCAGATACCCAGTGTTACCAACCATTGAGGCTAAGAGGAAACTTCCCTGAGTTGGTTTACTCCAAAGAAGGGATTGGGGATTAGGTGACTCTGAAGAAACATCTGCATTATTCTGTCCCCCAGTCAACCGTCCCCAGTCCCCAGCCCCCAGTCCCCAGCCTCCAATCCCTTCTTTCCCCCCTTGCAAGACAATCCAGATCCAAGCTAAGCCAGCGCCGAAGAAAATAGCCACCCAAGCGGCGACCGATGCAATCCAAATTGGGCCGGATAAATCGGCGTGGCGCAGAAAGGCAAAAATGCTGATCGGTACGCCAATCCAAAAGAGAAATTTGCCTAAATATGCCGGAACCACTTTGGGCAGTTGGCGACCTAAAATCCATCCCAGCAGGACACTGCCACCCAGCCGCAGATAAAGTTCTAAAAGCTGAGTTACTAGAGGGGGCATGATTTCCTGAGTTGTAAACAATAGTAGTAGACTGGCACCTGTATGCTACTTTGCCAGTCTCTATTTATGTTAAGCATCACGCTTAAAGATGAAGAAGGGAATACACAACAGATGTTGATAGACCGACGTGCGTTTAAAATTCCTGTATAGACGGGATTTTGGTTGATATAAGTAAAGTTCAGTCTCACTGCTGTTGTGATTCTAAAAATTAACCACTAAAAATTAATAGGAGTGGCTGTTTTGGATAACGCGGGTATACCTGGAAAACCCCCAGAAACCTCAGTACCGCCGATAGACGATATTCCAGAGGCGTTGCGGGATACACCTAAAATTAAACGTCGGCGACGATTGAAGCCGATACTATTACTTGGCGGTTTGCTAGGATTAGGAGCGATCGCTTTGCTTGTGGGTATTTTCTTACCTCGTCCCACACCCCAGTCGAGTGCGTCAACTTCCCAACCGAATCCCACTCAAACCAGTCCAACGCCCACAGCAACAGCCCAAGCTACCATCTTCGGACACTTTTCCTACCCGGAAGCACCCGCCTCAGACCTGCAACCAATTTCATTTAATGGTCGCCTGAAAATGCGTAAAGCTGCTGCTAAACAATTTCAAGCAATGGTAGCAGCAGCACGAGCGTCGGGTGTTAATATAGTTCCAATTTCCGGTTTCCGCTCTATTTATGAGCAGAAGCACTTATTTTTTGATACCAAAGCGCAACGGGGACAGTCAGCTAGCGAACGAGCTAAAGTCAGTGCGCCTCCAGGCTACAGCGAACATCATACTGGCTATGCGGTAGATATTGGCGACGGAAACGTTCCGGCAACAAATCTCAGCCCCAGATTTGAAAATACAGCTGCCTTCAAGTGGCTTGTGAAAAATGCGCCATACTATAGCTTTGAAATATCATTTCCCAAAAATAATCCCCAAGGTGTTAGTTATGAGCCTTGGCACTGGCGCTTTGTCGGCGATAGCCACAGCCTAGAAACATTCTACAAAGCCAAAAATTCCGAAAACACTCAGCAATCACAATTAACTAAGCCTTCCCCAGTCCCAACTCTCCAGTTCCCAGTTCCCAGTCCCTCCTCCCCAGTCCCAACTCTCCAGTTTCCAGTTCCTAGTCCCTCCTCCCCAGTCCCCAGCCCCTAAAAAATGCAGCAAACCGCCCTAAATTTAATTGCCATTGGTGTCTTTGCAATTACGCTTTCTAGTCTGCTGGGGCCAATGTTTAACATATCACCAGCAATCCCCGCGATCGCTACTTTTGGCATCATGGGACTCTTCACCCTCGACACCCTCACCTTCCAAGGTAAAGCTGGTACAATCTTTTTGGATTTGTTAGCCGGGAAAAATCCCCAACATCGCGATCGCATCCTGCGCCACGAAGCCGGACACTTCCTCGTCGCTTACTTACTCGAAATTCCGATCACAGGTTACACCCTCAGCGCCTGGGAAACCTTCCGACAAGGAATTTCCGGACTTGGAGGAGTGACATTTGATACCCACAAATTGCAGCAAGACTTCCCCTCACCTTGGGAAATGCAAGTTATCCTAGATCGCTTCTGCACCGTCTGGATGGCTGGTATCGCCGCCGAAACTATAGTTTATGGAAGTGCAGAGGGAGGCGCGGAAGATCGCCAGAAAATCAGATATGCTTTGACACAGTTGGGAATTCCCGTCAGCAACCAAGAGCAAAAAGAGCGTGCCAGTGCTTTACAAGCACGTACTTTGCTTGAGGAAAACTCTCAGGCTTACCAAGCGTTGGTAGCTGCAATGGAAGAACGCGCCTCAGTGGAAGATTGCTATCAGGTAATTGGGCAATATATTGTTAGTAATTAGTTGTCTGTTGTTAATAACTAATTACTAAAATTTCTTTTCTAACCCGCTAGACTTGACTATATTTTTCTGATATACTGAAGTCGATAAGGAAGAAATATCTGCTAATATTTTTTACTTAACAAGTTTTCAAAATTAAATAATACCCAGCTCAGCACCAGCCAGTAGTGAGTAAAATACACTTCACTCACTCACAACTCGGTTGCGACCATCAGATTTAGCTTGCAACAGATTTTCGTCGGCGCGTTGCAGCAAACTCACACCTTTAGGATCGTCCGCGTCATTGAGAGTGCTTGATCCCAAACTGATAGTAATATTCAGCGCCGTTGTGGGATTAATACTGAAAGGTTGGTCGCCGATCAGACGACGCAAGCGGTGAGCTACCATAGGAGCTTCTTGGGCATCTGTGTTGCTGAGAATAACGACAAATTCCTCACCCCCGTAGCGGAAGAGAGTGTCTTGAAAGCGCAAATTGTGCAGCAGACGGGCGGAGAGAAGTTGGAGAACGCGATCGCCTACCAAATGTCCGTAGTTATCATTAATAGACTTGAAAAAGTCCACATCTAAAATTACCAAGCTTAGCGGACGTAAGCGAGTACGAGCATTTTGAACTTGTCGGGGCAACTCCCATTCTAAGGCGCGACGATTATTTAATTCCGTCAAAGGGTCAGCCAGCGCCATTGTTGATAATAAATCGTTAGTTCGCATCAGCTGGCGATAGTTTTGCACCTTCCGTAATCCCGCCTGAATTTGCGCCACCAGCAAGCGATTTTGCAACTGCATCTCTTTTTGTACAAGGGCTGCACTTTTTTTTCTAACAGGAGCAATTTGCAAATAAGCATCTGCCCCCTTTTCCAAAGCTTCGCAAGAAAGTGCCATTTCCCCTTGTCGATCCCAGAGAGTCCGTTCACGGGTAATCTGGGGACGATCTTCTACAAGGATGCAGTAAATTCCGGAAACCTGAGTTTGTTGTTTTATCTGACAACATAATTCCAGACTGCCTTCAAAGCTTGCCTGCACAATTACAAGATGAGGCAGCCGGTTATCAAGCATCGGCATTACCTCATCCATCTGAGAGAGTGCCTCCACCCGGAGAGCGGTTAAATCGCTAATCCGCTTGAGAAATGTGGCAATAAAGGCATCACCTCCAACGACCAGAACAAAAGCATCCATTAGCGTAGGTATACTTGGAGAATCAGGGCGCTGTTCCTGCTGACAAATTGTGGGAACTTTAACCACTAGAGATAATTAGAGCAACGACAGAAACGAACAGGCAAAAGACCCTGATACTAGATAAGCGTGCATATTGTGGGACAAGTGCAGCCAATTATTTTTGAGGTTATACACTTTAACCAGGTAGCACGACCAGACTGTAACCTTATCCTTAACACTTCTTTTACATTTTGTTACATTTGGATACTACAAGTCTTCAAGATGACGATTCCACTGCTGACGGGCAACTTTCTGAAATCTTCACAGAAAAACCGCCACAGCCCCAGGTTCTTGAAGCGCTTGTAAGCAGAGCCTTTATATTTATGCTGGCAGATGATAGCTGTTTATTGCCAGTGTTCAGGTGAATGCTGGTAAGGGAGGGAGCATCCCGTATTTGTAAATCGCCCACAGACTGGAAGTCTCGATGCTCCACAAACGAAGCCTGCCGACCCAGGCCCAATTGAGTCCGCGCAGGCGGACTTTGTTTGTGTAGCTGCGATTTCCAATCGCCTGGTATTTTTGCAAAACTGGGATGCACCCGGTAAGGGAAACGCGATCGCGCTTCTATATCTGTACTTCACCCCGCCTGTGCCATCCGCTAGAGATAAAATTTTTCGTGCGATGAGGCAAACAGCTAGATCCACCAGAAGAAATCATCTGATAATTCCAGAGGAACTTAGGCGTAATTGCTTACTCTAGTTCTACCCAGATGAGGTGTAGTTTGTATTAATTTTTAATAAACATAAAAGCCAGCTAGGGCATCACCTAACTGGCTGATAATTAATGCAAGCGTTGCTTCGTAAGGTTATTGATAACCTTCAACAGTGTGACCTGTCGCCACGATCGCTTGTTTAATTGTCTCTTCAGAAGCTTCAGCTTCCACTGTCACCGTCTTGGCTTGTACATCCACTTCCACCTTGGCATCAGGTTCCATAGTCTGGATAGTTTCGGTAATCGTTTCTGCACAGCCATTACAGACGATAGTGGGAACTTTTACTTTAAGTGCCATCGATTAATCCCAAATAATTGCGGTTATTTTCAAACCTTTATCCTACCGCTGGATGAATAGAAAGAAATCTATCTTAAGCGATGAACCTATTAAAAACCCCTATAAAAAATTTTTGGGCTTAGTCAAGTGCGACTAAGCCCGTTAAAACGAAAGAGTTAGTTTTTTCAAAAATTAAACATCAACTACTAGGGTGGACAATTAGGCAGCTTCACCTCTCACTTTTCCCGCATGGTCGTCTCTTCTTAGACCCTGGTTTGGCGTTGCCTTCTAAAGGCGTTTGCCACTACCATCTATGCTTGGTGGGTTACTGCTGCACTTGGGTCACAGACCGGGGACACCGCGCCTATGTCGCCCATTCGTTTCATCTTCCTCCTCTTTATCTCTCACTTCCTGGTGTCCACTATTAAATTAACATCCCCTTCACTGGAGGATCTGCTGAATTTACCAAACTTGATGTATTTTTACCAATTGCAGTTAACCATTAAACAATTGCAACTTTTACTAGGATTGCTACTCTAAGGCTGGAGGTGATGCAACAAGGCATAAACAAATGTAAAAATAGATAACACGTTGACCGACAATCCCTTGTAAACTCCCATGTCTTCTTTTCCCCAGTTCCTTAGCGGTAGTGAAATTCGGCAAAAATTCCTCGACTTCTACGCTTCTCGTGGACATCAAATTTTGCCGAGTGCTTCTCTGGTACCAGAAGATCCCACCGTACTGCTGACGATCGCTGGGATGCTGCCATTTAAGCCAATATTTTTGGGACAGCGATCGCCCGAATTTCCCCGCGCCACCACCTCGCAAAAGTGCATCCGCACCAACGATATCGAAAACGTAGGACGCACCGCCCGACATCACACATTTTTTGAGATGCTGGGAAATTTCAGCTTTGGGGATTATTTCAAAGAACAAGCGATCGCCTGGGGTTGGGAACTGTCAACACAAGTCTTTGGCTTACCCCCAGAACGCCTTGTAGTGAGTGTCTTCCGGGAAGATGACGAAGCATTTGCCATCTGGCGGGATAAAATTGGCGTTTCGCCACAGCGCATCCAGCGTCTGGGAGAAGATGATAACTTCTGGGTATCTGGCCCTACTGGCCCTTGCGGCCCCTGTTCAGAAATATACTATGACTTCCACCCGGAACGCGGCGACGAACACATCAATCTAGAGGATGATACTCGGTTCATCGAGTTTTATAACTTGGTGTTCATGCAGTACAACCGGGATACAGAAGGTAATTTAACACCGCTTGCTAATAAGAATATCGACACCGGAATGGGACTGGAACGGATGGCGCAAATCCTCCAAAAAGTTCCGAATAACTACGAAACAGACCTGATTTTCCCAATTATCAAAACAGCAGCCCAAATTGCCGGAATTGACTACGCCAGCAGCGAGGAGAAAACCAAAGTTTCTCTGAAGGTAATTGGCGATCACGTCCGGGCAGTTGTCCACATGATAGCTGATGAAATCCGCGCCTCGAATATTGGACGGGGTTATATTTTACGGCGATTAATTCGGCGCGTAGTACGTCACGGGCGGCTGATTGGCATTGAAGGTGAGTTTACAACGAAAGTGGCAGAGACTGCGATCGCGCTTTCCGAATCTGCATACCCCAACGTCCGTATCCGAGAAGCACAAATTAAAGCTGAATTGCAACGAGAAGAAACCCGCTTTCTCAAAACTCTGGAAAGAGGCGAAAAACTGCTGGAGGAAATTATCCAGCAAGTTAAGAAAGAAGGAAAAACCGAAATTAGCGGTGAAAGTGCTTTTACCCTCTACGACACCTACGGCTTCCCCTTAGAACTAACTCAAGAAGTTGCTGAAGAAGAAGGAATTACCGTAGACGTGGAAGGTTTCAATGTAGCGATGGAACAACAGCAAACGCGATCGCAATCAGCCCACGAAACTATCGATTTAACCGTACAAGGTTCTCTCGATAAATTAGCTGAGGATATCCACTCTACTGAATTTCTCGGTTATACCCAACCCGTCAGCCAATCCCAGGTAGAAGCAATACTTGTAGAGGGTTTCTCTGTGGAAGCGGCGGAAGCGGGAACAAGCGTACAAATAATCCTCGATCAAACCCCATTCTATGCAGAATCAGGGGGACAAATAGGCGATCGCGGTTACATTTCCGGCGATTCAGTTTTGGTACGAGTTGAAGATGTCAAAAAAGAATCCGATTTCTTTGTCCACTTCGGTCGCATCGAACGGGGTACGCTGCGGTTAGAAGATACCGTTACCGCCCAAATTGACTTAGCTTGTCGTCGTCGCGTTCAAGCGCACCACACAGCAACTCACCTATTACAATCAGCTTTGAAAAAGTTTGTCGATGACGAAATTTCTCAGGCTGGTTCTTTGGTGGCTTTCGACAGGCTGCGCTTTGACTTTAACTGTCCTCGTCCCGTGACACCAGAAGAGTTGCAACAAATCGAGGAACAGATTAATACTTGGATTGCAGAAGCACACCACGCCCATACTGAAGTATTGCCCATAGCTGAGGCAAAAGCAAAAGGCGCGATCGCGATGTTTGGGGAAAAATATGGCGATGAGGTGCGGGTATTAGATATTTCCGGCGTTTCTATGGAATTGTGCGGCGGTACTCATGTGAGTAATACCGCTGAAATTGGGCTATTTAAAATAGTCTCCGAGGCGGGAGTAGCATCAGGTATCCGACGAATTGAAGCTGTCGCCGGGCCAGCAGTTCTGGAATACTTGAATGTCCGGGATAAAGTGGTTAAAGAGTTAAGCGATCGCTTTAAAGTCAAACCTGAAGAAATCCCCGACAGAATTACCAACCTCCAGAACGAACTCAAAGCCTCCCAAAAGCAATTAGAAGGATTAAAAGCAGAACTCGCCTTTGCTAAATCCGACCAATTACTCAGCACAGCCCAAACAGTCGGCGATTTCAAAATTCTAGTTGCCGAATTGGGAGAAGTTGACGCAGAATCCCTAAAAACTGCGGCTGAAAGATTGCTGCAAAAATTGGGCAATGGTGCCGTATTCTTAGCATCAATTCCCGAACCAGACAAAGTAAGTTTTGTGGCACATTTTAGCCCAGATGTCAATAAAAAAGGATTGCAAGCTGGCAAATTTATCGGCGCGATCGCGAAAATTTGCGGCGGCGGTGGCGGCGGACGACCCAACTTAGCGCAAGCTGGCGGACGCGCTCCAAGTAAGCTGAAAGAAGCCTTAGAAACAGCACGCACCCAGCTTCTTGAAGGTTTGCAATAAGTCCCGTAGGGTGGGCTTTTTCCCACCTTACAAAATCTTCTCTTCTAGTCTTTACCTTAGCGTTATGCAGCGTCTAAGCGATTTATTTTGTTATCTAAAAGCTGTGACTAAAGCAACACAAACATCTGCATTTTAATAAGCAATTGAAGCAGTATAGCAATCCGATTTGAGTTGTGAGGTGCCAGCGCTTCAGATACCCGACTTATTAAAGAAGTTGTGTATCTCGGCTTATAGTAAGTTGCATTGAGGGTAAGCGAAACTCAACCCATGTAAAAGAATAGTTGGGTTTCCTACCTCAACCAAACCTATATATTGTCATTATTTAGCTACGAGAAGGTCAAAAAGATATAAGGGGAAATTACCGGATTATATATCTTTAAAAACGCTCAGACACAATTCCACTCAGCCTTAAGCAAGTCTTAGATTAGAGAATTTTCTCCGGTTTAAGTTATGTTGTGGATGTAGCGCGTCAGTACCCGCATAGCTGACCGCTCATTTAGGTGCATGAAACTGCGCGAGAAAACACTGCTGGCGATTGGCGTGACCGTTGTAAGTTTGATTGGGGTTTTGTATGTCACCTCCTCAACCATCTTGGTGAACGGCTTCGCCAAATTGCAAGAACGGGAGGCTTACCGGAACGCTCAACGAGTTCAAGATGCCCTCTCTAACTACCTTAGCGATTTCAGCGCCTTGAACGATCAATGGGCGGTGTGGGATGACACCTATAACTTTATTAAGGATGGCAACAGCCTCTATATCGAGCAAAATCTGAACGATTTTTCCTTGCGACCACTCAAATCCAACTTGATACTGTTTATCAATTCCAAAGGTGAGTTAGTTATCGGTCGCAGCTTCGACTTAAAGCAGCGCCAGGTAGTACCTATTCCCAAAAACGTCCAAACATACCTGGCGGCTAATCGTTACCTGCTACAAAATCCCCAGCAACAGCAGCGCTTCACCGGGATAGTTCTCCTCCCAGATGGCCCAATGGCGATCGCAGCGGGGCCGATTCTAAATAGCCAAGGTCAAGGGTCTAGTCGGGGGACGCTGATTTTAGGGCGATACTTGGATGCTGAAAAAATTCAATATTTAAGTAAATTGACCCATTTGCCCATCACTGCGTACCAGGTAAACGACCCGCAATTGCCTTCTGATTTCCAATCGGTGCGTTCTGCTTTGTCCAAAATGTCCGATTCTTCCATTCTCGTCAAACCTCTCAGGGATGGTTTGGTGGTGGGATATGTTTTGCTACGGGATATCTACGGAAAGCCTGCGCTACTGTTACGAGTGGATCTGCCCAAAGAATTTTATCAACAAAGCCAATTCCTGCTAACTTATCTAGTGGTTAGCTTAGGCATATCAACCTTGGTCGTAGGTATCTTGTTTACTGGTGCAACTCTATTACTGTTAGAAAAATTGGTGTTGTCGCGCCTCGCTTATCTCAGCACTGAAGTTAAAAGTATTGGCAGCAGTGGGGATCTTTCCATGCGCGTGTTAAGCGCTGGCAAAGATGAGTTATCGATTTTGGCGCGGACAATTAACTGGATGCTAGAAGCTTTAGAGTCGTCTTTAAAAGATTTAACAGCGGAACAGGAAAAGGCTGAGCGACTGCTGCAAAATATCTTACCGCAAGCGATCGCAGAGCGGTTGAAAAAAGAACAGCGTACTATTGCGGACAACTTCGCTGAGGTAACGGTGTTATTTGCTGATATCGTTGGCTTTACCCAGCTAGCTGCTCAGACATCGCCTGTAGAACTGGTAAACTTGCTCAACCAAATTTTCTCAGCTTTTGACCAATTGGCTGAACAGCATGGGTTGGAGAAAATCAAGACAATTGGCGACGCTTATATGGTTGTTGGTGGTTTACCCACGCCGCGAGAGGATCATGCGGAAGCGATCGCGCAAATGGCTCTTGATATGCAAAATGAAATTACCCGATTCAATATCGCCAATGGTTTAAACTTCAGCATCCGCATTGGCATCAACACTGGGCCAGTTGTGGCGGGAGTAATCGGTCTGAAAAAATTTATCTACGATCTATGGGGAGACACTGTTAATATCGCTAGCCGCATGGAATCTCACGGTAAGCCTGGGTCTATTCAACTAACTGCTGCAACTAAAGAGTGCTTACACGATAAGTATCACTTACAGGAGCGAGGTTCTATCCAAATCAAAGGAAAGGGAGAAATGACCACTTATCTACTCATTGGCATCAAAACTGAATCCTGAGTTAAAAGATTGTTATACCCTTCCCCCTCTTACCACTTAACCCAATTTAGAAAGGCAGAAATCTATGGCACGAATTAATCCCTACACAATACAAATGCAAGTTAGCCGGATGTTTCAGGACGGGCAAGCTTTTTTTGCCACGATGAAAGTGCAGGATTGGTTGAAGGAACGGAATGAAGATCCCGCAGCCTACGATATCATTTTCCATCAGAAACCAGCAGCGCCGGGAGCGATAGAAGCGATCGCTATCGAAATTGAACTGCGCCGTCGAGATGGGCAACCTGTCGATTCCTGGCTGCAAGAAGAAGTCAATCGCCACGCCTAACAAATACACGATAGTTCATGGCAATAAGCCATGAACCATGACCAAAAAGAGCGTTACTTCTGGAACGCTCTTTTTTTGTGATGTAGATATTTCTATAGCAATCCTAAATATTACCTGTCGCTCTCGTGATGCCCGGGCTACTCACTTAGCTATATTACCTTCTCAAGGAATGGGAATGAAATCAACTCAACGCTGGATTTTGGCTTTTTGCCTTTACTTCCTTATTCTGCTAACAATTATTGTCTTAGCTTATCGGGGCATTCTCCCTGTCAAAATCTCAGCAATTCCCTTCTATGACACAATTGGACACTTTATCTTATTAGGAATTGCCTCTTACTTAGCTCATAAATCTCTCGGTAAGCGCATGATTAAAACTTGGCCTTTGGCAATTACCCTGCCACTTGGCCCAATTCTCGTTACCATCTTTGCTATTGTGGATGAGAGTTTGCAGATGCTTTCACCCCTTCGCACCTCCACTTTGTCTGATCTTGTTGCTAACCTGGTGGGAATCTGGTTCTTTTACTGGTTAGCATCGCGCTAATGCAAGTCTTTTGATAATCAGTTCAGCCGCTTACCTTTTTGCAGATATCGAGTACAGGTGTAAGCGTTCCCCTGTATCTGCGGACTTAAGCCAGAGGGTTAATGACAGGATAGACTGGCGGATTTATTTTAGATTTATAAGGATTTAGATTGTCCGACTCTACTTCCACCACTTTAAAGGTTTTACAGAATCTTAATCGAAAATTCTGTCCTGTTTTCGGAATCTTTAAAAGACTTTTTGTATAAAGGAAGTAGGTCTAAAGATAAAAGCTAATCAGTTGAGTTAAAAGAATCAAAGAATCAATTTTTGCGAGGAGGTTTATATGTCTCGCTACAACCAAAACCAAGCTCCCTTTGTAAGAATTGTCTACTCTAAAGTCAAAGTAAACGGAAAAGTCGAATTGGTGCCGTTGGAACTGTATGCTGACGGCTCTGTTAAAAGAGCAAGTTAAAAACAGGTAATTGAGAAAAGTGAGGAGTTAAGAATTCTGGCTCTACCGAACTTGTTATGTAAAAATGTTAAAAATGGCTAATCAAAATAGCAGAAACAGAATAGGTATAAGAAGTGACATTTGTTGCGGGGCTTGAATTCTGGGATTGATTGTGATTAAGTAGATGCAGTAAAAAAGCAGCCCCAGACTGGGT
>NZ_JACJOK010000096.1:0-18472 GCF_014695505.1 Trichocoleus sp. FACHB-90
AACGAAGAGGTTATGGGTTTAGAAACTTCAACAATTTCAAATTAAGAAGTTTTCTGACTTGGCATTTTGCCAGCTAATTTCAGTTTATTTTACATACCATGTTCGGTAGAGCCCAGCACAATTAAGCCTTCCCATCATTTACCTTCAGTACAACGCTGGTTAACCCAAGATTATTGGCTGGGCTTAATTGTGCTATCAATTCACAAGGGTTGGATGCAGAGGCATGGCTCTTTTAAGTTCTTAACTTTGGCAAAACTTAAATCTTTTAACCTGTCAGCTCTCTCTTAGGTTGCACTCTTGTGCAATGGCGAGTACACAGTTGTGCGATCGCTTTGACTAACCTCTGCCATCAACTAGGCACAGAAAGTGAATGTATCTCTTAGCTTGTTTCTTTATTGTTTTAATTAATCAAAATCTTTTTGATTCAATCTTTACTCCAAGAATATTATGAAAATGAAATTACAATATCGTGGCAATTTCTACGAAGCTAATTCTCAATTCATCGAAACGGTAGAGAGCCAAATTACTGGCAATTATCGAGGTGCAACTTACAAAATAAAACAGTCGGTTAACCCCACTGTCCCTGATTCTATTGTGAATCTCAAGTATCGGGGAGTTGCTTATATTAAAGGTCAAAATTCTGGAGCTTGGCTATCAAGAGAATCGAGGAGCATTAACCTGAACGATACCCAACCTACTTGTTAACTAACTTAAGGGCAAAATCCTGATGTAGGGTGCCTAATAGCACTGGCTATGGAGGACTGCCACTAACTGTACTCTTGGTGCGCTGTAACGCACCGCTATATGTGAATGTATGATTAGGCGGTGCGTTACGAAGAGAGCTAACACACCCTACTCTTGAAAGCATGGCTCATCCTGCCATGCAACTCGCATCCTCATCAATCTATTAATTATTGGTCGTTTGGAAGAGTAAAAATAGATGATATTAAAACTGTCTTTTAGAAATTAAGGATTAACATTATGCAATGTTGTTTAAACTAAAGGGAATCTCCTTTGGAGATTGAAACAGCCGCTGATCCACAAAGCCAGCGAAGCGCCAATTAGGAGGAGCAGGTTTAAACTAAAGCGAATCTCCTTTGGAGATTGAAACCAAACCTGATTCTAAGACCACGCGAGGGGGGAGGAAGGTTCTTAGCTTTTTACCTACGGTGATGTGCTTCAGCACTTCCTGCTGAACCCGTGGGTTCTGGTTCTCCTCTGGCTGATTAGTTGCCACTCAAGCTGCGTGGGTTATCTTACCAATCTTGACATCACTACCCATGCTGTGGGTTGAAACACCTGTTTTTTCGTGTGGAGAGGCTCTGAAATAAAGCTTTTTGTCAGAGTGGATCTCTTACATACACTCTACAAGTCTTTGTGCGAGAGCATCCCACTCGTCGTACCCTGCTGGTCCTAGCGAAAAAATCACCATCCAAACCGGGGAATTTCCTGTAGGAGAGGAAAGAAGAGAGGGAGGGAGGCTTCTAAATGGAACTGGGTTCCCGTTCTTGCGCCAGCCGACACGATCGGCAAATTCAGACCATCGAATATTCAATCCGGTTGGGCTACCCATTTCCTGCCAAATTTGCTGCTGCACACTAAAGCCAAACTTGCCGCCGCTGTATTGCATCCAGAGTCGATCGATCGCTGTTAGTACATCACAGTGCAATCTGTTGATGCTTGCAGTATCCAGCCAACCTTGTTGCTCTCGTCCAGTCTTTCTAAGCATTATATTTGAGGTTTCCAGGTTAGCATCCCTCCACTGTTCTGCTTTCAAAAAATTCTCCAACTTCGAGTAATCCGCCACTCTAGAAAGTGAAGCAACAGGTGGAGAAGACGTAGCTGGTGGGAGAGTAGGTGAATCTGGTGGAGACGGTGGTTCAGAATTAGGTTGTTGATTCAGCAGCCCTACTCCTGCCACTACAGCAACTCCGGTTCCTCCCCAGAAGAACCATTTGAGAAATTGTTGCCGTGTGATGTTTGGTGTGTTTAGAGTATCTGTTCTTTCTTGATCGGAGGGGACAGGTTGAATAAGTCCGACGGGTTTAGAGACCGGAGCGGATGCTGATTCGTTACTAGTTGACCGATTTCCTAATGGTGAAGCAGGAGTAACAGTTGGCGTTGCAACTGAAGGAGATTGAGAGCTTTCAGCCTGCAATTCTTTAATCCGGTTGTATAACTTCATCACCTGCAAATCTGCCCCAAACGCAGCGGCATTTGCCCGAATGCATAACTGCTCTGCCAATATTAAATTGCGATTAATAAAGGCTTCTTGAAATGCCAGTTCACGCAATTTGGCAATATCTTGATCCCAGGCATATTGGGGTATCAAAATAAAGTGATGCTTCTCAGATGGGTCAGCGCTGATGCGAGGATGCTGCTCTGGAAATCGCTTGTATCGTTGGCATAGCTCTGGTACACGATCATGCAAATAATTGCTCAACCGTTCGACTGTGGCACAACTGCGCTCACCCCCCAGCCGCAATGCCTCTAGGAGGGCATAGGTAAACGCACCCTGCTGTAGCTCTTCAATTTCCCACGATCGCTCGGTGGGGCTACAGGCAGAAATGCTGATAATGCCGGGTTGGGTTTCCCTGCCCACGCCAGCTCCATCGCGGCTACCTTCGTTGCGGCAAGCATCTAGCATCAAAATCACATTGTCTGCTCCGCAGCGGCTCAACCGTTCGCGGACATAGCTGACTGGAATGGCGGTGCGCTCGACATTTCTAGGATTGGCATCAATCGGCATCAGGTAGTCCCGATTGGCGTGTTGCATCCCATGTCCGGCAAAGAAGAACCAGCAGTTGTCGCCGGCAGCGAGAAAGGGGCGATCGAACTTGTCTTCTAAAAACGACAGCAGATTTCCATAGGATGGATAGGTGGGAATGGTTGTTCCGTTGGGCAATCGAATATCTGGCGCATTTTCCCCAAACCAGTAGACCTCATCAAATCGGGCTTCCTGGAAGAAATCGCGTATCCGTTCGGCATCGAGCCGGGCGTATCTCAATGGCGCGAAGTTGTTTGGGTTGTATTGGTTAATGCCAATCGCGATCGCCCAGTTTCGCGCCATTGATTCATTCCTTCAGCTTAAATTTCAGCGTCATCGTGCCCTTACCACCAATCTTACTTCCAGAACCCAACAAGCTAACCTGCCCCTCGGCATTAATTTCGACTGCCAGTTCGACCTCATGCAATTCCATGCTGGCGAGTTCAGTAGCACTTTGTTTAGCGTAATTAAACATCCGCTCAACCTGTTGCAAAAGATGAGTCATGTTTTGCTCTAAGATTGCAACGGGTACGGGGGTTTGTTTGGTGCGGGAAGTTCCAGCAAACCCCGGTTCACCAAAGGGATTCCTGCTTTGCTCGCCCCGTTGCCCATCCGGAACTGCTAGCGGTTCTTCCTCCGTCACAATCCAAACCACGTCATTCTGCATAGTAGAAGCTTAGAGGAGAAAAGTTTGCGATTATTCTAACAGTAGTCTCTACAATTCCCTGCAACTCTGCACAGGGTCTTTTTGATATTTGAATCAGCCCCAGTAACCGCCCTTCACCCCAACCATCAATCCCTATATCAGGAAACGCAGCAGGGGCGACGCATCGTCTACTCCTTAACCCTTCTAAAGCGAATCTCCTTTGGAGATTGAAACTGCTTACTTCGCTAACTCGGTAGGGTTCCCACTACTCAAGATTTAAACTAAACCAAATCTCCTTTGGAGATTGAAATCGCAAAAACTGTTTGATGCAATTAAATCCTGGGAAAATTGTTTAATAGATTAACTAATTTGGTAACGTACTGTACGATATTAAATTAGTAGGAAAATCTTGTGCAAAAAAAAGAATAACACCAAAACCAAAGTTTGGTAGATCGAGAGAAAAATGTGCGGTTCGGCGTACATTTAACAAGAAAACGGTGGTGGTAAATATGTAGTGAAAGTGTAAATATATAAACTAAAAATACTTTCATTTTTACATTTTGCAGTGGTTATTTATTTGCCTCGGCAAGCGGTTATTTTGACAATTAGCATAATCCTTAATTAAAATCGATTTTTAAAGCTCATCTCATATTAAATGCTATAATTTTTAAAAAATATCAAAATTTTTAGTAATTATGATTACTTCTAGACCTGATTGCCCTCGTTGTGGTTCTGATTATATTGTTTAAAATGGCAGAATTTACAATAAAAAACCTAAATATAAATGTCAAAATTGTGGTAGGCAATTTGTTAAAAACCCTAACAACAAGATCATTGATAAGCATACGTTAGATTACATTGACAAAATGTTACTAGAGAAAATTCCCTTAGCAGGAATTGCTAGGGTAACTAGCGTTTCTAAAAAATGGCTTCAAGATTACGTTAATACTAAATATGCTCCAGTTCCTCAACAGGTAAAGGTTTCAAGCAAACATAAATCTAAATTAAATATCGAATGTGGGTAGTGCTAAAGAGGAAAGGATGTTGCCAGTGGCAAAGAAGCATTGTAGTAATGAATAAAATTCCAAATAGCACCAATGTGATTGTCTAAGTTTTTGGAAAATGACAATGTTTTTCTGACCAATCGAGACACTCGTTGTCGAAGGGGGTAGTCCTGCATAGTAATGCTAATGAACTATAATTTTAATTATTCAACCTACCTTAATTTTTAGCTTATGCAATGCCCCAAGTGCGACTCTCAATACGTTGTAAAAAATGGTCATACTCACACTGGTAAACAAAATTTTAAATGTCGAGATTGTGGCAGACAATTTGTCATGACTCCCAGGCATCAACCTATTTCCGAAGAAAAGCGAGAGTTAATAGATAGGCTATTACTAGAAAAAATACCTTTAGCTGGAATCGTGAGAGCTACAGGAGTTTCTGAACGGTGGCTACAGTACTATGTCAATCAAAAATTAGGAGCAGTCAAAAGAAAAGTGCAAGTAACCTCGAAAAAAAAGGGTAAGCTAATAATTCAATGTGATGAAATGTGGTCATTTGTGGGATGTAAGGGTAACAAGCAGTGGATTTGGCTGGCAATTGATATATTAACTAAAGAAATTGTAGGAGTATATATTGGTAAAAGAGATGAAACTGGTGCGATAGGGTTGTGGGATTCAATGCCGGCAGTTTATCGCCAATGTGCTGTCAGCTATACAGACTTTTGGAGCGCTTATCAAATCGTTTTTCCTAAAAAAAGACACAAATCAGTCTTCAAGGATAGTGGTCAAACGAACTATATAGAAAGATTTAATAATACGATGAGACAAAGAATATCTCGTTTGGTAAGAAAAACTCTTTCGTTCTCTAAAAAACTCTCCAATCATATAGGAGCTATTTGGTATTTTATTCATGAATATAACGCCAGTTTATCTATAGAATGAAAAACTGGCGTTATCATTACTATGCAGGACTACCTCGAAGGGTACAATTGAACCGCTCAATATAACTGGTTTTTCCAGTTTCTTTGCCGGCTGGGCGATGCCGCTTGCTGGGTAAAACCAGCTCATAAGCTGACCAAAAATCACGCTCCAAATACAGCACATTGGCGATAGATGGGAGGCATCGACTGCCACAAAGCTTGAGCCGATGTTGCACTGCGGTCTCCGATGTGAACGCCCACCATTTCACGGGTTTGTGCATCTAGGGCAAGCCACACCCACTGCTTTTGCCCTTTGTGGTCTACAAACGACCATAGCTCATCCATCTGCACCCTCAGGCGGCCTTTCGGCTTTGGGCGCACTTGCACCGTCCGATCCACCTGCAAGTATTTCTGATTGACGTATTGTTGTAACCACAATTCGGAAATCTGCAAAGCGCGGGCAATGCCTGCTAGGGACAATTTCTCAAGCAACAATCGGTCAATGATGCCTTTGGTTTCCTCGGAAATCATTCTCCACTGTGGGTTTAAGGGCAAACTGCCGCCCACAGTCGCGACATTTGTAGTTCTGCTTATCATGTCGAGTTCGACCGTTTTTGACCACATCTTCAGATTGACAACTGGGACAGGCAGGCAGCGCAGTAGACATCAGCACGCTTAATGAAATAACAACGGTTTCATTTTTTCATCCTTTCCTTTTTAGCACTACCGAATGTGATGTACGCGAAGCGTTGCCGAAGGCTAGCTTGGTCATTCGTTAATCATAAAGGTAATAAGCAGTGGATTTGGTTAGCACTGGATAAAAAAACTAGAGAAATTGTTGGTTGTTATATTGGAGATCGCAGCGAATAAGGGGCTAGATGATTATGGGATTCTCTCCCATCAATTTATCGGCAATGTGCTGTTTATTATACAAATTCTTGGGCAGATCATGAGAAAGTTATTCCAAGCAAACGCCATAAAGCCGTGGGGAAAAAGAGTGGATTGACCAACCATATTGAGAGGTTTAATAATACGATGTGTCAATGAATTTCTCGATTGGTTAGGAAAACTTTGTCTTTTTCTAAACAGTTAGAAAACCATCTTGGGGCTATCTCGTATTTTATCCATCATTATAATAATGCGTCGCTATCTGGGTAGTAATTTTTTCACTACATATTTACCACTACCGATATCTAAAGGAAGCAAGAGAAAAGAAAGACAGAAGATTTGATTAAAACAGCAAAAACCTCAGAAGAGAAAGCAGAAAATGAGCAAATATTAGAAGGGTTAAACAAAAGTAAATATGTCTTACTAAAGAACGAGGAAGACCTGAGTGAAGAGCAAAAAGATAAACTTATCCAGGTTAAAGAGGTATCTCCTGAACTGAAAATAAGGAATGAATTAAAAGAGGAAATTAGAAATATTTTTGAGCAGAGTGATAATTGGTTAATGGGATTATTAAGACTAGGGATATGGCTATCAAGAGCGAATAAATATTTTCCCGACAGTCGGAACACTATTATCCGTTGGTTGGATGAAATTATTGCTTACTTTGACGACCGAACTACGAGTGGTGTTGTTGAGGGTATCAACAATAAGCTCAAGTTGATTAAACGCTCTGCTTATGGGTTTAGAAATTTTGAAAATTACAGAATTAGATGCTTGCTTACTTGGCATTTTAATTATTAACTTAGCATACTAAGTACTGAAGAGCCGCAATATTTAAAAATTTGCTAATTGTTTGGTAAGTTTTCCCATCATTCATCAACAATAGTATAAGCACCTTCTTTCTTACATAAGGATTCTCATGCTCTTTTAAAGTTTTTAGTAGCCGTTCCTTTTATTCTTGAGGAAGATGGTTCTTGGCTGGCATGTGTAGCTTAATATAGCTTAATATAGCTTAATATTTAATTTTATATTATACAATCAAGCTGCGTAACAACTTACAACATCCCACTGATTCAAGAGTACATAAAAGCGTAACCACAGCTAACTTCCTACTTTTGCTGCTTCAGGTACTGTAGTATACCACTAGCAATTGCTTCAGCCATTTTATTTTGGTACTCTGAGTTTCTAAGTCGTGCAGCATCCTCTTTATTATCGATAAAACCTGTTTCTATATGAATTCCAGGCATAGGAACATTTTTCAAAGTGTATAAAAAATCGTCTGACCTTACTCCTCTGTCTGTCAAACTACTAAGACTCTCTAGCATGGAATTCTGAACTAATTGCGCTAGGCGCTTACTGCTGTCCCCGTAATAAAACGTTCTCGCCCCTTTGGCTACTCCATTAAATCTATTCGCGTGAATACTGACAAACAAGGTGGCATCAAGTACCTGAGCCATTTGTGTCCTATATCGAAGGCTGTTGCTAACGCTAGCTCCGAGAACACAGCCAGTATCTCGCGTTAACATTGCCTGCACGCCATTTTTTGCCAAAATATCTGCTACCTTTTTGCTAATAGGCAACACTACATCCTCTTCTCGTAATCCATCAATGCCAGAAAGAGAAGTTGCTTCTGTATCCGGGGGAATCATAACACCCTGACCAGGATCAATCATTATTTTCACTCCCTCTTTTGGAATCACGCCAGGAGGTATAGTAGCTGCGGTAACACGGCAGATGGGAAGTGGTTGCGGTGTTTGGGCGACACTCGTTTGGGTAGGAAGTGGTTGCGGTGTCTGATCCGCACTCGTCTGGGTTTGATTACCCGCCCATAATTGATATTCCTGAAGAAGTTTTTCTAAGCTTGTTTTACCTACCCAAGCGGTGAGAGATACTAACACTCCAGCTAGTGTTACTGCTATATGCAGATAACTTCTATGAATTTTCCGCTTCGCGCTACGGTTTGCTTCTGTTAATACACGCTTTTCTAACTCTTGGCTAGCATCCAGAAACTGATAATCTAAATCGCTGAGACTTTTACCCACTGACCACTTACGAGCAGCCTTAGAAGTCTCATCTCTTAGCAAGCAAGATTCATCCTGTTTACCAGAAGCTATCCAGGCTTTAAATGCGTCAGCATAAGGACGCAGTTTTGCTAGTTCTTGCTCGCACCATTCAAAGTTAAACACTTCTGCATAAATGCGGTTGTAAATTCGCAGCTTACCATTGCGCTTCACTACTAATCCTGTCAGCCGTAGTTCCATCTGTTCGCGGCTATCATCGGCTACTATCTCACCTTGCTGGAAAATTTGCTGACACAACCCCAGCAACCTCCCAGTACGTTGTTCCACACTTCGCAGTATCCTATTCCGAATAGTTTTCAAGTGCTCAGGCTCGTCTTGTGCTTCCCAATTCTCAATCACCTGTTCGCGCACTAGAGACTTAACCCAAGCTGCTTCCTCACTCGTGGGAATAGCAACCCCAACATTTAGTACCAGCTTACAAAGCTTCTGTGTTAAAAACGGCTGTCCCCCTGTCCACTTAAGTACCTCTTGCATTAACGCTTGTGGATTTCCGACTGTTTCTAGCCCCCTGGCTAGTGATTTTGCTTCATCAAGCTGGAACCCTGTTAAGTCAATTGCCCGCCCGATATTGAACGGTGTACGCCCCTTAAGTTGAATCAGGTCTGATGGTGTAGACACCCCCAAAATTGCAAAGGTGAGGCGGCTATACGCTGGCTGATTTGCCCGACGGTTGTAGCATTCCCGGATGAGTGTAAAAAAATCATCTGTATTAAAATTCAGGCTGAGAATGCTGTCAATTTCATCAATGAAGATGACAATATTTGTATCAATTAAGTCCAACAATACAGTTTCAATAAACTTGCTTAACCGCTGCACAGGCGACAGCAAACTGTTTTCAGTCCACCATGTTTCTAAATCAAAGCTGGTGTAAAGATTGAAACTGCCCACCAGAGTATCAATCACTCCTGCATACCATTGCTCTGGAGTAATATCTGCCGTACCAATAGCAGTAATATCAACAGCAGCACAGGCAAATCCCTCTTGTTGTAACCTCTGCATCACCTGCACTCGCAAGCTAGACTTGCCCATCTGCCGAGAGTTAAGAACGTAACAGAACTGCCCTTTCTGCAAGTTCTCGTAGATATCTTGGTCAGCTTGCCGCCTGACGTAGGTTGGGGCATTAATTGGTAAACTGCCTCCAACTTGATATTCGTAGGCTGAGTTAGGTAAAGTGCTCACTAGCTAACCCCCAGGCGATCATGAAAATACTGGCGGTACAAATCACATAGGGGCATCACCTTATTCCCCTGCAACTTCACCAATCCCATACTGCGGAGTTTAAAAGCCTCTGTTCCACAATCCACAGGAATCTCTGCTGCAATCACTTGTTTAAATGCTGCCAGCAAATCTTGATCATTTTTTAGATTCAGCAGATGGCGGCGCAGGTGGTCGCTGTAAGGGCCTTCTTCTGTGGGGGCAAGTTGCTGTAGCTTCTGGAAAGTCATCCTACTACGAGCAATTTGATAAAGCGCCACCCGCACCAAGAAGGGATGACCGCCCACAAGCCGCATTAGTTGTTCAAGTTCCGAGTCATTCCAATGCAGTCCGTGGCGTTTTACCAAGTCTTGCACCTGTACCTGTGTCAACTCTGGGAGTTCAATTGGCAAACCCACATTAAAGGGCGACTGATTGATATTCAGGGGAATGTAAACTTCCTTAGAATGGACAATTACCAATCTCAGCTTTTTCCAAACAGGCTCATTTTTTGCTCGCTCATGCCAAGCTCGCAATAGGCCAAAGAAATCAGCAGCAATTGTGGGATGTTTGAATACTTCATCCACTTCATCCAACCCTAAAGTAACGGGTCTGTTAATTTCAGATAACAAATACCTCTGGAAATAATTGGTACACTTGTTTTTGCTACCCAAAACGCCTTTCCAATAGTCACCCAGTTTATCTGGTAAATTCAGCTTGTCAGTGATAGTGGCGCAGAACCACTGCAAAAACTGATCTAGGCTAGAGAGAAACTCTGCATCCACATCTTGGAAGTTTAAGCAAGCAGTCTGATAACCTTGTTTTTCAGCATGGTTGAGAATCCGCGTCATTAATGAACTTTTACCCATCTGGCGGGGGGCTTTCACCCGAATTAGGGAACCAGGTTTGTCAATTGTTTCATAACAATCCGCTTCAATGGGTGGGCGTTCAACATAGAAGGGAGACTCCAGAGACACCTGCCCATCATGTGGTTCTTCCAAAGCGATAACTTGAATTTGCTCAATCTCTTCATCCTCTTCTGGCTTGTAGTTCATCACCCGCATCGCTTCTCTAGTAGAGGGTGAATACTCGTCTTGCGTCAATCCTCGCTGTGAAATAGTTTTCGCCGGATACTTCCTGCTTTTAAACAGTGGGGTTGAAGATTCTGGAATGCCCTCCAAATCAATAGCACTACAGCCAAATTCATAGGCATCCTCATAGGATCTGCCAGCGCCCAGGGCATCATAAAACCCCACAGCAAACTCAATTGCCGCCCTATCCCCAATTGCCCGGTTCATCCCCACCACATAATCAACGTATTGGTAAATTGCCTCCGCTTGTGCCTCAGAATAGCAGGCATTCAACAACACGCACTCAACCTTAAATAACTTAAATAGCCTTGCCAGTGAATCTGTACTCACCAGCTGCATTTGTCCAGAATTATTTTCCAAGGCTAAACCTTGATTCCCCGCCCCATGCCCAGAAAAATGCACAATCTGCGGCTCATAATCCAACAAAGCACGCCGCAAATCGTCAGGGCGAATCGCCCATTTAGCGATAATTTCAAACTGTTCTCGGCGTCTAGCCCTCTCCAACCCCGCCTGAATTTCCCGCACCTCTTCATCCAGGCGCAGCTTACCTGTATTCTTGGGATTGGCAGATAAAATCAGGATTTTTTTCACAGTGCTATGGATGCTTACTCGTGGGCTTGTTACCTAGATACAGGTAACTACTGCCCAGTTTCGTTCAATTTCTGATACGCTGCACTCAAATCATGAATTTTTAATAATTTGCAATTGTTATAGCAATCCTATGTTTAGATCCCCGACTTCCTAGAGGCTGTTTTTTACATAAGTGTAAATCCCTGGAGATCCCCCCTAAATCCACGCCAGGTGCTCTACTTGGGGAGACCTCAAGACCGCACTGGCTCCCTTTATTAAGCTATGCCTTACTTACATCTTTCATAAAAATCCACAAAACTTACAGGGACTAAGTTTCAGGGAATGACTTGATGTTTTGTAACAGTTCGCTAGACAGTGACAAACAGTGGGGCTTAGACGAAAAAGAAGAATAAATAAGGTTATAATTCATGAATGATAGGCACTCTACGTTAAAACGTGAGCTGTATTGTTGAGTTTCACAGCATTCTCCCTAAACTGAAGTCTCCTTTGACAAATACACAAATTCGTGATTTCCATGAGGTTGGGTAATGCGTTCAAGCCGATTTACTGGGTATATTAGAGGCAGACTCCAAGGGAATTAAAACCTTGCTGCTGGACAGGACTTGAGACAGTAACTTTGTCAAAAGTTATAGCCAATTGCTGGGATAGAGAGGCAAAGCAATGAGTCCTTCTGAAGTACCTTCAGGAGAGAATCGCTCTGACCATGAGCAAGTACAACAGAGCATTTTTGAGAATGTTCAAGTCGGTGGTAACTTAACCACTGGAGACAATATCCAGAATATCAGCATTTATCAACCTGAACCTCCTAAACCAGTTGGCATCCTCCAAAACATTCCCTACACAGGTGCAACCTTCGACTTTCCCAACCTGTCCCCCATTGGAAATAGCATTAATAGCGTGGTAGCGGCTCCTAAGATTTATTCATCCTTAGCTTTCAGGTAAAGGTGTTTGAGTAGCAGCTGAGCATAAGCAGAAACTTACGTTAAGCAGCATACCAGTTAAACCTCCTGATTTTTAGGAGCCTGAACCCCTAATATTTCGTTTAAGATTCCTGTACTAAACAACTTGGTCTTTTTGGTCTTTATCTGCGACGAGTTATTAGCAAAGTCATCGTAAGCCCCGCGCTTTACCTGACTTAGGTGAGCGTCTGAGTATGTCGCCAGCAAAGAGGTACGATACCTGGAAGATTGAAGATTATCTTGGGCATTGCTACAGCAGATCGTTAGGTATCACACCTAGCACCAGGCAGTCTAAAGAAATGTCGGACTGATAACAGTAGCAAGATGCCTAAAAAGAGTCAAAAGTTAGGCACTCCGAAACGCTTGGGAAGGTGCTTAAATTTGTGCAATGAACGGTCGTTTCTAAGACAAAACTTTTATGTCCTTAGTCTCAATATGTTCTCTCCTGATGCGGCAGCTAGAATAAGTTTGGCTCTGCTATAACATAGAAAATAATTAGTAGCGCTTTAGAAACCTGATAAAGAAGTTTCCGGGGAGCGATTATTTTGGCTTTTAATCACCTTACCAGGACTGATCCAAGAAATTCCTTGTTGTAAAGAACTGCCAATCATAATTGCCTCAATTATAGGTTGAGTAACTTCTGTTTGAGCTACCCACTCCACAATAAAGTTGGCTCCTAAACCTCCACTATTGTCACTACTATCAACCACAAAACTTGTAGAAGCTAGGGCTGCAAGTTGAGTAGGGCGCTCTAGATACTTTCTCACCAAATTGCCAGCAGAATTGTTGTAGCGCACAGAAGTAATGACGATTTGGTTGGTCAGATCGGTGTTACGAATACTAAGAGTAGCTGTTAAATTGTAAGTCTCTTGGCGATCGTAATGATAAATGTAGGAGTAAGCAGGAACATAGATCGTTTGACCCATTACTATTTTGAAATTTTTATCTAAAGTTACTACCTTTACGGATGGGTTTACCCGATCGATATCAGCAACTGACTGCGATGGCTTCTCCTGCGACGTGCAGGACGTAAGTACAATCACAGCGACTGCGGCGTAAGAGAGTAAATATAACTTCACGAGCCTTAATTATTACAATTATTAATAAAATTAAAGTATAATTGCAGACTTAAATATTTACAACAAGGATGACCAAGATATTAAGTATAGTTTGACCAAATGGGTTGACAACTTTTAAGAAGTAGTACGGCTTTAAACTATAGGAGGAGCAAAAATCTGCCACTCCTGAATACCCCGACGCCTCACAATCTTTTCAGCCTAGCGTTTTATATTTTCCAGCTTTACAGAGATATGTCGTTATTGTCTGAAGCTTCCAAGTCATCAACTTGGGGTGGCTCTAGAAAATCTGTTTCTACATCGTCATAATTCCTTTTCCCGGCATAGGAGAGTATTGATAAGGCTGCGCGTCGAAAGCTGTGAGCGCTGACTCCCTCTATTCCTAGGTGTAGGCAAGCGTCTCTCTCATTCTGGCGGAGGATAAATCTGAGTACGATGCGATCGCGTCCTCAATAGAAGAGAGAACCTAGAATACACCCGCGTTACCAACTGCCGCCATCACTTTGCCCAGGTGCCATTGGCACCTCCTACTCCAATTCGTCCCCCTCAATCTAAATCAGTTAATCAAATTGATGACGATGAAGATGATGAAGATAAGCCTTTTATCACCCGAACTATGATCCAAACGCTCCAATGTGGCGAAAACGGTTTAATAACGGACTGTGCTGAAATCCAATACGAACCTTAATCGGGATGCTTGAGGTTTTTTGAAGGGATAGATACTGGATGTGCTGAAGCTCGATTCGAGATGTGCTGAAAACCGATACGAGATTCAGCAGATACCGATAAGGGATTTACAAAGAACCGATACGGTTCCATGACGGGATAGATACTCGCACCAGGGGATAAGGGGATTAAGGAGAAAAGAGATGCACTACCAAAAGACAGAACAGACAGAAAGAAAACTTTGGGCAGACACGCCAGTTGAAAGACAGCCTAATTTAGTAGCACAAAGACCGAGCCAATTTGAGGTTAATGTAAGGCAGTTCTGGGGAGAAGTTAGAGTTTGGGCGGCGATCGCAGAAGGTGTAGTTTATCGTTTAATCCAAAGAGTAGTTCACGCACCAGAACCTGAGTATGCCTACGATTGCTTAACTCTACTCGCTTGTTGAAAGTGCTGAATTTGTTGAATTTGTTGAATTTGTTGGAAATGCTGAATTTGCTGAAATAGGGTTCAGCAGCTAGAAAGCTTGATTTAGCGTTGTTGTATGCACTTCTTTTTTTAAAATTCAGCAGTTTAAAGAGTTCAGTAGTTTCAGCCGTTTCAGCAGTTTCAGCAATTGGAGGGTAGTAGGGTGGTTTACTTAGACAGATTAAGAGGGCAGTTTAGAGGACTTAGCGATCGCAACCAGCGAATTGCAATCCTAGTTAGCGCATTTACGCTATTCATTGTTGGCTTATTAATGATGGTTTGCAAAATAAAGCGACGATGGAAAGCCTTTGTAACTTGTGAGGGAAAGATGATCTCTATATCAGATGTTAAAGATAAAGGAATCCCCCATTTTGGCTTTGCGTTGACACCACAGGTTAATCATGTTGCGACTGATACTGAACAGTTGACTTGCCTCACTTTTCTTGAGACCGTCTAACTCGATCGCTTGCATTACTTTTTACTGGAAATCCTCTCTATAGGGTTGAGCCATTGAAATGGGGCAGACGCAATGGGAACCCTTATAGTTTATGTCCTAACGAAAATGGCTATAGCTATAAAAACACTGTAGCCGTAGATGTATGTATCTAATATCACCCGAATGGGTGAGCTAAGTGGGCGAAGTGTGATAGCTCCTCGAAATATTTAAATATGGATACATTCGATACAATCTCACCCAGCATGGCTACCATTAACGGAACTAACGGTAATGACTCCAACTTACTCGGAACTAATGGCGATGACATCATAAACGGACTAGCAGGTGATGACGTTCTCCTTGGCAGGTTGGGTAATGACATCCTTAATGGTGGAACAGGTAACGATCACATGGAGGGTGGCTTTGGCGATGACCGTCTCGATGGGGGTGCGGGTGCCGATCGCATGGAAGGTGGTGCAGGTTACGATCTGTATATCGTCGATAACGTCAATGATGTCATCGTTGAGACAGTAGATGCTGTCTTTGAGTTTGACGGCGTTCAATCAAGCGTTACTTGGACGCTGGGTGCCAACTTGGAGAATTTAACTCTCACAGGTAATGCCAACATCAATGGCACCGGGAATGCTGGCAAAAACATCATCACCGGGAATGCTGGCAACAACATTCTCAATGGTGGCGATGGCGATGATTACTTTGAGGGAGGAGGCGGCAGCGATATCCTCAATGGTGGCGCAGGTAACGATATTTATCGAATCAATCCCACTCTTACCGAGACCATTAACGAAGACTTGAATGCTGGCATAGATATAGTTTTAGTTTCTCTAAATGAGCCAGGAAGTTACACGCTGGGTACCAATTTGGAACAACTCGTCCTCGTAACTGGCACCACTGGTTCGGGTAATAACCTCAACAACACTATCACCGGGAATGGTGGCAACAATTACCTGTATGGCAGGGGTGGGAACGATTACCTGTATGGCAGGGGTGGGAACGACATTTTAGTAGGTGGTGGTGGGAACGACATTTTAGTAGGTGGTGGTGGGAATGATACGCTCAAAGGCGGTCGCGGCGCAGATCGCTTTTCCTTCACCAAGCTATCGGTCGAAGGTGTAGATATAATTGTTGATTTCTCGGTAGCACAAGACACCATTGGTATTTATAATGGCGCTTACTTCCAACGTGCAGGACTAACGACAAATGAAGCAATTACCGCCGATCAATTCCGCATCGGTGCTAGTGCTGGGGATGCAGGTGATCGCTTTATCTATAACAGCACTTCCGGCGCTTTGTTCTTTGATAGAGATGGTATCGGTAGAGCTGCACAAGTGCAATTTGCCACCCTTTCTACTGGACTGGCGATGACCAACGCTGATATTTTCGTCTTTGCATAAGAATAAATTCAATCTAAGTTCACATTTTTGGTGCGTTGCATTTTTTTGAGTATTTCTGCTATGTCAAAAAATTCTCAATGGTTACAGCTGGTGCAGCATTTATTGCTTTAGAGGTAGTAGGCTTTCCAGCAACAGCTATCACACTCAATCAAGGATATGATCCAGGCTTAGACCTCTTTAATGAAACTGCGTCAGTGTGGAGAACTCTTAGCGCAGTTGGGAGCAGCGAATGCAGGTCTTTATAAAACTGACACCGAGGAATCCCAGATTGAATTACTCAATCGCTTGCGCGATAAAAGCTTTCTAGCAGTTATAGCACGATCGGCGAAGTGCTTTGGCAGGAGATGGCATAGCAATAATAGTATATTTTTATTGGAATCTCTCAGATTTACCCTCGGAAAGCACACTCTAAATAACCGGACAATGAAACTGAACAAAGCCAGCGATTTTTTCATTCACCTAGGATTGTTGTTGACCTTTAATGTTGTAGGGCTGGCAGTAATTCTTTTAGCTTTTCCTACAACTTTTACCACATTTAATTGTCAGCGACTAAACTCCAATCAAGGCAACTGTGAATTGAAAACGCTCACCGGGCCATTTAATAAAGAAGAGGTTCGCAGCTTCCCCGTAAAAGAATTAAAATCAGCATCCTTAGAAAGCTACTCTTATTCCTCTAAGAAAATCAACTATTATACCCGTTTGAAAACAGAGAGGGGAGGAATTTCCCTTCCTACTGGATTCTATGGGCCGAGTTGGAATACAGCCTCCCTACCTACTGAGATTAATAACTTTATTAAAGACCCCAATCAAACATCTTTTAGCGCTCAAGAAGATGACAGTCGCTGGCAGAGTTATTTGTTTTTAGGCTTGTTTTTTGGAACGGCTGATTTAATAATAATAAATAGCATAATTATGAGGATGAAGGCAGTCTAAAAAGGATGATATCGCTGAGTTTTTACCAGGGAGCGATTAAGGAGCAAGATGGGTTATTTTAGCGGCTTAATAAGGCGTTTGATAGACGGTCAGAGAGATTTCAGTTGAGGTTAACAATAGGCTTGGGGAAAATGCAGGTTAAAATTTATTGATTTTGAACAGTTAGAGAATTTTAAAAATCTAACATAGGGTTATTCCGGATACCTTTATCTTTTAATGTCAGTCTAAACTATGAATGATAGTCCCGATAGTGCATCCAATCAGCAGTCATTTTTGACTACTAAAGTTAAGATATTTGCGCTAATAGTCGCGGTCATCGGCTTGTTAATATTAATGCCTGAGTTTTTCCGCTGCCAATGGGATGAGTGGCTAAGCCAATGGCACCTAAAATATTTGCTGCTTTTGGGAGATTTTTATTTATTTTTTGTTCTCCTCTGCTTATGGCCATCTTGGTGGTCAATTTATTCAGATAACAATTCATCTCGAAAAATTATTTTAGGCATATTGCATTCTGTAGTTTGGGCAGTAGTTTTATGTATTCTTATCTCTCCTATTTTAGGTGGAACCCAGTCCTTTTTTCCAAAAACATATACTTTCTTGAAGCCGGGAGTTGCCTTAATAGGACTCAATTGCTCTTTTTTGAGGCAAATAAAAGCCCAGGAAATAAAAAAAGCTTTAGTTCCTTGGGGAATTAGTTCAGCAATTTGCTTAGCTGTCTTTTTTAGCGAAACTCCTTATATTACACCGATAAACTTCAATTCAAAATTAGCCGATTTTGAAGCGGTAGTAGCTTTAGTAGATTCAGGAAAGTTGGTTCCTAATGTTTATGGGGATGTTGAGCTTCCCTGCAAATATAGCTATCTGGCAAATAGGGGTATGAAAAACTACAGGGGAAGCATCAAAATTACTAAAGAAGGAGAGGCAAAAATCATTCAATTTCTGCAACGGACTTATGGATTTGGAGATGGAGCTGATAATTTTATTTACAGGTCAGATAATAAAGATATCTCCCAATTTCGCGCTGAGGATTCAGGCTCTCCTGTACTTATGGGTATAAGTAAAATTTATTTAAATAAGCAAGCTAGCAGCTTCTCTCGTAAAGATTCAAAGCTCTTAAAACCATAGCTCTGCCGAATAATTAACTTAATTCTATTATTAATTCCTTCCATCACTCCGCTGGTCGTTTTACTAACAAAGTAATGACTAATTTCAACCAGATAATTCTCAATACTATGAACAGCTTTTCCGAAAATAATGCGGGCAGAATTCAACCAGCTTTTGAGTCGCTTAAATCCAATTTTTACGGTTGGACTCGTTTCATAAATGTCGCGGAGTTCCTCCT
>NZ_JACJOK010000097.1:0-17716 GCF_014695505.1 Trichocoleus sp. FACHB-90
GTGAAAACCGTAACGTTCGGTAAGTTTAATAAGGTATCTAGATGAAAGTCCATTGTTCTTTTTGGGTAAAATGTAGCGATCGCTACATTTTACCCCATGATGCCGCAAGACCCGCAATCTGTCGTTTAGAGGCTGCAATGGGAACTTCTCTCCAGTTGCAGCCTCATCTACACTATTAGCTACTCCTCCAGATGTTTAAAACTGGAAGACGAAGATATCAAAAACTTGAGCGATCGCGTTCCCAAGCAGTATCCTTTAAAAAACCTAACTGTGAGAAGTGAAGCCTTATGGATGAGTTTATGACAGATGCGATCGCACAAGCAAAACAAGGACTCGGTGAGGGAGGAATTCCTATCGGTTCAGTTCTAGTAAAGGACGGGAAAATTGTCGGTAGAGGACACAACAAGCGCGTCCAAGATAGCGACCCCGTTACCCACGCCGAAATTGATTGTTTACGCAACGCTGGCAGAATCGGCAATTACAAGGATACAACACTTTATTCTACGTTAATGCCTTGTTACCTCTGTGCTGGTGCCGTCGTCCAATTTGGGATTAAAAAAGTTATCGCTGGTGAGTCTGCAACCTTCTCCGGTGCAAAAGAATTTATGGAATCTCACGGCGTTGAGGTGATAGATTTAAACTTGGATGAATGTAAGCAGTTAATGAGCGATTTTATCCAGAAAAATCCGCACTTGTGGAATGAGGATATTGGAAAGTAATCGTTAGGTTGCCCTTAATCAAAAGGAAACTTTTTTATTCTCAACCAGTTGAAACCCTTAACTTTTTATGATATTATCATTTTGATAAGGAAGAAGTATCGCATTATATTTATATAATACAAGTTTTATACTACCAGAAAAAAGCAATTCTTACTAATAAAATTCCGCACCGACTCTGGAACTAAAAAAGAGAAATTCCTCTCTTTCTTTGCGTACCTTTGCATTTAAAAAATACCTCTCTCGCCCAGAAACCTATCAAACATCTGCCGATCAGGCAGAGAAGGCTGTGCGCCAGCAGTAGTTGCAGAAATAGCACCAGCAGCCGCACCCCACACCACCGCCTCACGTAGAGAACGCCCCTCAGCCAAAGCCGCAGCCAAAGCACCATTAAAGGCATCTCCGGCGGCAGTTGTGTCAATCGCTTGGACTGGAAAAGCCGGGACAAAGAATGTCTCTTGGGCATTGGCACAGAAGACACCGCGATCGCCCAACTTTACAATTGCGTTTCCCACACCCCAACCAAGTAAAATTGTTGCAGCTTTATCAGCAGCTTCTTGCCCATCTACGGGAAAACCCACCAACTGCCCCGCTTCCACTTCGTTAGGGGTAATGATGTCAACCAACGGGTAAAGCTGCTGTGGGATATCCAATGATGCTGGTGCGGGGTCGAGAATCACTCGGACACCAGCCTGTCGCCCTGCCTCGGCTGCTGCTAAAACAGCACTCATCGGTATCTCTAACTGTAAGAGTAAGGCGGCGGCTTCAGGTAACAAAGTTTTCAGACGTTCAACATCGTCCTCGTTCACGCGCCCATTAGCACCAGCAACGATGATAATGTTATTTTCTCCAGCGTCATCCACAGTAATAATAGCGACACCAGAAGCAGCTGCCTCATCCACCAACACCGCCCCGGTATCAACGCTAGAAGCTTGAAGACCTGCCAGGAGTTCGCGCCCAAAACTATCGCCGCCCAAACGCCCCGCCATCTGAGTTGGAACCCCCAGTCGGGCTGCTGCTACTGCTTGATTCGCCCCTTTGCCACCAGCGGCGGTAAAAAAGTCATGTCCCCGCAGCGTTTCCCCAGCGACTGGCAACCGATGCGATCGCGCTACCAAATCCATATTAATGCTGCCGAAGACAATTACTTTGCTCATTATGGAAGTATTGCTAATTGCTAATAGTTGCTTCTGACAATTAGCCATTAGCTATTAACCATTAGCAACTTTCTTTATTGCACCGTCACTGCTGCTTCCAAACCCAGAGTCCCCATAAGGCGGTCAATGTCGAAGTGTTCCGCCATCATCTGGCGGATACACTCTACTTTGATCGGTTCGTGTAGCCGCACCTGACCAAAGGCACGATCGATAATTCCTACAGTTGTTAGCGTATCCAGGTCAACCGATAGAATTGGGATCTCTAAATCTTCAGCGCGGCTGAGGATAAAGTGTTGCGGCGGCAGTTGACCAGTCAAAATCAGACACTGGGTAGAAGTTTCCAGGGCGGCTAGTTGGATGTCTGTGCGATCGCCTCCAGTCACCACCGCCATATTCATTCCCTTACGGAAATACTTCAGCGCTGAGTTGACATTCATTGCGCCAATTGTCAAGCTTTGCACCATCAAATCTAACCGATCTGGACGGCAAAGCACTTCTGCCTTCAGCTGGTTTACCAGTTCCCGAACGCTGACACTCCGCAGCAATTCACTGCGTGGCAACATTGCTAGTACCGGAATCCCCTGCCGTTCCAGAAAAGGACGCACAAACTTCTGGGCATCCTCCAGATTAGCAGAGGGAATATCGTTAATCAAAACACCCAACAAGCGATCGCCTAGTCTCTCCTTAGCTGATAACAAAGCATCCACCAACAACACCGAGTGAAAACGCGCCACCAGTAAAACCGCCGCGTCAACAGCAGCAGCGACCTGTCCCAGAGACAAGTCGAACAAGCTCCCCTCCTCCAAATTACCAGGCCCTTCCAACAACACCAACTTTGCCCCAGGCACCATGCGATACTGCTCAAGAGACTCGCGATAATCCCTCTGGTCAACTCCCGATAAGCGTCTTTGAATTGTCTCCTCATCTAGAGACAGCAGAGTTGGACAAACCCGGTTTTCTGGTAACTTCAACACAGTTGCCAGTAACCGGACATCCTCCTCCATCGCATCCGTTTGCGACTCGCTTAAACAAGTACCTAGTGGTTTACCGTAGGCGATATCCAGTCCTCTTTCTTTGAGCTGGTGGGCAATCCCTAAGATTGCCGCTGACTTGCCACTGTAAGCTTCTGTTGACCCTATTAGCAAATATTTAGCTGATTTTGGCACACCCTCACTCCTAATTTTTACGGTGTTCAACTGTCTGCACGTAGCAGCTTGCGATAGAACGCCTGAGAAAAGTCGATTGAGCGAGTGCGCTTGTAATTCATAATTACGTCGATTAAAAAATCGACCAACTCCGAATTTGCCATCATCACTTCGTAACTCAGCTCCGCATTCCCATCAAACTGCAATCTGCAACGGGTAAGCTCTATGGGCATTTTAGAGACATACCAGGTGGCAACAAAAGGAATGCTTTCGCCGCCTTCTATTTTGCGATTACCTTCTAAAGATCCTTTTTGATACAAGCTAATTGCCAAGGGTAACATATTACGCTTGGTACCCTGGTAGTAGGGCATATAAACACTGACATCCCCTTGGGGTGCAGGCTGAAGTTGGTCGATTGACATACTGAAACTTTCCTCAATTTCCGTCTATTTGGCAGTCAGGGTCTTCCTTAATTGTCTGCCAACCCAGCATCCGATTGAGAACAGATTAGCTTAGAGTTTTTGCGTTGGAAAGTGGCGTTAAGGGAGATTTTACATTAATATACCGCTCCGGCCTTCTGTCCACAGATAAATTCGCGAAAAAAGAAAACACAAGCAATTCCCCAATTTCCCCATTCTCAATTCCTAATTCTCCAGCCCCCTAAATAAAACTTCCCATCTGCTGCCGATTGGTTTACTCTGGCTGAAGAATGCTATGGAATACCTCATGGGCGAAATCTATGACTCCTCTGGTTGCTAATTACTACTTGACCTATCGCTGCAACGCTCGCTGCCATTTTTGTAACATCTGGGCGTTAGAACCACCCGTAGAAGCTGACTTCAACACGATTCAACACAATTTACAGGACTTGCGGCGCTTGGGTGTCAAGTATGTAGATTTTACTGGTGGAGAACCGCTGCTGCGTGCCGATGTAGGACAGATTTATTCTGAGGCTAAGCGGCAGGGATTCTGGACCAGCATGACGACGAACACAATTCTTTACCCCAAAAAAGCTCATGAAATTAAGGGGTTAGTTGACTTTTTGAATTTCTCCCTGGATGGTGCCGATGCCGAAACTCATGACTCCTCGCGGGGGGTGAAGATTTTTGACACTTTGGTGGAGTCGGTGGAAATCGCCCATGCTTTGGGCGAACAACCCGTTCTAAATCACACCGTAACTGCCCAGAACTACCCCCACATCGATCAAGTAGGAGAACTGGGTCAACGTCTGGGTGCCAGGGTATGGCTCAATCCAGCCTTCACCGCTCACGACAACTACAATTCCAAAAAGAATCCCACCCCTGAGATAGTAGCCGCAATTCACGCAAGTGCTAAGAAATACAAGAATGTTGGGTACAATAAGGCAGCACTGGCTTTTATTGAAGCTGGGGGGAATGATACCAAAAATCCCCGTTGTAAAGCGGTGGATGCTGTAATTGCTATTTCTCCTGACGACAAGCTACTCCTGCCTTGCTATCACTTTGCCCAAACAGGCGTTCCCATTGACGGTAAACTTTACGACCTCTATCGCCAGTCGGAGGAAGTGGAACAATACCGCAAATCTCAGGGCAAGCTGTCGGTGTGTGAAGGCTGCACTGTCTGGTGTTACCTAATACCCAGCTTCTTTATGGGTGTAGACAAGTATTGGTGGTTAAATCAAGTAACATATGCCGGAGAATTCCTGGCCCGAAAACGATTCTTACAACGAGCTTGAACCGCTCGATTCTCTATTGTCTGAATGTAGAGACGCAATTCAGGGCGTCTCTACAGAAGAATTTGAGAGCGAGTTTTTTCAGGGACTAGCAGGACGCCGCCGCAAAGCGGCGTTTGCCTTAACGGTAATTTGGGGCAGTACTGTTGCTCTGCATTTTATCGTTTGGGGGTCATGGCTAGTTGTGGGACTGACAGCGTTGCTGTTTATTCAGGCGTTGCGCGTCGTGTTTGCTCGCCCCTTAAAGCTCCCGGAGCCTTTATCTGAAGAAACAAAAGACGAATGGCCTTATGTTTCCTTGTTAGTGGCGGCCAAAAATGAAGAAGCTGTTATTGGCAGATTGGTGAGGACACTGTGTAATCAAGATTACCCCGTAGATCGGTATGAAGTGTGGGTGATTGACGATCACAGCACTGACCGAACGCCGCTATTGTTAGAGCAACTGGCTAAAGAATATCGTCAGATGAAAGTGCTGCGGCGACCTGCTAATGCGGGTGGCGGCAAGTCGGGGGCGCTTAATCAGGTGTTACCTTTGACGCGGGGACAAATTGTTGGGGTGTTTGATGCTGATGCTCAAGTGCCAACCGATATGCTGCGGCGAGTGTGTCCCAGTTTCCAGCGGGAAGCGGTGGGAGCAGTGCAGATGCGAAAAGCGATCGCAAACGCCTCTCTCAATTTCTGGACGAGGGGCCAGAAGGCAGAAATGGCATTCGACACCTATCTCCAGCAGCAGCGGATCGCCATTGGCGGTATTGGGGAACTGCGCGGTAACGGTCAGTTTGTCCGCAGAACTGCCCTGGAAAGCTGCGGCGGGTGGAACGAGGAAACTATCACCGACGACTTAGATTTAACCTTCCGCTTACACCTTGACCAGTGGGATATTGATTTTGTCATCTTTCCAGCGGTACAGGAGGAAGGCGTTACAAATGCGATCGCTCTTTGGCATCAGCGCAACCGTTGGGCAGAAGGCGGATACCAACGCTATCTGGACTATTGGCGGCTTTTGGTATCAAACCGCATGGGAACTTTAAAAACCCTGGATTTATTCTCATTTACAATCATTCAGTACATCCTCCCCGCCGCGGCCGTCCCAGACTGCTTAATGGCTCTTGTCCGGAATCGTCCCCCCGTCCTCGCTCCTATCAGCAGTTTCGCCATCACTCTTCCCCTACTAGGGATTTTCATCGGACTGCGCCGGATTAGTAAACAGGAGAAATTCAGAACATCCAACTTTTTCGATACCCTAGTTGCTACCCTGCGCGGCGTTTTTTATCTGTTCCACTGGATACTGATAATGGCTAGTACCACCGCCCGGATGTCCGTGCGACCAAAGCGCTTGAAATGGGTCAAAACTGTGCATCATGGCACTGGTGACGAAAATTTGGAGTTTTAATCTCTTTAGCTAGTGTCTAATGGCAAAAATTAGCTATAGCAATCCTATTTGAGTTGTGAGGCACCCCTTCAGATACCCGACTTCTTAGAGAAGCCGGGTATCTCGCCTTAACGAATCATTTAGGGCTGCTATAGATGACTTGCTCTCGTTAAAAATCTACATAGTCATCATCTTCCCACTCTTGCTCAGGCTCAGGGGCAGGAGAAATAATATCTTGGGCTGGCGGCTGCGGAATTTCAGGTTCGATTAACTCTAAATCGCCATTTTCATTAACAATATCACCATGAAAATAGTCGGCAAGCCGTTTGGCAGCGATCGCTACAGCTTGAGTGTCAGAACGCACCGCCAGTTCATCCTCCTGCCAGCTAGAAGGTGCCTGCACTGAGGGTGGATTACGTTCAGTTGTTGAATCTTTTTTGTTAGCCTCTATCCTCTCCTGGGGTGGAACCTGTGACGGTATCTGGTTTTGTGAAGGCTTTGCTTCATAGTTAGCAGCACTATCCTCCTTCACCTCCAAAGAAGGCGGTGTTGTCCCCTGACTGGAAGTTCGTGACTGGGTAGCTGATTGCGAATCAGTCGCAGTCCCAACTTGAAAGTTAACCTTCACCTTATGCTGAAGAACCTCTTGAAAAGCAGCTTCGAGACTAGCTAATTTGGGTTTGGCATAGTTGTTGAGCAATTGCGGCGAACTGATGCCGACACAGGCTATTTGACCTTTGATATCTAATAGATATCCGTGTTGGCTGAAAAGGGCTTTACCTGGGAGTGGGAGACGATCCAGCACCTGTTGCCAAACTTGCTCAAGTTCGGATTGTTGACCAACAACCGTACTTTGCGTCGTTGGTGCAACACTTTCGGCTTGTGCGCTAACAGCGGGCGCAGAAACAGGGGAAGCGGGTTGTGGATTTTCACGCGGTGGGGGCGGTGTCTGCTCTTTCTGGGATAAATTGGCAGACGGGCTGGGTTGGGGTGGTGTCGCTAATCCAGCCGATTTCGGGCTTTCCGGTTTCGCCGGCTGATTGTTGACTCTAAACTCCGGAATTTGAGCGACCGATTTTTGACTTTCAAGAGAATCCGGTAATAATCCCAACAGCGTCACTTCTAGCCACAGGCGCGGCTGAGTGGTATTTTTAATCTGAACTTCGCTATCTTTAAGATGCTTTTGCCCCAGCAAAATTGTCGAAATATCTAAACCTTCAAACTCACACAACGCTTTCCAAGTTGGGGCAGTCAAAGCAACTAAGTCAGAGCGGTTGGGAGCTTTTTTAGCTATTAACAAATCGCGGTAGAAACCAGCAAAATTCTGAAGGACAATCAAAGGCTCTCTGCCCCTGTCCATGAGTTTGCGTGTCTTGTCGAGAACAGCTTCCGGATTGTTAGATGCGATCGCCTGCAACAAATCCATTAAATCTCTTTCTGGCACCGCCCCCACTAAGTCCCAAACGGCTTCCACCGTCACCTGACCGGGTAATAAACTCAGTTGGTCGAGGAGACTTTCCGCATCCCTCAAGCCTCCCTGAGCTACTTGCGCCACCAGAGTCATCGCCTCCACGGTGATATTAATATTTTCCAGCTGGGCAATCTTTAAGAGATGACCCACCATCGCCTCTAGGGGAATGCGACGAAAATCAAACCGCTGGCAGCGAGAGATAATCGTCGGTAACACCCTCTGGGGGTCTGTTGTCGCCAGGACAAAGACCACGTGCTTAGGTGGCTCCTCCAGCGTCTTCAGCAAGGCATTGAACGCCGCCGTGCTGAGGCTATGAACCTCATCGATTACATAAACCTTATAGCGACACTGGACTGGGGAATATTGGGCGCGTTCGATGATTTCCCGAATGTTGTCTACGCCTGTGTTGCTGGCGGCGTCGATTTCAATCACATCCAGCGCGGAACCTTTAGTAATTCCAAAGCAAACATCGCAAACTCCACAAGGCTGATCCGTAGGAATATTGCTAGAAAGACAGTTGAGCGACTTTGCCAGAATTCGGGCGCTGGAAGTTTTGCCCGTCCCTCTGGAGCCAGTGAATAAATAGGCAGGGGCAATGCGTTCGCTGCGGATGGCGTTGGTGAGAGTTTGGGCGATCGCTTCTTGTCCCACCAAATCCGCGAACGTCTGAGGGCGATACTTGTGATGCAGGGGTTCGTAGGTCACGGCATTCAGAAAGACAAGGACTAGAGCAACAGTTGCCCATAAAAGTCTAGCGTGTTGGTCTGGTCAAACCTTGCTGTGTTAATCTACTGTTGCTTTATTTTATTTGGTTCGGTTTTCTTGAAACTTTTATTCGAGTTAACTGGACAAAAGGTATGATGGGCAAGTATATGCGGCACTATCATCAGTTCAAGCCAGTTGGGTAGAATCTGAGGAAGTGCGACGGGAATGGGGCAAATGTTAAAGCAAATATGGCGATCGCTTGTAAGGTGGTTTCAGCGTTTATTTGGTTCCGACAACAGGCGGAAACCTACACCGTCTTCGTTTCAACCGGAAACCCCTAAACCCCTGTCCGATACAGATTATGAATTTTTGTATACCCAACTGCTCGAAGGTGTGACGCATGGTTGGCAGCAGCCACGAGTTTTGCGTTTTTTTGAAAGTTTGGGCGATCGCGGCAGCCAAGCCCAATGGGTAGGATGGTTGCGTCGCTTTGGCGATAGATTATTGGCTTCACCTGTGCCAAATAATGAGTTAGCAGCGCGGATGGTGCAGTTGGGTCAGATGGGGTGCGGCGAAATTAGCGATGTTTCCTATGAGATTGGGATGCAGCTATTGACCCGTTCTCCGGCACGAATGGGACAAAGGGAGCCTGTTTCTGAGCCTGTCTCTGAGATATTCGAGTACGAGGAGTACGAGCGCCCTGAAGAAGCTCCGCCAGAAAATAACCAGCCAGAGGAAAGCCCAGAACTCAAGACAGTCACGTTGGATGAGTTGTTTGTAATGTTAGAGCAGGATGCTGGGTTACGCCAGCAAGTCGCCGAGCAACTGCAAATTGACACAACCGATCCACAAGTGATTATTCAAGCATTGGTTAATCAATTCAATGCTGCCGATCAAGAGAATGCAGACCAACCAGCAGAGGAAGTATCCCAGCAAGGCTCAGACGAAGCAGAAGCTTGGTTAAACCAAGGCGTTCAGCAAGTTCTGGCAGAAAATTTTCCAGAAGCGATCGCTAGTTTTGAGAGAGCCACCCAACTTAAACCCGACAACGAGGAAGCTTGGTACAGCAAGGGTATAGCGCTATCGCACTTAGGACGCTTTGAAGAAGCGATCGCTTCTTTAGACAAAGCTCTGCAACTCAAACACAACTATCCCGAAGCCTGGAACCTGCGGGGATTTGCCCTACAAAACTTAAACCGATATGAAGAAGCGATCGCATCTTTAGACCAAGCGCTGCAATTCAAGCTTGACGACTGGCAATCTTGGATAGGTCGCGGCAATTGTGCCGCCAATTCAGTTAGTTATGACCCTCTGTTGGCTTCCTTAAGTCAATTAGCTCAAAACAATCCAAATTTGAACCAGCGCGGCTTTGAAGGGCAAATAGCTTGCTATCAGGAAGGGTTAAAATATGTCACCCAAGACAGCGATCCGATCGGCTGGGGCATATTACATCAAGCTATCGGCAATGCTCACCATCAAAAAGGGCAGCGAGATTTTATGATCGATCCCTATTTTCACCAAGCTTTAGCCGAATACCAAGAGGCGCTAAAAACCCTTACACAAGAAAATTTTCCAGATGCGTACCAGGCGATTTTGCAAGACATCCAGCAAGTTCAGCTAGCTTTAGGGGAAACAAATGACGATATTTCCTCACCCAGTTAAATTGAGCGACTGCGATCGCCCATAGTTCAATTTTTTTAATAGAATTGGCTGACGTCAGTAAAATAGAACCAACCCAATCCAACACTCACTCCAACGACTGGGCAGATTTTCCCATCATTGGCAGCATCTAACTTTTTGTTAACAATCAACAACTAACAACTACCTTGATGCCCTTCTCACGTAAAATCAAAACTCTTTACACCGATGGAGCTTGCCGTGGCAACCCTGGCCCTGGCGGCTGGGGCGTTGTGGTTTATTTTAATGATGGATCGGTCTATGAAATGGGCGACGCAGATCCGGCTACCACAAATAACCGCATGGAAATGCAAGCAGCGATTGGTGCCTTAAAACTCGTAACTGCCACCGGACAACAAGAACCAGTTACTCTTTACACTGATAGCGAATACCTGAGAAACGGCATTACCAAATGGGTTAAAGGCTGGAAAAAGAAGGGTTGGAAAACCTCTGAAGGTAAACCCGTTCTCAACAAAGACCTCTGGGAAATTCTCGATGAACTCAATTCCCAGCATATCGAGTGGCGGTATGTGCGGGGTCACGCAGGAAATGAAGGAAATGAGCGCTGCGATGAGATCGCCCGCGCTTTTGCCCTTGGTCGCGCCCCTGACCTGCAACAAACACAACCAGATGCCTTAATTAGTTCACAGGCTACCGATTCCATCGATCGGGAAACGATACAATCGAGTGACGTATCTTCTGACCCTCCTAACCTCGGCCTTGTCATGGTAGACTCTACTACTCCTCCGTCTATTGATTCTCTGGACAATCTGCCCCGTGAAGTGAGAGTCGCCCAACTTCGCAACTTGATAGAAACTCTCCACGTAGCTGACGAAATAGCTGCTAAAGGCTATCTGATTACTAGCTCTGAATTAGCCGATCTAATGGATGTCAATGCCAGTGCTGTCACCAGTCGCGGCGACAACTGGGGTTGGCGCAATTGGGTTGTATCGCGGGTGCGCCGCGAGGGAAATCAAATTCTATGGCAGCTGGAACGAGTGGATGAGGTAAACAGTAATTTTGAAACAAGTGCTAATAGCTAATAGCTAATGGCTAATTGTCAATAGCCATTAGCTATTAGTTTATCCATAATTCCGCCCCCGCCACTGCTTTGGAGTGCGGAAGGCAGACAAGAAAATTCGCAACACTGCCAAGGGATCTGCCAGAGGAGAAAGATAAAAGTAAACAGGTAAATGCAGAAACGGAAAATTTCGCGTCTCTACACGATCGTTTAAGGGGGCGACATGGGGCGATCGCATGAAGTCATATGAGGGCGCGATCGCTAACAGCAAGGCAAACCTAATCACAAGCAGAAATAAGTTCAACCCAGCTACCGCTAGGACAGGTATTGAAGAATTCCCCATTACTAGCCAACTCAGTAGAATAAAGGATGCTAATAGGGGTAGACCTTGAGTGCAAGTAAGCAACCACAAATCGCCCCATATCTGACCACTTGATGAGGCATCTTTGAGATCAAGCGATCGCCCCCACTCATTCCAGGTTTCAGCTGCTCCCTCATACATCCGCACCTTCAAGACCTTAGCTCCATCCAGAAAGCCCACCTTAAAGCCACCGGAAGCGATGTTACGAGCAAGAGTCACATCGTCACAAAAAGAACTCTTAGCACTGGTATACCCCCCCACAGCCTCTAACACCGAGCGACGACACAGGAAACACTGACCATTCGCCATCACTCGCGACGGATCTTGAGTATTTGTCCCCGCCGGATCGAATCGGTAGAGTAGAGTCATTAACAGTGCTGGTTGCAGCCACCACTCCCCAGGATATTTGAGGATAAACTGCGGCGACAGAGAAACCAAATCGTAACCTTCTGCCTCTGCTGCCTTTACCAAACCAGCAACTAAGCCCGGACTAGGCTGAGTATCGGCATCAAGACCCAAAAACCATTCTGGGAATTGGGGATTGGGAATTGGGGATTGGGAATTGGGGATTGGGAATTGGGGATTGGGAATTGGGGATTGGGAATTGTCCCCAGCCCCTTGTCCCCAGTCCCCAGCCCCCAGCCCCCAGTCCCCAGCCCCCAACCCTGCCATATGCAAAAAGCCATTATGCAAAGCCCAAGGACGACCCACCCAGCCAGAGGGAAGAGGGTCATCATTGATTAGGCGAAATCGGGGGTCTTTCTGCTGTGCTGCTTTTACTAAATCTGGCGTTCCATCTTGGGAACGACTATCAACGACGATAATTTCTCGGACTTCGTAGCTTTGGCGCGTTAACCCTGCTAAACAAGGACTAATTCGCTCTGCCTCGTTTAAAGTAGGAACCACCACACTGACTGCCCCGAAAAGTTCCGGCGTTGCAGTGTGGGGTTCAACAGGCGATCGCCTAGAAGGCCCTTTCAACAGCCGCGAAAGCAGAATAAATGCTGCTGGTGCTTGAATCAACAGCAGCAAGAGCGATATTGCGCTCTGTAGTATTAACCAATCGACGCTCACTTCACCGCCACTTTGACTTGAGTAACTGGAATTTCTGGCTTCATACTGGCAGGAGTTTCAGTTGTGGATTCTTTTACATCTGCTGGTTTTGCCATCTGCCATAGTGTCAAAGCCGGAATGACACCGACAATAACTCCCAACGAGACTGGTATCCAATACCCAGCTGCCAAGCTCAATCCAGCTGCATAACCAAAGTTACTTAGATAAATGGTGAGTGGGAAACCCAGCTGATTGCGCTCCAATAGAATCGGTGTCTTTCTCCACAACATTGCTCCCACACCGATAAATAGCGAGCTAGTGCCAAACCAACCCGCATAGTTTCGGTAGGGTGTGCCAAAGAAGGCTCCTGGGTGTTCCCAATACCAAAAAGGCACCATCGTCTGACTCATTGCTGGCTCTAGGGCAAAATCCCAAGAGGTGAACATCATAGCCGCAAGAGCGATCGCGCCCACATAGCGAACCAAACTTGGATTTTGCCGAGTTTTTAGACCCGCACAAGCAATTAAATAGGAAACCAATCCCATATAAAACCAGGACAAGGGAATAGTGAAAGGCACCAGTCCACCAATCTTATACCCCAAGCCATTCAGGTAGCTGTAGTCCCCAAAGGGAAAGCCTGTACTGGTTCCCAGCAGTTCGCTCCCCAAAGACAGACACACCGCTGGCAACATGAAAGTTAGCCAGTGCCATAGCCCCAGCTTTCTGTACGCATAAATGGCAACGGCGATGGTTCCCAAGACGATATTAACCACGCCACCCCCAGCCATACTCCACTGGAATGCAGTCTGCCCCGTTTCCCCTAAATTCATAATTAGTTCAGGATGGGGTACGACCAGCACCAGTCCCGCCAGTCCAAAAACCATCGTTACAATATGACCAATCAGGCAGAAACGCTCGACAGTGACAAGTTGCTTCATTGCAAAATTCTAAGTTGATATTTTCTTAATAGTAGTTTACAAATGTTTGTCAACTAAACCCACCAAAAGCCCCTGCCGCTTTTGCTAATAGTCAGGGAACAGTTGGAAAGTTCCAATTTTCCAACCTTTCAACCTCTAGCGACAACCCATAACAGTTGGAATCGTTCGTCATCTTCGGCGGACAGGAGGGGAAAGCAGTTAAGATATTGGCAGCAACACCCAGTAAGAGCCAGCGGTTTTTTCACAAAAAAAACTGTTGGTAGTCTCTGTTCTAGGCTGGCTCTACAGTGCAGCTTAGCCTACACCATCTGCTTCATGGTTCTTCCAACATGACTTCATTTCTGCCTAAAGAAACCAAAACAGCGATCCGCCCAGTTCAATACCGCGATCTGGATGCGATCACACAGCTTGCCGCCGAAGAACTTGAGGGAGGGAACCCAGCCTCCTCAACGGCTCTTGCTACGCAGGTACATCGTGTTAGACCCTGGTTTGGCCCGCTGAAGTTTTTGAGTTGGTTTCCCAACCCTTGTCAGCATACCTTTAATGTTTATGTCGCGGAGCAGGATAACCAGATTCGCGGCACGATTCAGGTGTCACCTTTTAACCGCACAGGCAGCACTTGGCGGGTTGAACGGGTGTTGGTGGAGACAGGAAGCCCGACGGAAATAGGCTCCGGGCTGTTGCGTCATTGCTTTGAGGCGATCGTCGAAGCTCGTACCTGGTTGCTGGAAGTGAATATCCACAATAAAGCGGGGCTGGCTCTTTACCGACAGAACGGTTTTCAGCCTTTGGCGCAGCTAACTTACTGGGCGATCGCGCCAGAATTGCTCTCGTCATTACAAGATCGGGAACCCGATTTACCCAATCTCCTTCCGGTAAGTAACGCTGATGCCCAACTGCTATGCCAGTTGGATACAGTTTCTATGCCGCCTTTGTTGCGTCAGGTGTTTGACCGCAACATCCATGACTTCAAAACCAACGTTGTTAACAGTTTCCTGACTAATTTGAAGCACTGGTTGGGCAAAACACACAGCGTTAGTGGCTATGTGTTTGAACCGCAGCGCAAGGCTGCAATTGGCTATTTTCAGATTTTTCTCTCGCGCGATGGCTCTCAACCCCATGTAGCCGAGTTGACCGTACATCCAGCCTACACCTGGCTGTACCCAGAATTGCTTTCACAAATGGCTCAAATTGTCAAGGATTACCCCGCACAATCCCTGCAACTGGCTTCAGCTGACTATCAGCCAGAACGCGAAGAATATTTGGAACAGTTGGGAGCCGAGCGGATTTCCCATTCCCTACTGATGTCTCGTTCCGTCTGGCACAAGCTGCGTGAGGCAAAACCGCTCTCTTTAGAAGGGCTACAATTAGCTGAAATGCTCCAAGGTCTTCAGCCGGCACATAAACCAATACCGGGGCGGATGTCTTGGCTCAAGTCCAAGCAAAAGAAGCAGATACCAGCCGAGGCTCCGAAGGATTCACCATTGCCGGTGAACGGTTCAACAGTGCTAAACTCACAGAATCTGGAGGCAACAAAAACCAACCCGAACGACCGGGGAAAAGATAATGGAGAGAATCTCGGCCCTGGGGTTGGATGTCGGTAAAAAGCGCGTTGGGGTGGCAGGTTGTGATGGCACTGGTTTGATTGCCACTGGGATTGCCACAATTGATCGCATTTCATTTGAGCGAGATGTAGAGCAGCTGCAACAGCTGGTTGAGGAGCGACAAGCGCAAGTTCTTGTTGTGGGCTTACCTTATTCGATGGATGGGACGCTGGGTTTCCAGGCGAAGCAGGTGCAGAAATTTGCCGAACGCATGGCTGAAGCTCTCCAGTTACCTCTAGAGTATGTGGATGAGCGGCTGACATCCTATGAGGCAGAGGAACTGATCAGAGAAGAGAAGCGATCGCCTGCTCACAACAAAGCTCTGATTGACCGTAAGGCAGCAGCTTTGATCTTGCAACGCTGGTTAGATGAGCGTCGCACAAAACTTAGGAAGTTATCCTTATCGCCTAGTCAATCACTAATGACTGATGGCTAAGCAAATTAAGTGGTAATATGAGAGATTGCTGCATTCTATTAAATTACTTTCCCCATGACTCTGCCGCAACAGCGTAAACACGAAATTATGACCGAGTACCAGGTTCACGAAACTGATACCGGATCGACCGATCTCCAGATTGCCATGCTGACGGAACGCATCAATCGTCTTAGCACTCACCTGAGAGCCAACAAGAAAGATCATGCTTCAAGGCGGGGTCTGTTAAAGATGATTGGTACCAGAAAGCGTCTCTTGTCCTATCTGCAAAAGGAAGACAGACCACGCTATCAAGCCTTAATTGGCCGTCTCGGTATTCGCGGTTAAAGAACTTTTTACCTATGTCTGAAGAATCCCAACGCGATCGCTTACCTTTTGAACCCAAGAAGAATCGCAAAAAAGCGGCGAAAACCCCAGCGAAACCCTCTAGCACTGCTAAAGAGAATCTTCAGCAGCCGAACCAAAAGCCTGAGTCAACGGCAGTGCCAGAAGTGGTGAGCAAGCGCATGGTGAGCCGGATAGCTCTTTTTTGCGGGATTCCCACTGCGTTAGGCATCTTGACTTTTATCGTTAGCTATGTAGTAGTTAGCCAACAATGGTTAAAGTTGCCTAACGTCGCAGTTTTACTTGTGAGTATGGGCTTTTTTGGTCTGGGTGTCCTGGGATTAAGTTACGGGGTGATTTCCGCCTCTTGGGATGAAGAGATACCTGGGAGTAAACTAGGCTGGAAAGAGTTCACCACGAACTGGGGGCGACTGACATCGGCATGGCGGTCGGCTGGGCAAAAAGATTAATTACATCCAGCTGCAACGCTAACAGTTTGAAGGTGAGTTTTAGTTATAAGTTGTTAGAAAACACTAACATCGGTTTCACTCTTCCCCTGGGGTTAAAATCCCAGGCTATTTTTGTTTCTTACGGGCGATCGCTTAAATGGCAATTTATGTAGGTAAGGCTGCTATTGCGATCGCTGGTAAATTTTGAGGAGCGAGATCAGCACACAAGCAACCGAATCATGGAGTTGAAAAAATGATTGTAGTCATGAAAGTTGGTACTCCAGAGGTCGAGATTGAGCGCGTTAGCTCTGAACTCGGCACTTGGGGACTAACACCAGAAAAAATTGTTGGGAAGCACAAGGTAGTATTGGGTCTTGTTGGCGAAACAGCTGACCTCGACCCCCTCCAGATGCAAGAAATTAGCCCTTGGGTTGAACAGGTTCTGCGAGTTGAGCAGCCCTTTAAACGAGCAAGTCGCGATTATCGTCACGGTGAAGCCAGCGACGTTGTAGTATCAACTCCTAACGGCGCTGTCACTTTTGGCGAAAACCATCCTTTAGTAGTGGTGGCTGGGCCTTGTTCGGTCGAGAATGAAGAAATGATTATTGAAACCGCACGTCGAGTTAAGGCGGCGGGAGCGCAGTTTTTGCGCGGCGGTGCCTATAAGCCTCGGACTTCGCCCTATGCTTTCCAAGGACACGGTGAGAGTGCCTTGAATTTGCTGGCGGCTGCACGGGAAGCAACAGGCTTAGGTATTATTACGGAATTGATGGATAGCCCTGAATTGGATGTGGTGGCAGAATTTGCCGACGTGATCCAAATCGGTGCCAGAAATATGCAAAATTTCTCCCTGTTGAAGAAAGTAGGAGCGCAGGAAAAGCCTGTGCTGCTGAAGCGGGGAATGGCGGCGACGATTGAAGATTGGTTGATGGCAGCGGAATACATCTTGGCTGCTGGCAACCCAAATGTGATTTTGTGCGAACGTGGTATCCGCACCTTTGACCGTCAATATGCGCGGAATACGCTGGATTTGTCAGCAATTCCAGTCCTGAGAACTTTGACTCACCTACCAATTATGATTGACCCCAGTCACGGTACTGGTAAGTCTGAATATGTGCCTGCAATGGCGATGGCATCTATCGCTGCTGGTGCTGACTCGTTGATGATTGAAGTCCACCCCAACCCGAAGAAAGCTCTTTCTGACGGCCCTCAATCTCTGACACCAGAGCGTTTCGACCGCTTGATGCAAGAGATGTCTGTAATTGGCAAAGCCGTAGGTCGCTGGCCTGAGCCAGCCGTTGTTTTGGCTTAGAGCTACAAGGGTGGGCAAATGCTCACCCTTTTTTTTATGGATGCGTATGAATGCGATCGCTACCTTTGATAAGTTATGGAATGCGATCGCTCTCGGTACATCCCCCAACCTCCCTTTAAAAGGCGGCTAGATTCTCCAAAACCCCCTTAACAAAGTAGGGCTAATTTATTGTCAGCAGATGAAAAAGCTTGTCGAGGTCATGCTGGAGAAAACGTTGGGCTTTGGACAACGAACGGTACCCCCAATCACGGATGAGGTTAAGGACAA
>NZ_JACJOK010000098.1:0-4927 GCF_014695505.1 Trichocoleus sp. FACHB-90
CAGATGTGATTTTGCTTACCTTTGTTCTTCCCATTCTTCCGGACATGGGAGGAGCCACACTCAGGACATTGCATGGCGATTTCCCCTAATTCATACCCTTATTATGCAACGCCCCTTTTTTTGATAGGGATATTTCGATGGCTCGTAGTAAATGGCTGCATCAGTCAGTTGAATGGGGCCACCTCGACGAAGGGCTTGCCAAGTTTGGGTGCCAACGATGCCATCTGCAACAAGTCCATTCTGCTGTTGAAACTGAACCACTGCGGCGCGAGTCGCATTGCCAAAAACTCCATCGACTGTAATGTTGATTCCTTTGGCATTCAGCAATTGTTGTAGCTCACTGACAGCAGCACCAGAATCGCCTTGGCGTAGCGTTGGGTCTGTAGCTGTGGAGGTAGAGGTCATAGATTTATCTCAAATGTTTAGGGTTGAAAATTCGATCAGGTTTACCGCTCTAAAGGAGCATGATTTGCCTGATTGGATGCACTTCTGGCGAGATTTGCCCAGTTGTGATTCTGCAAATAGGATTCAAGGTTGATTAGGCTAGGAAATAAGTGCTGCAATTGGCAAAGTTCGCTGCATCATTCACGTTCTCAAAACAACGATACAAGGTTGCCATTTCTGCTCCAATTAACTTGCTCAATCCATTGACTGCATCTTTGTTTGCATACATTCAATGTAGGAGATCGCTTTCAAGTCGTCGTCTATAGCGAGTTAAAACTTTTACAGTACAAATTGATAGAGCAACTACTCATCGCAAAGTATAAGGCTGGCTCTAACTTAAGTTAGAATCCGAATTCGATCGAAAGTACATCCTACAAACTAACAATGCCGCGTTTAACGGCAACAATCACCGCTTGAGTGCGATCGCTGACATCTAACTTATTCAAAATCCGATTGACATGGGATTTAACAGTACCTTCACCGATACTCAAAGCAGTCGCAATATCGGCATTACTCATTCCCTGCGCCAGTGAGCGGAGGACTACCAGTTCTCGTTCACTCAGTTCTGGATTGCTGAGGCGTTGTACCAACTTTGCTCCCACATCGGGCGGAATGTACTTCTGACCCCGATGAACGGTACGAATGGCATTGAGAAGCTCTTCAGGTTCAGTTTCTTTCAACAGATATCCTTTTGCGCCTGCCTGCAATCCTCGATAAATATCTTCGTCGCTATCATACGTGGTCAGTACAATAATCCGAGCCGATTTAGCAGCAGCACAAATTGCACTGATAGCGGCAACTCCTTCCACTTCCGGCATTCGCAAATCCATGAGTGTAACATCCGGTTGATGTTCCCTAAATAGAGTGATCGCTTGTTCCCCATTTTCGGCTTGGGCAATCACCTGCATATCTGGGTCACGGTTAATAATCGTGGCTAATCCTTGCCGAAAAATAGCATGATCGTCTGCAATCAGAACCCGAATGGGCGTGGCTTGGCTCATCGTGATGCTACTTCCGATTGACGGTGACAATAATTTCTGTTCCTTGTCCAGGTTGACTCCAAATCGTCAGTTGTGCACCGATGCGCTCTGCCCGTTCGCTCATGCCGAGTAAGCCAAAACCCTCAGAGAATGGAATACTCCCAACTCCAAAACCCTGTCCATTGTCTTTCACGCGCAAGCAAACCTGATCGCGATCGTAGATTAGCTCCACTCGAATTTCGTCAGCATTGGCGTATCTAATCGCATTGGTCAATGCTTCCTGCCCCATCCGCAATAGATTACTCTCGACTTCAGTCGGGAGAAAATACACCGCACCCTCAATCTCATAATATAAAGTGGTATCCATTGCGGCAGTTCTGATTTGAGCGATGAGACGATGGAGAGCGCTCTGTAAATTGCCTTCTTCCAAAAGCTGAGGACGCAGCGCGACGACCGATCGCCGTGCTTCAGTCAGTCCAGTTCGCGCCAATTCTTTGATCAGATCCAGGTGTGCCCCAGTTGCTTCTACATCATCCGATAGCACCTGTTTTGCCGCTCCCACCTGAGCCAGAATACCTGTAAACGCCTGAGCGAGTGTATCGTGAATTTCTCGCGCCATGCGGTTACGCTCTTCCAAAATAGAGGCTTCTTCAGCGCGTTTGCGATCGCCAATATCTGTAATCAGACCATAAAATCCTTTGACTTTAGCATTAGCATCAATATCGGGAATGAAAGTAGCAGTAACATGCTTTTTACCAAATGGATAAGATATTTCTGCTTCGTAAGTTGTGACCTGCCCTGCTAGTGCTTGATTGATATAGGGCTCTGCAACCTGATAGGCTGCCGCACCTAAAAGTTCATGAATGGATTTACCCACAATTTCGTCTCGGCTATGGCTAAACCAAAGCTCATAAGTGTGGTTAACAAATTGGTAGCAGAGACTGGCATCGACATAGCTGATAAGAGCAGGTAGAGCGTCGGTGATGAGTCGTAGTTCCTGTTCTCGATGGCGTAGTTCTGCTTCGCTTTCTTGTAACGCTGCTGTTCGTTCTGCAACCTGTTGTTCTAAGGTACGGTTGTAATTAGCTAGCAGTTGCTCAGCTTGTTTACGCTCAGTGATGTCTTGAAAAGCTGTGATCGCATAAACTACGTTCCCATGTTCATCAAAGATGGGCGTTCCCCATGACTCAATGGGAATAATAGTCTCACCTTGGTGAATCTCTAAGTCATCTGTTCTTGTACGTTCGCCTCTTAACGCTCGGGCGATTGGCATTTCTTCAAGGGAACAGTTTTGATCCGTTCCAGCTAGGTAAAGTTGATAAACTTCTGCAAAATGATCGGGTGGCACGGTAGGATCAACGCCTTTGCCTAGTAGCTGAATACCTCGTTGATTGACATAGTAAGGGCGACCAGCCGCATCCAAAACTCCAATTCCCACTGGAACTGCTTCTAGAAACTGAGCTATCTGGCTTTCGCTACCACGAAGCTTTGAGTAGAGTTTGGCATTCTCAATCGCAATTGCAGCTTGAGTAGAGAGTAAATTCAAGAGTTGCGATCGCTCTGGTGTAAATGCCCCAGTTGCTAGTTGATTCTCTAAATACAGCACACCGACAAGCTTGCTTTGATTCAGTAGTGGCAAACACAAAACTGATTTAGCTTCATGGCGTTGAAGATAGGGATCATTGATAAACTTGCCTTCGCGAGTTGCATCATTTAAGATGACTGGCTCATGAGTCCGGATGACATACTGGACAATGGGTTCAGATAAGCGATTTGTCATTGGGGTCGATTGCAGTACTTGCGTAGCGCAAACGCTTTTCCCATCACGAAGTTCGCAAGCTGCCTCAATCGTCCACTCATCTACATTTTCTAAGAGCAGATATCCGGTTTGTGCTCCAGCATTTTCAATTAGAATCTGCATCAAAGAATGAAGCAACTTCTCTAATTCAATTTCACTCGAAATTGCTTGGGATGCCTTCATTACCGTCGCTAAATCAAGAGCAATATGTGAGGTATTTGAGGTGGTTCCAGTCGTGGTACGAACTGATGTAGAAACTATATTGGACGATTGAGGAAATAGTTGAGGATATCGATCTTCCAAATCTTTGACCTTTGCAGCTGCTCCCCAACGTTCATAGCAATAGTGCGCCTCTTTCATGTAGGTCTGAGCAATCTTTTCCCGACCTCGCGCTAGATAATGTTTTGCAGCCAATTCATAAGCTAATGCTTCTTCCTGGATAAACTCATTTTCGGCAGCACCTGCGATCGCCCGTTCATAAAACTCTTCAGCCTCAAGAAACTGCCCTAGAACTCGCGCTTTCTCTGCCTCGACTAGATGAAATTTATGGAGATAATTCATGGGGGCGTGTTCTGCCCATTTCTGCATTTTTTCTTGGTTAGTGTTAACACAGTTTAGCCAAGCTTCTTCTTCAGAGCTTGAAGCCTCAACCAATAGGCTCAAAAGCGCTAGAGAATGATAGAAACAGAATACAGGTAAAAACTTTACTGCCGTCGCTTCTTCAAAATGTCGCCTTGCCAAAATAGCAGTCTGTCCAGCTTGATGGTGTTCTCCAAATAGATAAAACAGTATAATTTTGTGCAGGTACAGCATTTGAATTGCAGTTCCATCTTTAACTGCAAGGGCGTGTGCTAACGCCTCCTCTTCATTAAACACCCGACCAACTAAGCGACTGGGATTCTCAGACCGATCTAACAAATTAAGAATGGTCTGCCACACTATTGCAATCCACGTCGAGGGGCTTTCCCGTCTGATTCGATCAACCGCTTTGCTGTATGTTGCCGTTTTCTGTTCCAGTTGGGTGAGTTCCTCACCGACGAAAAATGAGTGGTAGCACACGTTATAGGCAGCATAACCAGCAAATTCAAAGTCTCCGATTTCCACTCCTTCCTGATAAGCCTCAACCAGCAGTGGTATCGTCTCCTTATGATGTACTTTCCATTGCATAACATGGTCACTAAATACGTGTAATGCTTTAGCCTTGCCTTTTTTGGTATGCAATCGTTCTGCCACGCTAAGAGCCAATTGACCAAATTTATAGCCGAGTTCAATGTCTTGACCAACTCCACATAGAACCAACCCGTAGAGAGCATAATACATCGGTGACCAGATAGCATTACCGTAGTTGATTGATAAATCTACCGTTTTGCATATAATCAGTATCACCAGTGCTGGTGATACTATGAATGCAGCAGCCCCTATATTTGCTAGAATTGACATTGCTGCTAGCGGTTCTGGTGCAGTCATCTCTGGTAAATTAATCAAGTCTTCAATTTCTCGTTCAGCAAGTAGCGCCGCCGTTGACTCCAATCCGCCTCGAACATCTAACTCACTTGGATTTTTTGGTAAAATCACTCCCAGGAGCTTCAACACTTCCAAGCCAATTTTGAGTGCTTCTTTCAGGTTGCCCTGTGACAAATATCTTTGAATGCTGCCATCGTAAACTTGCACTTTGTCAACCACTGTTTTGGCACGAGCGAGTACC
>NZ_JACJOK010000099.1:0-40835 GCF_014695505.1 Trichocoleus sp. FACHB-90
TTGGGTCGCCAGTATTTAGGGAAAACTGCCATAAGGAGTCGCCATTGGATGCAAATTATGAGCTTGATTCTCATTAATATATAAATACTGAGTATTTATACTCAATATTTGAACTATGATTCACTTCTACACTTAAAGCCACTGTCTATGTGACAGTTGTGGGTGCGGAATGTGGGATAAAAAACGATTTGATATTAAAGAAATGTTTAGGGATTTTAAGAGTGGTGATTATAATTTAGAAAGTACAAATGTCTCAGGAGAACGGTTAGTATCCCCAATTTTATTAATAGCGCTTGCTTATACTGGAGCCACAATTCAAGGACAAAAAATCAAACGCCAAGCTATCCAGAAATATATCGGTCGTGTTAAAGAATATGGGCGCATAGCTCGGCGGCATAGCAGTTTTTATATCGGATTATATGGGCTTGCCTTGGGTGAATTTTATAGAGAATTGTGGGGAATTAGTCGAGTCATTATTGAGATTTAATCCTAATAAGCGAAAGTATTATCAACAAGGGCGGAGAGCTATGAAGCTTATTCTATCTCCATTCTAGCTATTTTTGTCGCCCCCTCAGCTTTTCACCTCTATTGAAGAACTTAAATATTTATTACATCGACTTTTAAATGAAGGTGAGTTAATTATTAAGTGGGAGCGTAAGCTCAAAAACAAAGGTAATTCTATTAACGTAATTTAAAAGCGCAACAGCTTATCCAAGCATTCATGGGGTCATCAAGTGTTCATAAGTTGCTTGCCTCGTTGTCGCCGCGGTTTGACTGCAATCGCTGGTACAACTTCAGCGCCGCCGCGATCGCATCCGAGCCTCATTGCATCTGCCTGAGTGCCAGGGTTAGATTTTCTTTGTGCCCCTTGCTTGATGGACGGATTCACGGGCACGGGTTTAGGGTTTAGGCGGATTGAGACGGAATTTTCCGTTACTGCTTTTTCGGGAACGTGGTTCAAGCGATCGCGTTAAGCCCATTGCCGTCATCTCCCAAAGCTGCGCCCTCTTCTAGCTGGGAATCAATGCCCAAATTGCCTGCTTCGTCTGCTGCCGGAAGTCTCGGAACATCCCGAATACTGCAACCACTACCTCTGGAGAATCTGCGAGCATCAAGTAGTTTGCACACTCTTCAACTTCTTCAGGGGTGAGTGCGAGTCCTCCCCCCGCGCTCCCCTCGTTGATAGGTTAGGAGGTAGTTTGGTCGTCTAGTTTGTCTAAATACTCTTTATTACCACCAGACGTGGCGGTTTGCCATAGATTCAGACAGGATGTTAACTACTAACGGCGCTTAGGTAGATACCTGATTACCTTCTCCACTAACTGAACATCACTCTGGTTCAACTAGAACGCAGCCGACAAATTTTACCCTAAAGCCGATTGTAGAAGCCCAAAACTGAGCAAGGGGTGACAATAGGACAGTGGTACTCAAGGCAAAGCACCCGCTCTGACTCGCTATAGTTCTTGGTCTACGTAGTTTCGTGCAAAGGTAATTAAGTTGTTACAGCATTCTCGCCAGATGTGGCTCTACCTGGGTTTGGTCATTTTGACTAATATTTTGATGGCTGGGACAGCGCGCTCACAAACAGTTGATCCGGCTATTGCGCCCAACCTTGTCACCCCGCCGCCACAGGACACATTACCACCTTCTCCCTCAACGTCGCCAACGCCTCCCCTACTACCTCCGCTGTTAAACCCATTACCGTCTCCTCCCGCGACTACAACTCCCGAAGAATCATTGGATAATGCTCCCGGTACCATCAACGTTGACCGTTATCAGGTCATCGGTAGCACAGTATTCACCCGCGAAGACTTTGAAAAGGTAACGTATCCCTTCACTGGAGAGAACATCACTTTTGACCAACTGCTGCAAGCGCGTTCTGCGGTGACTGAACTCTATAAAAATCGAGGATACATTACTTCTGGAGCTTACATTCCACAAAATCAAACAATCCAGATCGACGGGGGTGTGGTATTAATCCAAGTGATTGAGGGTGGATTGGAGGGTATCAAAGTGACAGGTACCCAGCGACTCAACCCCAACTATCTGCAATCGCGTTTAGCTATAGCCACATCAAAGCCTTTGAATAAAAAACGTCTGCTTGAGGCTTTGCGTTTGCTCCAACTCAATCCCCTGATCGAAAACCTGTCTGCTGAACTATCAGCAGGAACCCAACCAGGGATGAGCTTACTAGAGGTGAGGGTAAAAGAAGCAAAAACCTTTCTCACCGAAACAGCAATTGATAATGAGCGATCGCCTAGTATTGGCAGCTTTGAACGCCGATTACAACTTACTGAAGCCAATTTACTTGGACAGGGGGATGGTGTCAATATTGCCTATACAAATACAGATGGTAGCGATAACCTAGATGTTAGCTATGAGTTGCCTTTCAACCCCCGCAACGGCACCCTCCGCTTCAGCTATGGCACGACATCGAGCAATGTGATTGAACGTCCTTTCGAGCGGTTAGATATCAAATCTGCCTCGCGCTACTACGAACTGACACTGCGCCAGCCAATCATTCAAACCGCCACGCAGCAATCTACCCAAGAATTAGCCCTCGGTTTAACAGCTTCTCGGCGAGAAAGCGAGACTTCCCTATTAGACATCCCCTTCCCCCTTTCGCCGGGAGCTGACGACCGAGGACGGACGCGGTTATCAGCACTCCGTTTTTTTCAGGAATGGACGCAGCGGAACAGTCGAGAAGTTATAGCGTTACGTTCTCAATTTAGTTTCGGGCTGGATGCGTTTGATTCCACCATTAATGAAACTGCTCCCGACAGTCGCTTTTTCGCTTGGCGCGGGCAAGGACAATGGTTTCGTCGCCTCGCTCCAGACAAGTTCTTGTTGGTGCGTGCTGATGTGCAATTAGCAGATAGAGCGCTCATGCCTTTGGAACAATTTGGACTAGGCGGTCAAGCCAGCGTGCGGGGCTATCGTCAAGATATCCTGTTGAGCGATGATGGTATATTTGCATCTGCTGAGTTGCAGTTACCCGTTTACCGCACTTCTAGTGGGCAAGGTGTTTTACAAATTGTCCCGTTTGTCGATTTTGGTACTGTCTGGAATAGCTCTGGTAGAGCTGAGACGAATTCTAATACTTTGGCATCTGTTGGTTTGGGCTTACAGTGGCGACACGAGCGTTTGAGCGTTCGCATTGATTGGGGTGTCCCTTTAATTGAGCTACCTTCGAGGAATGGAACATGGCAAGAGAATGGTTTGTATTTCTCTGTCAGATACAATCCCTTTTAAAGTAAGTCCTTTTAGGAGCAACTTTGACGCTATTAATTGTTGTGCCGGGGCATAAAGCGGTGTCGTATGTGATTGCTCGTCTTACCTAAGTTCCAAACCTAGTATGAGACGGCACGAATGAGCCTATTATTTAGGGGGATAGTTGAGTGGAGCTAGATGAGTCATGTCCAGGCTGTAAGCAGCCCCTTTATCCCCTCAGTCGGAGCGAACGAGAAGCATTAGAGAAATTGCTAAAACGCTCCAGCACGGGTTAACAAATCGCCATGCGAGCCAAGATTATCCTGCGGGCTGCTACGGGTGAGGGACATGGAGAGATTGCCCGTGGTTTAGGCATCAGTCGTGATATGAGTCAGGTTATGGCGACGCCGATGGCTAGAGCTTTCAGGGCGTGAGGTGCCGATAGGTGAGCGGCTGCAAGATGCACCTCGTTCTGGGGGACTAGCTACCTTTAGCATTGAGCAAATTACCCACCTTTATGCCTTTTGAGATGGAATTGTGTGTTGGAGTGTCAGCACTCACCCAATTCGCCAAATTGGTCATGTGATGCAATGAGTGCTGTGTGCAGGATGAACTCATGCGTTGCTCTACCTTTTTCTAGTTCAGGCGGCTTCTTTTATCCGAAGCGTCTTTTTGATACGAAACCTTATACTCAACTGGTCAAAGCTTTTTAAAGTCAACGTTATTCCCTGTAAAGGTGACAGCCAAAATACTTGAACGACCTAAGCGGACGCTCTTTGTAGTTCTGGCTTTGGCACTCTCAATGTTCATCTATACTTGATACGGCCACGGACGCTCCCCGTGTTTGAAAGTCTTAAGTGTCACGGCGCGTGACCTGAGTCTGAGCCACCTGACAGGAATTCGGACTGGTAGCTAATTACTGGCAAATCATCTTCGGACTATCCTCTCCAAAGAACGGTGCTCCCTTAAGTCTTAGCTAGGCTCAAAAGCTTCCGCAGGAATTTCTCTCAACAGCAGTAGTTAAACCAGATCGATGTTCTAGTTGTACTAAACGCCTTTGAAAATCTTTGTAACAATAAACAGCGTTTCGCATAAAATTTGTGTTTCGTATCTGAGAAATAGATAGAGGTTCGCATCGGCTGTTCAATAACTTTTGGTGTCTTAAATGAATAAGACGGCGTTTGATGAACTAGATGAGCAACTTAAACAGCTAGCCAAGAGCGCCCAGCACCATCCACCGTTGACTCAGGGACGGCAGCTAGCTTTAAGGAAGCTCCTTAATGGAATTCTGCAATCAGGCAGACTTTGCTATCCGCAGCGGGGTCAATTTTCAGGTGTTTATGAAGATATTTATGATGAGGCACGACAAGAACTGTTACTTTATATTTGCCAAAACATTGACAAGTACGACCCGGAACGTGGAGGCGTGATGGCATGGGCCAATGTTCTCTTGGAGCGGCGATTTTTTAAAGAAGCCATTCCGAAAATCTTAGGCAACCCCGGCATTCAAAAAATGACCCTTGCAGACTTGGATAATTTTGCAGTACCGGAATCACCTCCAGTTCTCAATGAAATTCTTACCGAATATATAGAATCAGACCCGGAAAAGCTTTTTCAAAAGGAACATATAGAAAATCATCCAGAAGCTAACTTCCGAGCCTTAGTGAGACGGCGAATTTTGGGAGATTCCTGGAAACAAATTTCAGCAGAGCTTGGTATGAAAATTCCAACTCTTAGTAGTTTTTATTACCGTTGTTTAAATAAATTTTCTGCTAATTTGAAAGAATATTATCTCAATAATATTGCTTAATTCAGAGACAAAAAATGATGGAAAACCTATCGGAATCTTTAACTTTCACCGTACCTCTAAGCTCGGATGCCCACCGCTTCGCCGAACAGTTTCGCAGACAACAAAGCAATCAGAAGAAAGCCAAACAGGTTTATCTCAATACGTTGGCGGTATCTGCCGTGAATTTCTATTTGAGTTGTATGGGAATAAAGACTGATTGGGAAGCTAGTCAGAGCCGTAACCCAGTGATGCAAACCTTTATGGATGTCGCCGATTTGTCCATCCCCAATAAGGGTAAATTAGAGTGTTGTCCCGTCTTGCCAGATACCTCTGTCGTCCAGATTCCGCCAGAAGTTTGGTCAGATAGAATTGGTTATGTCGCCGTACAGTTTGACAAATCGTTGAGAGAAGCGACGCTACTAGGATTTACTCCAACGGTTCCAGAAAGCGGTGAGTTACCTGTGGACTGTTTGCGATCGCTCGAAGATTTGCTCTTACACATTCATCAGATCGGGCAATCCTTAGAAGCAGAGAAAAAACTCGCTTCAATTGTTGGTTCTGACTCTCAACCAGTTAACCTAAGCCAATGGTTCCAGAATATATTTGAGACGGGTTGGCAGTCTATATCAGCACTTTTAGGCACAGAAGAACAGAATTTAGGCTTTAGCCTGAGAAGTGCATCCAGTGCGGGTGAAACTAGCGTCAAGCGGGCGAAGCTGATTGACTTGGGGCTAAGACTGGGGAGTCAATCCGTAGCGCTGCTGGTAGCTCTAGCACCGGAGGACGAACAGAACGTGGGGGTTTTAGTGCAGGTGCATCCAGTCGGAGGAGAAACTTATCTGCCACCCAACCTCAGACTAGGTTTGCTCTCTGAATCAGGAGAAACTCTTCAGGAAGTACAATCTCGTTTCCAAGATAACTACATTCAACTGAAACGATTTCAAGGCGGAGCGGGAGAAAGCTTTAAGCTACAAGTGGCTTTCGGTGATGTCAGTATGAAAGAGGCTTTTGTAATTTGACCGCTCTTTTGTCAGACACCAATGAATAAGTTAGTTGTTTTGAGCTTGGGCAAGGGTGATTTGGGGAACGGTTTTGGAGCTGTTACAGCCCAGCTTTGGGAACAAAGCGACCCTAACCCGATGAAGTTCACAGGACGTTTACCACCAGCGCCAGAGATTCCCGAACTTTACAGACATTGGCAGTTGCTCTATAAGGCTCTGTATCAACGTCTGGATTGGTGTCCTCGTATCAAAATTCAAGAAGCCGATGTGACTAATGTTTCTGAAGTTGAATTTAGCGATTTGTGCCAGGGGTTGTCAAACAGCATTAATGCTTGGCTCAACTCGGAACCGTTTGGCAACATTAACCAGCAGTTACGAACGCACTTAGACCGAAGCGAAGAAATTCGCTTCATTGTTGAAACTAACGATAACCTTCTGCGGCGGCTTCCTTGGCATCTATGGAAATTCTTTGAAGATTACCCTAAGGCTGAAGTTGCCTTGAGCGCCCCGGAGTATCAACGACTGAAAAAATCTAACGTACAAACTCCCGGTTCTAAAGTAAAGATTTTAGCAATTCTTGGTAATAGCCAAGGAATCGATACGGGAAAAGACCGGGTTTTTCTAGAACAATTATCAGATAATACATCAACAGAATTTTTAGTAGAACCACAACCAAAACAGTTAAATGACCAGCTTTGGAAACAAGGTTGGGACATCCTCTTTTTTGCCGGACATAGTTCTAGCAAAGAAAAAGGGCTGCTTCAGCTGAATCAAACAGACGCGATTACGCTGGACAAATTAAGGAATGCCCTAAAAAAAGCAATTGAACGTGGTTTACGCTTAGCGATTTTCAACTCCTGTGATGGTTTGGGCTTGGTGCAGCATCTGGAGGATTTGCACATTCCCCAAGTAATTGTCATGCGGGAACCAGTGCCAGATGTGGTAGCTCAAGAATTTTTAAGGCATTTTCTAACAGCTTTTTCGGGTGGACAGTCTTTATATGCTGCGGTTCGAGAAGCACGAGAAAGGCTGCAAGGATTAGAGAAGCAATATCCCTGTGCAGCTTGGTTGCCAGTAATCTGCACCAATCCTGCCGCAGAACCGATGACTTGGCCAGAAAAGGGCAATGGGAGAAAGCGCGATCACTCCTTGTTGTCTAGATGGCATCGTCTGCAAACAGTGCTTCTTTTGAGTGTGGTGGTAACATCTGCGATTATGGGAGTGCGCCATCTAGGGATGCTGCAAGCATGGGAGCTTACAGCTTTCGACCAGTTAATGCGATCGCGTCCAGATGAAGGGCAAGATCCGCGCCTCCTCATCGTCACTATCACCGAAAATGATTTTCAGCTAAAAGAGCAGAAGCAGAGAAAAGGGTCTTTATCGGATCTTGCCCTGGTTCAACTCTTGGAGAAACTTAAGACACTCAAAGCGCGAACGATTGGTTTAGATATCTACCGCGATTATCCTGTAGACCCCAAACAGGCAGATTTAGCCGCTCGTATGCAAACTCAGGAGAACTTGTTCGCAATTTGCAAAGTCCGCGACCAAGAAGCCAACCATCCTGGGATTTCGCCCCCTCCTAATGTCCCGACAGAACGCCAAGGCTTTAGTGATGTTGTCAAAGACCTAGACGGTGTACTGCGTCGCCATCTATTAGCGATGAAACCAGGCCCCGCATCCCCTTGTACTGCGCCCTACGGCCTCAGCGCCCAGCTAGCATTCCATTATCTAGAGGCAGACGGGATTTCTGCCAAGTACACTCCTCAAGGCGATTTACAAGTGGGCAACGTCGTCTTTAATCGCTTGCAAGCTCATACTGGCGGTTATCAAAAAGTGGATGCGTGGGGCTATCAAATACTTCTCAATTACCGCTCCTACCACCGCACCCCTCTAGAGGTGGCCCCAACCGTCACGCTTGCAGAAGTTCTTAACGATCGAGTCAAACCTGATCAAGTTAAGGGTCGAATTGTCCTGATCGGTGTCACTGCCGAAAGCGCTCATGATTATATTCCCACCCCGTACAGTGGTAGGCAGGGGTTCTACCAAGAAATGCCAGGAGTGATTATGCAAGCGCAGATGGTGAGTCAAATTCTGAGTGCGGTCAAAGATGGGCGACCTCTATTACGAGTTTGGCCTGTTTGGGGCGAGATTCTTTGGGTCTGGAGCTGGTCTTTTGTGGGAGGTATCCTTGTCTGGCACTGTCAGTCACGACTACACCTGGGACTGGCGGCTGGAGCTGCACTCTCGGTTTTATACGTTGTTTGCTTTGGTCTATTCACCCAAGGCATTTGGATACCCCTCGTCCCATCAGTTTTGGCTTTGGTAGTTACTGGCGGTAGTTTGCTAGTCTACACGATTTCCAGAGCCACAGCGACAGTAGCATACACTGATAACTTTGAGCGATCGCCCAAATGAAGTTACCTGTTCAAACGATTAAACTTACCTTTGCGATTAGTTGGGCGCTCCTTGCCTGCACACGATTACAGGCACAACCTGTTGACCCGGTATTACTTGTGCAACGCTTGGACTTAAACCCCAGCGGACAATCAAACGAAGCATTGATATTTGCCGCACCGCTTCCACCCGCCGACATCGGGGAACCTGGTCGTCGCTCTGAAGCAGGAAGCCGTCGTGTCTGTGAGGAGATGGACGAACAGCGTTCTATGTCTGAGAAAAAGCTGCTTACTGCCTTGGTTCCGGTTTACCCGGCTTATCAGCCTCTGAATGCGGAATTGGTCTGGGGAGCGACGACCGCCGAGCATCCCACTTTCTGGTTTTATGTGCCTTATCAGCCCCCATTTAGTGGAACATTTACGCTGCGGGATAAAGATGGTAAGTTAATCTACCAGACTGATGTCACGTTACCCAAGACGCCGGGGGTTGTTAGCCTGCCCCTTCCATCCACAGCTCCCTCCTTAAAGGTTGGTGAGCAGTATCATTGGTATTTCAAGGTTTACTGTAAGCCACAACAACAACAACCACCTGTTTTTGTTGAGGGGTGGATTCAAAGAAACTCACTGAACCCTGCCCTGGAGAGTCAGTTAGAGAAAGCGACACCACGCGATCGCGTTGCCCTTTATGCCACCAACGGTTTTTGGTACGAGGCGTTGACTGTTGCCTCCCAGCTTCGCCGTACCGATCCGAAAGCTCTTGATTGGGCTGCCCTGTTGCAAAGCGTTGGCTTGGATAGTATTGCAAAAGAGCCAATAGTAGAATGCTGCATCCCTACTAACAATTAAGAATTAAAAAAACGAAGAAATATCTTCGTTTTTTAATTTTTTAAAGCCAATTACCCAATAAAATGTAGGGTGCCCAAAACATCGGACGTTGAAATTGAGGATTCTTTAAAAGAGCCAGCTGAGCGTGACGCAGTGCTTCAGCTTTAGGTAATGCTTGATTATTAGTTAACTCTCGGTAAAACTGGCTCATCAGGAGAGCGGTAGACTCATCATCCACGTTCCACAGAGAAGCTAGGGTACTACGCGCTCCCGCCCGCACCGCTACTCCAGCGATTCCTAAAGCTGCCCGGTTGTCGCCAGCAGCTGTTTGACAGGCGCTAAGAACGAGTAGTTCAATAGCATTGTTGGGCTGGCTTTGGTCTCTAGTTCGCAGTAAGTTATTCAACTCGTTGACATAGATGCGCTTATCCCAAGCGACAATAAATGTCTTTGAAGCCTGAGAGCTGAACTGACCGTGAGTTGCAAGATGAACTACAGGGAAAGGCAGCGAGTTAACCCGCTCTTGCAGAGCCGTGCTGGTAAACTCTTGATTAAGAAGTACCTTACTGGATACTTCAGACTGAATTTCCTCTAATTCGCGCTTCACGTTGGGTAGTGCAGAAAATCCCGAACGTGGTTCACTCACTCCGGCGACTATTGCCTTTAATTGTCTCTGCTTTAAAGGTTTAGGGTCTATCAGATGCAGACCAGGGGTTAGGGCAACGCTGTAGTTTTCCACGAGATACTGTTTACCGTCGTAGAGAGCCGCCATTGGGATATTCCGCAAGGAACCATCTAGTACAAACACTAACTTTTTGACATTACTTTGGGCTAAATTTGCCGCAGCAGGTTTGATCAACCAGTTATATACCTGTTGGGACAAGGTTTTAACTTCTTCAGTTGCATCAGGTTCTGTTAGTTGTTGCCGTAGCTCGTTTAGAATGCTTTCTGCTTGGCTTTCGGCTATAGGAGTGGAGTAGTGGTACAGGTCTTTTTGCTGGGATACTTTGAGGATAACCTCTAGCCGGTCTGGCAAAATAATTGGATAGATGATTGCTGTTGAATTTTCTTGGTCAACTACTTTGTCAATCTCCACTGTTGCTTGTAAGCAGGCTTCCCGCAAGAAGTTGTCTAGTTCTGCCAACTGGAGAGCTTCAATGACTTCACGGGCTTTTATAAAATTGTCTTGACTGGGTTCGGAAGTTCCTACAGGTTGCAAGAGCAAATCAACTAGCTGTCGATAGACGGGTTCCACACTTTCCCGAAAGGAAAACTGAACCTCTGGGTTGATAGCGACCAAGTCGCGGCGGAGAAACTTGAGAGTGTTGAATGCTTCCGTGTAAGCTGCGATCCCTTGTTGAATATTTCCCTGAGCCTTGAGTAAACGTCCTAACTGCCATTGCCATTGATAGGCAATATCCGGATCATCAATACTTTGGGCTAGAAGCCGGGCTTGCTGGGTGAGGTCAAAGGCATTAGATAACTGCCTTGTTTGTTCGTACAGCCCGCCAAGAGTGCCTAAGGCATAGGATTCTGCTCGCTGGTCTTTGAGGCTTTTGCTCTGCTGGACAGCTGTAGCTAGCAGTTGAGCGATGTCCGTTGTTGGTTGTCTGTTGCTTCCGGAATCCCGCAGCCCCCCAGTCCCTAGCTTCATCAGGCTTTGGGCAAAGTTAATCCGGGCGTAAACCGCCATTCGACTAGCGGGTAGATTGCTAATTTGAGACTGGATTTGGGGCAACAATGTATAGGCAGCGCTCAATTGCTCGTTTTCCAACAATAGGCTCAGCTGATTCATCTGAGACTGGATGAGCGTAGCGGGTGAGACGGATGTGAGGGCAGCCTGCTGGTAAAACTCCAAAGCGGCTTGGGTATCTTGTTGGGCGCGGGCTGTGTTGCCTAGACTGAGCAGGGCATCGCTGATAGCTTGAGGAGATTGCACTCGCGTAGCCACTTCTTTACTCTGCTGCAAGATTTGCCGGGATTGCCCTAAATCGCCAACGACTCGAAGGACGTTGCCGAGGCTCCGCAGCCCTGTAACCTTGAGAAGGGAATCGGGTTGTTTTTCCAGAAGTTGAGTAGTTTCGGTTAACGTCTGCTGGGCCAGACGGTAAAGCCCCAAAGCTTGAAGGGCTTGGGCTTGGTTAACACGGCTACGAGTTATCCCTAAGGTGTCGCCTACTTGTGCATAAATGTTAGCTGCTTGCTGCCAAGTAGTTAGGGCTTCTTGAGATTTCGAGAGTGCTAGTTGCAGGCGACCTTGAACATCTAGGGCTTGGGCGAGGAGAAGCGATCGCTCTTTCGAGGTGCCGAGATTTTGTCCGGTCTGTAATAGATTTAGACTTTGGGCGATCGCTTGAGATGCTTCAGTCCACTGTCCAAGTTGCTGATAAGCTAGGGAGAGATTGCTCAAGGACATGGCTGCTTGAAGTCCATCCCCAGAGGCTTTGAAGTCAGTAGCAGCTTGTTCCCAGAGGGAAGCTGACTCAGAAAACCGTTCTGCTTCGTAGAGTTTTCTAGCTTGTCGATCTATCTCTTGGGCATCGGGTCTACTTTGGACAATGGTGTTTTCTGCAACCATATAGGCAAAAGCGGGCGGCAATATTGCCGTACCCAAGAACATAGCCAAAAGGAGCGGTAGGGTTAAGAGGCGGTACGTTCTTGCCTGCACGTACTTCAGCAGGCGACGGACTCTACGGAAAAATACAGACCGTTTTCTTGTCATGTTCTTGCCTTTGTTCGCAGAGTGTCTTTGCTGGAAAAAGCAGTGGTGGCGAAAAGAATGCTCCAACTGCAACAAGTTGTGAATTTAGTTGCTCAACTACTAGACATCTCCAAAAATTAAATATCGACTCAGGCAGGGCAAGGGTTTCAGATTAATTTTCGGAGATATCTGCTACATCAAAGCTTAGGGTTCGACTGAAGCGCACTGCACTCAGGTGGCCTCTGCCAAGAACGATGGGGCGTGACGGTGGGCGCATTCGCTATGAGTACCACTTTGCCATTGGCACCCCTTACCCACCCCTGAGCTTCTACGAGAGGAACTGGTGTGGGCCTAGTTGGATTCGTGGAAATATTTGGAATAGAGCGGTTCTCTATTCTAGGGTTGAGAGTAACTAAATCTACTTGAACGGCATCAGTGCTGAGTGCTTCACCCGGATTCGGTGGCAAGCCGCCGCGACCAGTGATAATAAATTCGCTTTGAGCTTGACTTCCACCTGCGCTACAACCCTGTGCTACTTCAGTATCAACTGGTATGGTTGGCAAGTTGACTAATCCACGGCTGGGGTCAACATCAGGCGTATTGATTTCCACAATCCCTCTGAACTCAGATCCAAGTTCAGACGTGGCTGTGATGTCACTTTGGGGTGTCTCTTCTTCCCGGAATTCTGTACCCCAAATGCCTTGAGCGGTGATAAAGACCCGACCCCCGAAGGCATCTTCGGCATTGGCACTGATGTTGCTATCTTCTAAGGCGGCTATGACACCAGTATCAATGCTAATATTGCCGCCAGTAGCTGTGCCAGTGGCGTTGGTGGTGATATTGCTGCCACGACGCAACACCAATTCCTGAGAAAGTAGTGTGATATTTCCCTGCCCTTCTGGGCTGTCAGGCTTTTGGCTTCTGGTGTCAGCCTCAAGGCGTGCAGCAGTGTCTAGACGGATAGAGTCAGCTTGTATCCAAAGGTCGCCTGCATCCCCTGACCCTTCAGTACTCACAGCGACTTTACCTCCCTCGCGGACAATCAACTGTTCAGTCGTAATCCTTAAGTTTCCCCCCTCACCTGTGGGGTCAAGATTAGGAATTTGAATTGTATCAGCAAATACCCCACTAGCCGCGTCAGCCTGATCGAGCCTTGACGGATCAGTCTGTTGGGCAAGTCGCTCATTGAAGGTGGGGTCAAAGCCAGAAATCGTAATGCTGTCAGTTGCATTGACAGTGATGTTACCTGCTGCTCCGGTGCTGTAGCCGGTTGTGAGTAGTTGTCCGCCACCACTAAGCTCAAGGTTGTTGGTATCAACCGTGATACTACCGCCACTAGAGACGTTCCAGGTTCGCGCACTTAAAACAGCTCCATTCGCTAGGCGCAGGACATTAGTAGTAACTGTAATATCACCGCCCTCACCCGTGGCTGGTGTCCTGGTGCCACTCAACAACCCACTCGATAATTCATTGCTCCCCAAGCCATCAAAGGAGAGGGTATCCGAGGCAGTAATCCTGATGCTACCCCCATCCCCCTGTGCAAAAGTTTCAGCAGACACTACAGCACCATTGGTTAGCAAAAGAGATTTTGTTGTGATGCTGATGTCCCCCCCGTTGCCTACAGCTCCACGCTCCACAGTGCTGAATACACCACTCGATAATCCATTGCTCCCGACCCCATCGAAGGAGATGGTATCCAAGGCAATAATTTCAATATCTCCCGCTTTGCTCTCAGGCGACCCTAACGGTGAATTTATCCCCGCCTGAAGTTGGCTTCCTCCTGTCATATTGAAATTCTGGGCGTTGACGACAATACTCCCGCCACCACCAGCGCGTACATTCACGTTTGCACCATCAGTAAGAGATACATCGGTTCGCGTGATGCCATCGGGAAAACTTAAACGCAGGTCATTGCCATCAACATTTAGCCCAACAGTTCCTACTCCTAATAATCCTCCCAGTTCCACTCGACCTCCGGGAGCGTTCAAAGAACCGCCTTCAATCGAGATTTTCCCGGTTGAAGTGGTAGTTGGAGACACATTACCCCCAATTAGTAGCAAGCTTTGATTTTCATCAACTGCTAGAGTTCCTCTGACTTCAATGGAATTAGTCGGCTGGGCGACAATTTGATTGAATAGCAAAGCCGAAGGATTAACTATCAGCAACGGATTATCGGGAGAAACGGCTGAAGTTAGGGAAAACTCACCACCACCGGGGAATGCGATCGCATTAGCGGTTGTCCCGACAAATGAACCACCAATATCTAGCTGAGCATTCTGCCCAAATATAATACCGTTGGGATTGATGAGAAAAAGATTGGCATTGCCTCCAGCTCGAATCAGCCCTTGAATATCAGAAGGAGAGCCACCTGTAACTCTGGCTAGGATGTTGGCGATCGCAGGAGCGTTGAGGAAATCAGCAATGCCTCTGTCGGGAATGCTAAAGTTCTCAAAACTGTGGAATAGATTAGTATTGCCAGCAGTTGTCCCTCCTGTAATTTCCAAGGTTGTGCTGTTAGGAGTGACTACAGTTCCTAAGGAAGAGTCGGGAGTGATCTGGGCAAAAGTGCCAGTTCCAGAAAAAGCGATCGCCCCAGTCATCGCTAACCCACTCACTGGCCCTAACTTCCAACTCCGACCACTTTGAGCTATCACAGCAAAAGCCTCCTCCAGAGCAACAGTTGTTGAGCGAACTACAGCCCATTACTAATCAGGATAGACAGGAAAGCAAACGGTAGGATGCTGGTATAGCTACGCATAATTGCGATCGCAGTTGCAATCGTTGTTAAGTGCTATATCGCTCTAATTGAGCCAGATGCTCAATTAGAGCGATATCTCATCCGAAAAGGCTTTGTGAAATATCTGGTTCCAGAGAGTTTGGGCTTGAGCGCCTTTGTCCGTCTCCCGAAGAGCGTGTGCGCGTTTATGCACAGATGGTAGGTGTTGTGGGTGGATTGTAGTTGAGAAGACATATTCAGGAGCAAAGTATCTCAACAACTGCCGCCTATTGTCAGCAAACCCTTAACCTCGCACTTCCTCTGTGACCTTCCACCGGCTCGTGTAAAGTTTTTTAACATTCTACATAATTTGTCTGCTCAGAGCCAGAGAAGCTAATAGAGGTTTGCAAGTTTCAGCTTCGCAATAAAATCGAAATTTCCCCGGTACTCAAGGAGCATACTTATGAACTTCAACCTGAGGCACTGAAAATTATGTACAGAAAAGTTTCAGCTAAAAGGAGGTCAGACTGTATAAGCCACATTTAGCCAGAAATATTAAAAGTCACATTGTGATAATCGCACTAATTTATCTCTGGAAAAAAAGATGGTGGGAAAAGTCAGTTTCAAGTACAACCATTAACTTGACGGCAGACGGATAAACCTGAGTAATCAGCAATTGCAGTGAGTTGAACTATGGTTTTTGGCAACAGTATTTCAGATCAACGCAACCCTCAAGTCACACTACAGACAGAAGAGGAGTTGCAATTAACCAAGTTCCTGATGGATCGTGGCACAGATGCTGTTTTCTGTGTGGCACCAGACGCGCACTTTCTGTACGTCAACGATGCGATTTGTAGGTTGGTTGGGTATTCCCGTGAGGAATTGCTCTCCATGACTATGCACGACGTAGACCCAAACTTTTCGCCAAAAGTTTGGTCAGAGTATTGGAAAACTATCAAGCAGCAAGGTTCCCTCTACTTTGAATCTCTACATCTGGCTAAGGATGATCAGAGCTTTCCGGTGGAGATCGCCGTCACCTATCTGGAATTCTACGGCAGGGAGTGTGGCTATGTCTTCGTCCGCGACATTACCAGGCGCAAACAAGCAGAAGTAGAAATTCGCGCCACTCTGCAACAAGAAAAAGAACTCGGCGAACAGAGAGCGCACTTTATCTCTTTGTTTCGTCATGAATTCCGCAACCTGCTAAACATCGTCTCATTCTCTACCAGCTTACTGAGGCGTTACAGCCAGCAATGGACTGAGGAGAAAAAACAACCGTATATCGAGCGCATCCGAACAGCTGTTGAACAGCTCAGCCAGTTGTTAGATCAAGTTAAATCATCCGTAGAGCAGAAGCAGGAAAACTAACATTGACTCCAGAGCAATTGATTTAAACCCATGCTGCTGTAACTTGGTTGCAGAAATACAACTGAGCGACAGTAGCCAGCATACCGTTATCTTTGGAAGCCTTGGCTCAACAGCTTGCGTAAATGAAGAACTACTGTAGCCCATTCTCACGAATCTACTCTCGAATAGCTAGCAAATATTCCCCTTTAGATAGCACAGTTGATTTGAAACTCTCTCGCTGGGATGGAGAAGTGTTCTTTCAAATTAAAGATAGTAGAAGCGAAAAAAGTGTTAGTTTTATCGAAGAATTAGGCATTGTTATCAAACTTTGCATCCTTTAGTTTCTAGTTGTAAAGGCGTTTGCGAAGAATTCAACATGGTTGAAGAACAACGAAAAATTGATTAGAGAACTTGAAGGTTGAAGGACTCTGTTGCAAAAATTTGTGGCTGGTAGCAGAAAAAAGCGTTCCAGAAAGCTATGCCCAGCAAATTAACTATGTCAACAACAGCGTAGAGCAGAACCAGTGGTTGAAAAAATGGCTGGCTAAATTGGAACTGGGTTTCTTTTCCTTTTACATGAATCAGCAAACATTGAGAAGCTACAAAACGATGAAAAAAATCTTAGTAATCGAAGATGAGGCACAAACCCGAGATATCTATCTAGAATGCCTGGAGGCAGAAGGATTTTACACCATCAGTGCAGAAAATGGCTTTGTTGGCGTCCAGCTGACACAGGAACATCTGCCTGACTTGGTGATTTGCGACATTATGATGCCGGAACTTGATGGTTACGGTGTCCTAAGCACGCTACGCCAGAACCCTGGCACAGCAACTATTCCAGTCATTTTTCTCACGGCTAAGACGACTGAGGCGGAACGCCGCTACGGCATGGAGTTGGGAGCGGATGATTATCTCACTAAGCCCTGTACAGCCGAGGACTTATTGAGAGCGATCGCAAATGTTTGTGAACTTACATGGTGAGCAAATTGCCGTGATGAAGAACGGAGGCACTAGGTTTACTCTCATGCTGCTGTTGCACTCTTCTAGTAGCGTCAGAAGTAACTCCTCTGTTGATTTTTCCAACTGACAATAACGATCTATCAGGAGGAGACAATGAAAAAGATTCTGGTGATTGAAGATGAGGCACAAAGCCGAGATATCTATCTAGAAAGCTTAGAGGAAGAAGGGTTCAATGCGATCGGTGCAGAAAATGGTCGTGTCGGTGTCCAGAGAGCACAGGAACAGTTGCCCGATTTGGTACTTTGTGACATTATGATGCCGGAACTTGATGGTTACGGCGTTTTAAGCACACTGCGCCAAGATCCTGTTACCGCAATGATTCCTTTCATTTTTCTCACGGCTAAGGGTACCAAGTCTGAACTTCGCCAAGGGATGAATCTGGGAGCGGATGACTATCTCACCAAGCCCACTACGGTAGAGGAATTACTGGAGGCGATCGCAGTTCGACTGGAAAAACAGGCAGCCCTCAGGCAGTGGTGTGCTATTGAGTCCCAACGAATCTCAGAGCTACCATCGGCTGACACGGCGAAACCCGTAATCCCTCAGTCGATTTTTCCATCCAGCCCAAAGTTGAATGAAGTCTTCCACTTTATTGACGCCAATTATAATCAACCAATTACCCTCAAGGATGTAGCCAAAGCAGTTCGTTACTCTCCGGCTTATTTAACTGACTTGGTGCGACATCAGACGGGAAAAACAGTGAACCGCTGGATTGTCGAGCGCCGGATGGCAGAGGCGTGTTCCTTGCTCCTAGAGACTAACCACTCAGTAGATAGGATTGCCGAGGCGGTGGGCTATCAGAATGCAGGTCATTTCTTCCGCCAGTTTCGCCAATATCACGCAACCACACCTCAAGCTTGGCGCAACGCGCAGCGTAATTAGCTCAGTATCTAGCAGAACTAGCTCACGTCTTACAGGCGCTTTACGTCTCAAAAAAGTTTTTGCAAAAGACTACTTACAAAACAGCGAAAAAATCATCAATCAAGAGCGAAAAATCTGTCAATGCGATCGCGCTAACTTGACTTCTAAGCTTAGGTTTAAACGAGCCTGTCTAGACGAAGCTTTCAGGCTTAAGAACCATTAGCAGTTCTGAATGTGAGGAACGCAAGTTCCCAACAGCACGGAGCAATGATTGGTAAAGTCGCCTAGCTGATGAGGAGTCCTGTTTACTGTTCCAACTGGTGGCGAAGCTCATTGAGCGTTGCATCATTATTGAAGAGGGAAGACAAAAGGACTCATCCTTGAATAGTGCTGTAACATTGCCACAGTAGTGTTGAGGGTAAGATGTTTGGATAAGCTAACCTTAATAATTCGTAGCCGATGCCAGCTGTTCCCTGAAAGAAACCAGGGCTGTAAAGCTCTGCGGGTAGGTTGGCGAGGAGCTGAAAAGAAGTAGTTTGTTCTGCCCTATTCACAACCCAGGTTGCCTGCTTTTGGGCTATTTCTAGTAATTCCGGACGTGAAAGTTGTTGAGCTGCTACCAACATAACCTCAATGTTGCTAAAGTTTCCGCAACAGAGGTTGTCTAAGGACTGTAAACCCGACTGTTGCATTGTCTGTAAAGCTATTTCAATCTCTCGGTGAATTTCATCCGTATCTAAAATTGACAGACCACCCAAGCGAGCTAAAGCAATGCCAGGTGCGCCATGACACGAGTCAGATATGTATGAAGGTTTACTGTTCCCCATTACAACTGAACTGAAGTCTGACTCGTTGCTGGCTACCGGAGAAAAGACGCTGTGCTCGTAGGCAATGGCTTCCTCAGCCGCTGACAGAAAGGCGAAGTCTTGAGTGACGGCATACAACTGTAGCAATGTGTAGGCAATGCCAGCAGCACCGTTGGCAAATCCTGTCAATAGTTTCCCCTTTGGGGTAGCCCAGGCTCTGAAACCTACATCTGTGGCAACGCGAGTATTTAATAGATGCTTGCCCCAGGCAGTGGCCTGCGCTAGTATTACCGGGTCGGTTGTCGCTTTATGCAAGGTCAATAAGCCCAGAATGGCTCCGGCAGTGCCAGTCATAACGCCAGGTTCTTGATTAACAGCAGTATCCTCTAGTACCATCAAGCTGGCTAGTTGTTGGGCATCGTTAATGAGAGCCGCCTCACCCAGAAATTGGGCAATTTGAACTAAGGCATAGACAATAGAACCCACTCCTGTAGCGCCACCGATGCCCATCTGCTTGACCATCTTGTGCTGAAACTCAGGCTCTAAGTCCTGTAGAGTTTTACGCAGAGACTGTAAGGCTCCCAAAGCCAAGTCGCCAAATTCTGTACGCTCTGTAACAGTTGTCAGCGCTGCCAAAAACAGAGCTATGCCACAACAACCATCGAACAAGCTATAGCCCAGTGGCTGTAATTGCAACCGCTGCGCCTCAGGGATGTATCCCATACCAATCCAGGTAACACTGCCGTCAGCCCCATGAATTGCCTGTTGCTGTAGCTCTTGAGCTACAGCAACCGCCTGTTGCACCATTGCTTCTCGTGTCAAGGGAGCGATCGCATCGAGACACACCTCAGCACTCTCAAGCAGTAACGAATTGTGAGCTTCGTTAGCAATCCCTGAGTACAGTGAGCCTCGAATGATGCTAATCTGCTGTGCTAAATCTGCATCGCTAAGTTGTTGTAGGCGGGAAATCACGTCGTCGTAACTAGGTTGAGTGAGAAATTTTTCAATTGTTTGATTAGGATTAATGGCTAGCCCATCACTATCTGAGTAAGCAGTGAAATAGGGAATATCTAACTGTTCTAGAGCCTGTTGTTCCGCTTTCAGAATTCCCCAAAAAGGATGTTTGGTCTCTGAGAGTAGGAACGCTCTGCTCAGAATGTCCAACTCGATACTGCGATCGACACCTTCTCGAAGATATTTAGGGTCTAGGGACTTTTGCAGAATCGAGAAGTAAACGCTAGTGTTACGAAACACCAAGCGCACCTTCTGATGGGCGAATGCTGTAAGGGGACTACCTGGAGCTAAGAGCGCTTCTTTACGCTTCACCAAGAAGTGGTACATCTGCCGAAAGCCATCTACAAGTTCTTCGCCGTAATTATTGAGTGATCCTTTGATACCCTCTCCAAAAGGACGATTTTGTTTTGGCAGCAACTTAGTGTACTCATAAGCGATCGCCATACTGTCTGTGTTGATGTGACTCCATTTCAGTACACGGTGATGCATCTCGTGTTCGCCGAAATTTCCTAGTCCACTGAAGTCAAGCGTTAACCCTTCAGTCCCTGCATAAGGAACAAGTTGCCAACCTGGTAACAGAGCAGTACCAGCTACGGAATCTTGTAGGCGTTGATTCGCTATCGATTGAGCATCTGCATCATCTCCACTTATCCAAGTTCGGTGATGTAAGAGTGTCTCCAAATCCACTAGAACTGGCTGTTCTCCACAAGCAATTAAGTTTTCGTAATGGCAATCTGTTCCTCTTAGGACATATATGAGACACAGCATCATACCAGCCCGTTGGTAAAATCGCTTAATTTCCTGTTGGTCTTGACAGGGCGAAGCTTCCGCAAACTCCATCCAACCGTGAGTAGAACAGTTAATCACCTTGAGAAGCTTGAACGGTAAAGAAACGCCTTGTTCGTTTAACCAAGCGAGTAACTCAAAATAAGCCTGTTCCAAGCCCAGGTCTTTAGGCTTATAAACCAGCTTCAGTCCAGAAGCAAATTTGACTATAATGACGGAACGTCCACGATTATGAGAGTCAGAGAGTGCGGATTTGATCGCAACAACTTGACCTAGTTCCACGTTCCCCTGAAAGGTTTCTTGAATTTTGAGCCAGTCTGATGCTAATCGCCGAAGAAATTCCTCAGTTGCCTCAACCCAAAAGTCTACAGCTGTTGCTATTAGTCGAGCTAGGACACTGTACTCTTGAAAGAAAGATAGCAGCCCTCCGTTAAGCAAGCATTTAATAAACTCTGTGTACTGCTCCCTAGAATAATTATCTTGCAGTTGTCCAATCAAACGGACTAATGAAGAGTTATTAAAGGAGCGAAAAATCGAGAATTCTAACTCTAAACCCAAGGCAGCAAGACCAGTTGACTGTTCTAGGAGACGGCTCTCAAGCTGGGAGCGAGCTGTTTGTGAGAGTAGCTGATAATTAGAGCTACCTTGAGCAACCAATCTCTTCCTGGCTACTTCAACAAATGGCACGAGAACCTCTTCAAAAGGAAATGGCCGCTTGGAATTTAGATAGCAATGCTTCTTTGAAGCACCTTTTTCAGAAATTTCCAGGTTAGCAGCGATTTGCATTGCTTCAGTGAAAGTTTTTGCCCAACTAGGAAGAAGTTGCTCATCAGCTAGACAAACAGTTCCCAATGCACAGCTAACAGTATCAACATCTAGATCATCCCAAGCCAAGCGCTTTTCAAATTTTTGCTTGTTTCCACCTGCGACGACCTGACACCATTTCTCCAATCGAGCGCCGATCAAAGTATAATTTGTTTGAGACTCATTGGGAGTAAATTCAGCACTGAGGCGCTCAGAAATTGTGCTGGATCGCTCTACAATTTTAATCAAATCTTGCTTAGAAAACTTCATGGAAAATTTAACTCTTCAAAATCAGCACTTCGCTATGTCAGCCGAATGGTTTGAGCAATTTGTGACGATGACGGTCGTGACAAGAGCTTTCACTAGAGAGTGTTTTGTGTAATATTGCGACCAAGATCCTTTCCTAGCTGGTGTAGCAATTTCGACTTTTCAGACACTTCCTACTAGATACTTTGTCAGTTGGATTGAGTTACTTACGACTACCTTGGGTAGCTCTATAGAGTTCGGCACCAAAGTTCTTTCCCTGCTGGTAGAGCCAAGGCGAATTAACAATAATAGCAATCCAAAAAAGCCCTAGTGCTATCGCTTTAATGACAGATTTGGGGTCGCGCAAGTTCATCATAAAGAATTACCTCCAATTTATTCTCAGATAACAAACATACTCCACTCTTACAGCGTCCTATCAGGATATTAACTATCCTGTCTTCTAGCTTTGAGCAGGTTGAGAGTCAATGTTATTCAGTTACTTAATTAAATCATTAAGTAGCCCTCTTACATAAATACATAAATGATGTTTTGAGAATCGGTTTGTGTTTAGTAAAAATCGAGTTTTGCAAAAAAAATATATTAGTATGGGAGTAAATTCCCACACCAATATAATCTAAAATTCAAGGAAGTTTTCAAAGCTAATTTAGTCTAGAAATACCTATAAAATTTAGGAATTTATCTAGACTAAAGTTCTCAGGTTACTGCTTTGTAGATTTCGCTACCAAAATCCTTGAGTTCATTATAAGTTGCTGCAACAAAACCTAATGCAGCTACAGCTCCACCAGCAACGGCTTCTAGTTGCTCTTCAGATAATTCCGCATTCGATAAATCAGGACGTGGTGGAAGTACAAAGTAGAGATTTGTGGAATCTTCTTCCATTACATGTACGTTCACTTGAGCAGGCAGTTGAACGCTGAATTCACGTTCAATTACAGCCTTGGAGTTACTCAGTAATTCCTGTTTATAGGCTTCGTCTTTCCAGGCTTGAGCAATGATATGTGCTTCGATATCTTTGCGAGTCTTTCTTTGTTCGGTCATGTTACTTATCTCCTAAAGTGTGTGAGGTTTAACTTGATTTGCTTTTTTACTACTTGTTGTGTTCTTCAATGGCACCATGAACAATGGGTATTGTTATTGTTGTGACAGTCCAAACAGTTCCACCAGCCACAGCCTCCAACTGCTCATCAGATAATTCCGCATTTGATAAATCGGGACGTGGTGGAAGTACAAAGTAGAGATTGGTGGAATCTTCTTCCATTACATGTACGTTCACTTCATCTGGCAGTTGAACGCCAAATTCCCGTCCAATGGCTGCCTTAGGATTGCTGAGCAATTCCTGTTTGTAGGCATTGTCCTTCCAGGCTTGAGCAATAATGTGTGCTTCGATATCTTGGCGAGTCTGTGGGGAAGTTTGTTCGCTCATGTTTTCTATCCTTTTAAGGAAATAACACAGAGATATAGCTGATTGAAGTCATAAGGTAGTTTTTAATCACTACTTCATTTCTCAATCACTAACTCTGTTAATTACAGTAAAAGGACTTAGAGGCAATTACTATGCACAATTTTTAGATCGGACTCGCAATTTTTTATATATCTGGTATCGTCAAGTCGAATGACTGCTAAATTCAAGTTTAATTAGTGTACTGCTAGACCAAACATACTGCTGTATCCTGTATTGTGAAGAAAGTTTAAGGAAAAACTATAGAGGTTTCAATATAAAATCAAATCAGCACTGCGGCAAACAGGAAATGCCCGCCTGGCTTAAAGTTGATTAAAAGCCTTAATGAAGCGGAGCTTGAGAATTTCACTATCATCAGAGTTAAATCAAAACCCAAAAAATTGTTACTCCACATAAATATTGTGCATTGAACCCAGTTTTTTAACTTCCTAAGCTATTAGATATCAATCTGAACTTCCAACTTGTTTGAAAGCAAATTGATGGGTTTAATAAGAGTAGAAGTGATTACTCACTATTAGTAACCTACAGTTGTTCAGATGAAGTAAACCCAAAAAGAGAAGAAAAAAATCATGGCTAATGAAGTAAACCCAAAAAGAGAAGGGGAAAAAATCATGACTAACAATCAAATAGATCCCAACCAAGAGCCTAATCAGCTATCTGATGAAGAGCTTGAGGCAGTTGCTGGTGGTTCTGGAGAAAGACCCATAGTAGATGCTGCTAAGGATTTTGTTGGTGACGTAATAGATGCAGGCAAAGATTTAATTTCAGATGTCAAAAATGTATTACCAAAGATTTAGTTTGTAATGTAGTAGACGTAGGTAGTGATTTTCTCAGATGTAAAAGACACGATCTAAGAACATCTTTAGATCAATCTAATAGAAGTCTGAAAACTAGTTGTTTAAAGATTCAGAAAGCTTACTGTGAAGTAATGCATAAGAATTTTTAGACATCTTTTTTTCATTTTTTTTACTAAATCAATTTCGGTTAATGATAACTTGCGACTCAGCCTCCTATTCAAATTAACTCAGCGATCGCCTCCTGCTGCACACTAAGCAGAACCGAAAAAAGTGTCAGTTTTACAGAAATATCGTGCATTGTAGCCAGAGATTGCCTCCCCTAAGCTGCTAGGTATCAATAGAGAAGGAAGGGCAGGTATATGTCTATTGAAAGTGCAAAGGCTTTTTACTCACAGATGACCACGGATGAAGCATTTCGGACACCATTTGAGCAGGCTGCGAACAAGGAAGAACGCAAGCAAATCCTGCAAGCAGAGGGTTATGATTTCACCCCAGAAGAATGGCAAGCCGCCACAGCTGAAATCCAAGACTTAAACTCTGCTGATAACGAACTCAGTGACGCACAACTAGAAGCAGTTAGTGGTGGAGTAGTAGCACAAGCAATATATGGGGTGATTCAGCCATACGACATCTTGGAATGGTTGAAGTAGAACACCTCGACGAGTGTAAACAGACGCAATGTAAAGCGATGAGCGGTTGCCACACAACTCTGGGACGAATTGTTAGCTAACAATTGGCGATCGCTTCCTTTCAGCCCAACTAGCTCAGGCAGCAGTTGCAGCACAGGCAATAACTTTTACCACCCACATTACAGCAAAGGAATCTATGTCTATTGAAAGCGCTAAGGCATTCTATTCAAGAATGACTACGGATCAAGCGTTCCGGACTCAGCTTGAACAAGCGTCAACTGGAGAGGAACGTCAGCAAATTCTGCAAGCTGCTGGTTATGATTTCACTCCGGAAGACTGGGAAGCTGCCAAAACTCAAATTCAAGGGTCAAACTCAGTTAATGGTGAACTGAGTGACGCGGAACTAACAGCAGTCAGTGGTGGGTTATCTATTCTCCCCGGTTTTCCCGATGTCCCTGGTTTTCCCGATGTCCCTGGTGGTTTTCCATTCACTCCCCTATATGGGGCACCAACCATCGATCCTCTAGCTTAAACAAGTACAGCTAATCTCTCAAAGCGGAGAGAAAAGCGTATTTTCTCTCCTGAAACAGTACAGAACATAGCAGACATATAGTTTGATTTATTCCCTGAACGGAGGGAAATTGTGGTTTCAAACAAGTATCGCCGAATTAGTTACGCTGTTTGGGAGATTACCCTAAAGTGCAATCTTGCCTGTAGTCACTGTGGTTCACGAGCAGGGCAAGCCCGCACTAAGGAACTCTCTACAGAGGAAGCCTTGGATTTAGTCAGGCAGTTAGCTGAAGTGGGAATTAAAGAGGTAACGCTAATTGGCGGAGAAGCGTTTATGCGTCCCGATTGGCTGGAGATTGCTCAAGCTATCACTCAAGCAGGAATGCTCTGCGGCATGACAACAGGGGGGTTTGGTGTTTCGCTGGAAACCGCACGCCGGATGAAGGAGGCAGGAATTGCCACAGTTTCCGTCTCTATGGATGGTGGCAAAGCAGAAACCCATGATCGCCTGCGAGGTAAAAAAGGTGCTTGGCATTCTGCCTTTAGAACCATGAGCCACTTCCGAGAAGTTGGTATCTATTTTGGCTGCAACACTCAAATCAACCGCTTGTCTGCTCCAGAATTTCCGCTGATTTACGAGCAAATCCGTGATGCAGGTGCTAAGGCTTGGCAGATCCAGCTAACCGTGCCTATGGGTAACGCTGCTGATAATGCAGAGATTCTCCTTCAGCCTTATGAACTGCTAGACCTCTACCCAATGCTGGCTCGTGTCACCAAGCGGGCTAACCGAGAAGGAGTCCGAGTGCAACCCGGTAATAATATCGGTTACTACGGTCCCTATGAGCGGTTGATGCGTGGGCGCGGGAATCAATGGGGGTTTTGGCAGGGTTGCAATGCCGGACTATCTACGCTGGGTCTTGAGGCGGACGGTGCGATTAAAGGTTGCCCTTCACTGCCTACATCAGCTTACACTGGCGGCAACATCCGCGATCGCTCTCTGCGGGAGGTCATTGAACAGACAGAAGAACTGCGGTTTAACCTTGGTGCTGGCACACCCCAAGGAACAGATCACTTGTGGGGATTCTGCAAGACCTGTGAGTTTGCTGAGCTATGCCGTGGAGGCTGCACCTGGACAGCACACGTATTCTTTGATCGCAGAGGCAACAACCCTTACTGCCACCACCGCGCCCTCAAACAAGCGAAGCGGGGGATACGTGAGCGGGTCTACTCGAAAGTGCGGGCGCAGGGACTTCCCTTCGATAACGGTGAGTTTGCCCTGATTGAGGAGCCACTCGACGCTCCTTGGCCTGAGAATGACCCACTACACTTCACGGCTGACCGCATCCAGTGGTCAGACAGTTGGCAGGATGAACCCAAATCTTCCTACGCCCTAGCAAGATGAAGTGCAACAGGACACAAGCAGCGAGGCTAAAAGTCGAATGGCAGGAAATTCAGAGATTCTGAAATCTCGTTCAATATCACCAATAAATACCATGAACGAAACAACTGGTGATTCCCTTGCTTTAGAGAAAGACTCACTTCCCTACGAGAGAACTGACAGTTCTGAGTCGTCGGGAAGTGGCTCGGACAGTCAGATGGACCCTCAGGCTCCTCTCCTACCGCGTTCTGGCTGGCAAAACCAACGAGCTTTTTTAAGCGTTCTTATTAGGGCGAAGCGATCCCTGGATATAGCAGAGATTACTGCCACTCTTTGGGATTGAGGCAACCCATTAATAGCCTCTTTAAAATGTATGTCTGTTGAAAGCGCAAGAGCCTTTTACGAGAGGGTAGCCACGGATGAAGGGTTTCAAAAGCAACTCCGAAATGCTGCCAGTGATGATAAACGCCTAGAGATTGTACGAATTGCTGGCTATAGTTTTACACAGCAAGAATGGGAAGCCGCCTTGGCTCAAATCTCAGAGTCAGATGACAATAAACTCAGTGACGCACAGCTAGAGGCGATCGCTGGAGGGATAGGAACTGTCCCTGGAGAGCAGACATCGTTCAACAACCAACCACTCAGGCGAAGCGATCCCTGGATATAGCAGAGATTACTGCCACTCTTTGGGATTGAGGCAACCCATTAATAGCCTCTTTAAAATGTATGTCTGTTGAAAGCGCAAGAGCCTTTTACGAGAGGGTAGCCACGGATGAAGGGTTTCAAAAGCAACTCCGAAATGCTGCCAGTGATGATAAACGCCTAGAGATTGTACGAATTGCTGGCTATAGTTTTACACAGCAAGAATGGGAAGCCGCCTTGGCTCAAATCTCAGAGTCAGATGACAATAAACTCAGTGACGCACAGCTAGAGGCGATCGCTGGAGGGATAGGAACTGTCCCTGGAGAGCAGACATCGTTCAACAACCAACCACTCAGCAGAGTATGGTCGGGTTTAGAGCAATCAATCGGCTTTGCTAAGCACTTGCGTCAGTTGTCCTACCCGCCTGCTTGGTCTATCAGGACTAAACTCTCGGTAGCACTGCTCTCAGCTACGCTTATACCGATGAGCTTCACTGCCTATTACAACCTCCAACAGAGCCTGAAGAGTGCAGAGGACAGCGAATACCGCAAACTGGAACTGTTAGCCACCAGTAACGCGAGTCGCCTCGACCAACTAATCATCGATATTCAGCGTGTTGTAGTCCAAGTCAGTACCGAGAAGAATGTGGTGGGTTTCCTCACTTCTACCTCGCCTGAGAGGCAAGGAACCTTCCGCGCCTCCGTGCAGCGATCGCTAGATAACATTTTCCGCTCCAACCCCGACTATGACGCGGTTTATCTCCTAGACAAAGAGGGGCGCGGCCTCGCTTCCACCGATCCAACATTCATAGGTCAAAACTACGCCTTTCGCGAATACTTCCGCGCCAGCATCCAGGGACAGCCTTACGTCTCTAGCGTTCTAGTTGGTACAACAAGTGGACGACCAGGCATTTACTTCTCCCACCCTGTACGGTCTGAGAGTGGCAAGATCGTAGGAGTGGCGGTCTTAAAAATCAAGGGAGAGGAAATCTGGGCGATTGTAAATGCGCTACAGGCAGGCTCTGGGAGCTACGCCTTTTTGGTTGACCAGCAGGGAGTAATCATTAGCCACCCTGATAAGTCTCTTCTTTACCATAGTTTGGCTCCTTTACCGCCAGAGAAACGTAAGCAGGTCGAGACCGACAGGCTTTATGGCATGGAGCAAATTGAGAGCTTGGACATTCCCAAGCTAGCAGCGGCGATGGTGGGGACTAAAGAAATCGGTCACACCAGTTATTACTTGCCACAGGAGCAGACACGCCAGATGGTTGGCTTCGCTCCCCTAGAAGAGCAACCTTGGGTGTTGGCGGTGAACAAACCTAACGCACAGTTTGCCGCTCCCCTCAATTATCTAATCTGGCAAAATAGCCGCAGCTTACTGGCAGTAGGAGCGATCGCGACAATCATAGCGCTGCTCCTAGCGCGGAGCATTGTCAGACCGATTCACGCTCTCACCAAGGCAGCGCAAGCACTGGAAGAGGACGATTTCGAGCCTCAAGGATTGGCTGAGGTGTCTCACTCTCAGGACGACATTGGTCAACTGGTGCGCGTCTTCCTACAGATGGCTCAAAAGTTGAAGGCACGAGAGCAGAACCTGAAACAACAGGTGATGGAACTGCGCGTTGAGATTGACGAAGCCAAAAAGGTGCGCCAGGTTGCTGAAATTACGGAAACGGATGACTTTCAGCAGTTGCAGAAAAAAGTGCAAAAGCTCAGAAATCAATCGGTAACAGCTAGTGAAACTGAGACGGAGTACTACCAGCGATTGCAACAAAAGGTTCAACAGCTCAAGGTTCGAGTGGTAGACGATGGTAAATAAATCCGCAAACAAGGTACACCTACTCCCACTTTTGGGTGGCTGTAATCAGGCAGTTAGCCTGCGCCAGAACTCAGCACGCCGTCGAGAGTGGTCATGTCAAAGCTTTGATAGTGTTTTATACCTGGAGGTACACTGTGGCGAAAATAGTATCTATTCACTCATTCCGTGGTGGAACGGGTAAATCAAACTTGACGGCTAACCTAGCGGCTACTATAGCCCGTCACGGGCAACGGGTTGGCATTATTGACACCGATATCCAGTCGCCAGGGATTCACGTTATTTTTGGTCTAGACATTGAAAAAATGGACTTTGCCCTCAATGACTACCTATGGGGTCGCTGTCACATTAAAGAGGCTGCCTACGACGTTAGCAATCTTCTCAAGGCGGAACAGAGAGAGATAACCGTAGCAAACGGTAGCCTCTACCTAATTCCCTCTAGTACTAAAGCTAGAGAAATTTCCCGCGTTCTGCGCGAGGGGTATGACGTAGTTCGTCTCAACGATGGCTTTCAGGAAATTATCCGCTGTCTGAACTTGGACTACTTGTTCATTGATACTCACCCCGGACTCAATGAAGAAACCTTAATTTCTATCGGTATCTCTAATGTTCTAGTCGTCATCCTGCGTCCAGACAGCCAAGACTTCCAAGGTACTGCGGTAACGGTGGATGTGGCTCGAAAGCTGGAGGTGCCCAAGATGCTGTTGGTTGTCAACAAGGTGCTGCCAGCTTTGGGTTTCGATGCCTTGCGAGAACAGTTGGAGGCAACTTATAACACATCGGTGGCTGGTATTATACCGCTCTCGGAAGAAATGATTTTGCTAGGTAGTAAAGAACTCTTCTGCCTACGCTACCCTGATCATCCCTTCAGCCAGACAGTGGAAAAGATTGCAACTCAGATTGAAGAGTGAGGGTTGAGTTAAGGAAACTACTGACTGGAGGCGATCGCATTTGATGCAACAGGAATTTCGCAAGAGCATACTTACCTCCTATGGTGCCAGTGCCTCAGAGACCGAAGAACTGCTGATTTACAATCAAAACGTCTTTGACCGTAGCGGTTTAACACGCCCCGTTCAATTTCCTCTTGAACCCGAAGCCCATGTAGCCGCTTGGGAGGAATACGCCACCCAAGCGAGAGTAGTCGGAGCATTTCAGTCACTCAAGCGCGTATTGGTTCAGTTACAGTTTCCCATCCAGGAGGGCATCAGCCAGACTGACGCATATTGCTGTGCTACTCGTAAGGGTGTGCTGGTGGATGGTATGGCTGAGGCGACTGGTTTGGTCTTGAAGCAACCAGAAAAACTCCAGTTGATAATCCATCAAAGTCTTGCAGGAGCTATCCCAGTTTTGCTCACTGGGAACCGGGAGGATTTTGTTTCTCTGGTACAGGCGCTAACAATGCGTAATGAACCAAAACCAGTTCCTGCATCTATGGGAGCCTGCATGGTTGCTGGTTTCAACAACTGGGATCGGATTCGCCAGTATCGACAACAATGGGAAGATAAAAACCCTTTGAATTGCTCAGCATCGAGTTGGGCAGAGGAGTTCGGGCGGCTCATCCCCCATAAGGAGCTATATCAGGATCGATTGATTATTTTGAGTGATGGTCCTTATAGTGATGTCCCAGCCAGCGATATGGGACTCTCGGAATCGGAGTGGCGGAACTTATCCCTAACAATTCGGCTGGAACATGAATGTACCCACTACTTCACACGCCGCTTGTTTGACTTGATGCGGAATAATCTACTCGATGAACTGATTGCCGACTACAGAGGCATTGTAGCTGCTACAGGACACTATCGGGCTGATTGGTTCTTACGCTTTCTGGGGTTGGAAACGTTTCCGCATTTCCGAGAAGGAGGCAGGCTGCAAAACTACCGAGGTCAGCCACCACTTTCAGATGGGGCTTTTAAGATTTTACAGGCGCTAGTAAAGACGGCTGTAGAAAATTTGGAGCGCTTTGATGCTGAATATGCAGGGGAGTTAATTAGCCTTAATAATCAACCTCTCATGTTAGTAGCATTGACCTATTTAACATTAGAGGAATTGGCTTCTCAAGAGGCAAGAATTCGCCTCAAAAAGACTATAGATGAATTACGAACAACTCTATATGTGTAAAGCATCAAAGTTATGAGACGTGAGGTAATTCGGGACAGCCTCCCCTTAGAAGAAATAGGGAGTTAAAGTTATGACAGAAGTTCTACTGAAAGAATTAAGTAATAGTGACATTAATTGGATAAGCGCTACAGGTCATCGGCAGGAGATAGCTGCGGGTACTGTCCTTGTTCAGGAAGGCAAAGCTGCCGATACCCTACATATTGTCCTAGATGGAACCTTAACAGTTACAGTTTCTCAAGCTGATAACAATCCTCTATCCCGTGCTTTTGCGGCTATCGAGGGGGGCGAAATTTCAGATCGGGAGATAGCTAGATTATCAAGCGGTGAGATAGTGGGAGAAATCCCCTTCCTGGGTACTCGCCCGACCGCTACCACAGTGAAGGCGATCAAAAAGTCGCTTGTGATGTCGATTCCCCAACAGCAATTGGCAGCAAAATTGCAGCAGGATGTAGGATTTGCTTCCCGTTTTTATCGAGCGATCGCGATTCTACTTTCAGACAGACTACAGAGCATCGTCAGTCAGCTTACTCGTAGCAAGCTTGCTCAAGGTCAGGCACTGAGGGATATGCTGTTTGTTTTGGGAGGATTGAATGACAGTGACATCGATTGGATGATTGCTACAGGCAGTCGGCAAAAAATTGCGGCGAATACCGTACTCATCCATTCAGGAGGACCTGTGGATGCGCTGTATATCCTACTGAATGGAATAATGACCGTTTCTGTTTGTGAAGATGAGCGCAATCCCTTAGCCCGTGCCTTTGCCGTCTTAGAGGACAGTGAAACTTCAGGTCGAGAGATAGCGAGATTATCGAGAGGTGAAATTGTCGGAGAAACTCCCTTCATTGATGTTCGCTTACCTTCTGCGACTGTGAAAACCCTTGAAGACTCGATTGTATTGTCGATTCCCCGACAGCAATTAGCAGCAAAATTACAGCAAGATGTAGGATTTTCTTCCCGTTTTTATCGAGTAATTGCTACTTTGCTTTCAAATAGATTGCAGGGGATGCTCAGTCGGCTTGGATATGGCAGGCGCGTTTATAGCAAAGGTCAGCCACTCGATGAAAATGTTGAATATGAGGATGAACTAGATTCCAATGTTTTAGATAGCATGGCACTAGCTGGAACAAGATTTGATTGGATGTTGAGCCGTTTGAGAGGAATTTAATTGGTCAGTATAGAGAAATAGGTGTTAAGCCAAGAGCTAACACCTATTTCTCTGTCGAACTTTTTTTCAATCGGAGTTGTCAGTTAATCTAAGACAGCTATTTATAACTGACATTTGTATATCGAAAAAATTGTTAGTTTTACCAAAGGATTGTGCATTGTGATCAGAAGCTGCATTCTTTAAGCTTTGATTAGTAGAGCAGGTATCAATGAAAAGCAGTAACTAGCTATTCTGAAAATATTAGAAACCTGCAAATCGTTTAAAAAAGGATAAAGAACAATGGAAAATATTGAAGAGTCAAACTTGCCACTACCCGAAGAGCAAGCTGAAGGTCAAACTTCAGATGAGCTAAATGCTGAAGAGCTAGAAGCAGTTGCCGGAGGGAACGACATTGTAGAAGGTATCAGGGATTTTGGACAAGGAATTTCCGACGGTCTTCATGGCGGATCTAGTGGAGAATCAAACTTGAACTACCTTGCCGGTAATGCCATTGGAGGTGTCGTAGACAGCGTGGGCGGTTTTATAAGAGGGAAGTGATAGCGCAGCTTAAAAAGTGATACCTCTTTGACGGGCAAAGTTCTAGGCTTCACTGGCTCCGGCGGCACTTGATGGGCAACCCTCTTGTTGCCGTCAGTTCTTCGATGCAGGGCATTTCACTTCAGCACCAAACAAAACTCAGAAAATTGGCAATCTACCAGAAAGATTGAGCATTGTGGACGGATGTTGCACCGCCTAACTTATTAAGTATAAATCCCCGTTTAGAGAACTTGATATATCTGGGCTACAGAACAGGGGAGATTTTCTGCAAGCGATTCTCAACGCACCCCAAATGGTTGAACAAAAGCAAAACCTATTCCGAAAAGAGTCACTGGAGCGTTTATCTTCTCCTGAAAGACTAGATCAGTTGATGCAGGTCGTCAGTCCCAAGAGCTGGCTGCCTTTAACATCCTTGGCTTCCTTGGTAGTGGTAGCTTTGATTTGGAGTATTTATGGACGCATTCCAATTACTGTCGAGGGCCGAGGGGTACTAATTTATCCCAGCCAAGTTGTGCCGCTACAATCGAAAAGCTCAGGGCAGTTACTAGCTCTAAATGTCAAGGTCGGAGATATCGTCAAAAAGGGTCAGGTGCTAGGAACGCTTGACCAAATTGAACTCCGGAAGCAACTACAGCAGCAGCGCGATAAACTGGCGGAACTACAGTCACAAGACCAAGCCGTCGGTTCGCTCCAAGGGCTACGCAACGAACAGGAAAAACGGACAATTCAGCAACAACGCCAGTACCTCCAGCAACGCATTCGGGAACTCCAATCCCTGATGCCTCTCCTCCTATCAACAAGCAGTGAATCGATCCAGCAGCAACGCCAGAGCCTCCAGCAAAGCCTACGGCAAGCCCAGGCTATGACTCCTATTTACAAGCAGAGACTGGAGATTCGTAGGCAGCTCTACAAGGAAAGAGTGATTACGAATGATGTACTTCTGGATGCACAAGTAAAAGACCAGGAAAACCGCGATAAAATTGCCGATCTCGAAGCTCAGTTAAAGCAACTAGATGCTAAGAAGACAGAGCAAGAAAAGGCTAATCGTGACAACCTCAGTATGATCTCTGACCTCCGGACTCAGTTGAAAGAGCAGGATAGCCGGGAAGCAACTCTAGCTCAACAAAACCTGGAAACTTCAACAACTCGAAAAAAAGAGATTCAAGAAGTCCAGCGAGAGATTGCCAAACTGGAACTGCAATTAGGTAACAACACTAAGATTATTAGTCAACACAGCGGACGCATACTAGAAATCACTACTAACCCGGGGCAGGTTGTTGAGGCGGGAACCCGATTGGGGAGCATAGACGCAGAGAATCCATCCAGCTTGCTGGTTGGCATAACCTATTTTGCGGTTGGGGATGGCAAGAAAGTTCAACCGGGCATGACGCTCCAAATTACGCCACAAACTGTGAAACGGGAACGCTTTGGCGGCATCCTAGGTACTGTCAAAACTGTCTCTGGGTTTCCAATCACAAAAGAGTCAGCAGCCAATGTGGTGGGCAATGCAGAAGTGGTGGAAGGTCTGATGTCTGACAAGCAGGAGGGAGTAATGCAAGTATCCGCAGACCTAAAGCTGGATTCCACGACTTTTAGCGGCTACAACTGGTCTTCTTCCAAGGGACCGCAACTGAAAATCTCTTCTGGAACTACCACTGTTGTTCGAGTCAAGGTGGAAGAGCGGGCTCCCATTACGTTTGTTTTACCTATCCTGAGGTCGGTCAGTGGCATCAACTAATCCGACCTTAACGGCACCGATTAATCCTTTGCAGCAGATGCAAAAACTGCTGAGAGGTCAAAGCAGGCGGGTAAAGACGCCAACGCTTTTGCAAATGGAAGCCGTCGAATGTGGGGCTGCTGCTCTAGGAATTATTCTGAGTTACTACTGTCGGATTGTGCCACTGCCAGAACTTCGTCGAGAGTGCGGGGTTTCCCGCGACGGCAGCAAGGCTTCCAACGTGCTGAAGGCGGCCCGTAGCTACGGACTGGAAGCTAAAGGCTTTAAAAAGGAACTGGAACAACTTCAAGACTTGCGCCCTCCCTATATTGTCTTCTGGAACTTCAACCACTTCCTAGTCGTGGAGGGAATTTGCCAGCAGCAGGTTTATCTCAATGACCCCGGCACTGGACCACGAAAAGTGTCCCGACAGGAATTTGACGAGGGGTATACCGGAGTGGTGCTGGTCATGGAACCGGGTCCGGAGTTCCAGAAAGGGGGTCGTAAACCCAACCTGTTGAGAGCGCTGTGGGAACGGCTACAGGGTGCTACTGGTGTCCTAGCTTACTGTTTACTGGCGGGATTACTACTAACGCTCGTCGGGTTGGTAGTACCTGTATTTAGCCAGGTGTTTGTCGATGAAATCCTCGTTCAGGGGCGGCAGCACTGGTTGCGACCACTGCTTTTGGGGATGGCGATCGCAGCTATACTTCAGGGAATACTGACGCTACTACGGTTGCGATACCTGCGCCGTCTGAAAGTCAAGCTGTCTGTAGGGATGTCCAGCCGCTTTCTCTGGCATATCTTGCGTTTACCCGTTGGTTTCTATGCCCAACGGTTTGCCGGAGAAATTAGTAATCGCACTAGTCTCAACGACCAAGTTGCTGATGTTCTTTCAGGGAGATTGGCAACTACAGTTATTGATGCGGTGATGGTCATGTTTTACGCGCTAGTCATGCTGCAATATGACGCGGTACTAACCTCGGTTGTCGTCAGCTTTGCTGCCGTGAATGTCTTAACCTTGCAGTGGATCTCCCGTCAGCGCGTAGATGCAAATCAGCGATTAATCCAAGAGTATGGCAAAGCGGCTGGCGCGTCCATTGCCGCTCTCCAAAGTATAGAAACCATCAAGGCATCTGGGTTAGAGTCAGATTTCTTTGCCCGCTGGTCAGGTTACTACACCAAGGCAATCAATTCACAGCAGGAATTGGGGGTAACCAACCAGACGTTCTCAGTATTACCTGCACTCCTGTCTTCGCTCTCATCTATGGCTTTGTTGGTTGTTGGTGGTTTACGGGTAATGAACGGGCACCTCAGCATTGGGATGCTTATAGCCTTTCAAGGACTGATGCAGAGCTTTCTGCTGCCTGTCAACAATCTTGTTAGCTTCGGCAGTACCCTGCAAGAAATGGAAGGTAATTTGATTCGCCTGGATGATGTGCTGGACAATCCGGTCGATCCACAAGTAGAAAGCAGAAGTCACAAGGATAATGAAACTATTCAATCTTCCCGTCTGCAAGGCTACGTCGAGCTGGAAAACATCACATTTGGCTATAGCCGCTTAGAAGCACCTTTAATTGAAAACTTTACGCTCTCGGTCAAGCCGGGACAGCGAGTTGCCTTGGTAGGAGGGAGTGGCTCTGGCAAGTCTACCGTTGCCAAACTCGTAAGCGGACTCTACGAACCTTGGGAGGGAGAAATTCGCTTTGACGGGTTACCTAGACATCAGATTCCGCAATCGGTACTAACGAACTCCGTCGCTATGGTGGAGCAGGATATTTCAATGTTTGGCGGAACTGTTAGAGACAATTTGACCCTATGGGATACCACAGTATCAGATAAAAGCTTGGTGCGAGCTTGCCGCGATGCTGCGATCGATGAGGTGGTTCTCTCGATGTCTGGGGGATTTGATGCATCCCTTATCGAAGGGGCCGCTAATTTAAGTGGAGGACAGCGACAGCGGCTGGAAATAGCCCGGGCCTTAGTGAACAACCCCTCGATTCTCGTCATGGATGAAGCCACCAGCGCCCTGGATTCTGAAACAGAAAAAATCATTGACCAGAATCTGCGGCGGCGGGGGTGTACCTGCCTGATTGTTGCCCATCGCTTGAGTACCATCCGGGACTGTGATGAAATCATTGTCCTTGAACGTGGAAAAGTAATGCAACGAGGCACCCACCAAGAATTGTGGCAAGTGGAGGGAGCATACTCGCGGTTGATACGCAGTGAGGGGTAAGCAGTTTTATGGTCAACCAACTTACGAACACAGACTTACAAGGGCAACTGTGCTGTCTTAAAGGCAATGAGCCAATACTACTGGATGAACCACAGACCGTTTGGGTGGTTCAGTCTGGCACTGTAGCGTTGTTTGCCGTTACGGTTGAAAATGGTGTTGTAGAAGGAACTCGCCGCTATCTATTCAGTTGCGATCCAGGAGAAGCACTTTTCGGAACTGAGCCTAGTGGCAATCAGCAGCGCCGACTCTTGGCAGTGCCGATTGGCGAGACAGAACTGCTGAAGGTAGATCGAGAATGCTTTAGGCAGTTAGTCGCCGATGGGGATAGTAGAGCAGTTGCCTTGGTAGAGGGCTGGCTCCAGCAAATTAACGCTGGAGTTTCCGGTGTCGCTACGCCAGTGATTCAGGTAAAGGCTTCGGGAGAAGCGCGATTTTCTCTGGTTGATGGTGAAACTCTTCAGCCTGAGTCAGAGGCGAAGGACGCTACCATGTCTCGTTGTGCGATCGCATGGGTACTCCTCAGCCAAGGAAATGTCCGCTTGATGGGGTTTGAGGAACTAACGCTAGATTCGGCAGCAGGAACTTTTCCCCTAACCGCCGGAATGTGGTTGGAAGCTGTAGGGGAAGTTCAGCTTGCCACCCAAACGGCGATCGCAATTCGAGACCCAGATACCCTGCTTGGGGGGCTGTCCCAACTTCATACTCAACTCCTTGACTATATTAATCTCCTAGAGCATCAGGAAGCACAGGAAGAACTACAGCGCCTTCAGGATCGGGAACGTCTCAATCGTCAGGTGACAGCAGAGGCTCTGGGTGAACTTGCCTCGTCACTGGGAACTCAAGAAGCGACCTTTTTCCTGGAAGGCACGCCTTTGTTAGTTGTTGCGGGTGCTGTGGGAAGGTCTCTCGGTGTGACAATTCGTCCCCCTGCTCGCTCACAAGACCTCAAGCGGGTCAAAGACCCGTTGGAGGCAATTGTTAGGGCTTCAAGGCTTAGGATGCGGCAGGTTCTGCTACGGGACAACTGGTGGGAGAGGGACTGTGGTTCTTTAGTTGCCTACACTCAGCAGGACAACCAACCAGTGGCGCTGCTGCCTGTTTCTGCCACTCGCTACGAAATCTTTGACCCAACCAGCAAGACCAAGGTTCCTGTAGATGCCCATAGTGCCTCAACGCTGAACCCTTGTGCTTATATGTTTTATCGGTCTCTGCCCGATAAAGTCCTCAAAGCTTTGGATATATTTCGGTTCGCGCTCAAGGGTCGTGGGAGAGAGTTGCTTGTCATTTTTTTGACTGGCATTGCCGCTACGCTGCTGGGGATGCTCACACCCCACGCTACTGCCATTTTGATTGACAACGCGATTCCCGATAGCGATCGAGGGTTATTGCTGCAAGTCGGGTTGGGGCTGTTGGTTGCTGCTTTCGGGATAGCGCTATTTCGCCTAGCTCAGGGGTTTGCCCTCCTGCGGGTGGAAACGGTTTCGGATGCTTCTACCCAAGCCGCTGTCTGGGATCGGCTGCTGAACCTGCCAGTATCTTTTTTCCGCGAGTACACTACAGGAGATCTTCAGTCTCGCGTTACATCAATTAGTACAATCCGTCGTCAACTCAGTGGCACAACCCTAATCACTCTTATCACAGGTCTGTTCTCATTACTGAACTTGGCGCTGTTGTTTTACTACAGTTGGAAATTAGCCCTAGTCGCTGTGGCTGTGGCTGTAGTTGCGATCGCTATCACCACACTTTCTGGCGTGTTCCTCGTCCGCAAGGTTTGCCCACTACTGGAAGTAAAAGGAAATATCTTTGGGCAGACGGTGCAGCTTATCAATGGCATTTCTAAACTGCGTGTCGCCGGGGCTGAAGAGCGCGGTTTCGCCGCTTGGAGTAAAAACTACAGTCGGCAAATAAAATTAGAACTTAGCACCCAGAACGTTGAAGACCTTGTCGCACTGTTTAATACAGTGATGCCCACGCTGACTTCTGGAGTCCTCTTTTGGTTTACGATCAAGCTCCTGGAGGAGGCTCAAACTACAGGCGGTATCGGTCTGACGATTGGCACTTTCCTCGCTTTCAACAGCGCCTTTGGCACTTTTATTAAAGGTGCCACAGACGTAAGCAATACAGTTACTAACGCTTTGCAAGTCGTCCCTCAGTGGAAACGCGCTCAGCCAATTCTAGAGACTATACCGGAAGTGGATCTCAGCAAAGCCGATCCAGGCAAACTAATCGGCAGAATCGTCGTAGACCATATCACCTTCCGCTACCGACAAGATGGATCCCTGACGCTGGATGATGTGAGCCTGTATGCCGAGCCTGGAGAGTTTATTGCACTGGTAGGCGGCTCTGGGAGCGGTAAATCCACCCTATTTAGATTGCTACTGGGATTTGAAACTGCCGAAGATGGCACCATCTATTACGATGGTCAAGATTTGTCCGGGTTGGATGTTGACGCAGTGCGCCGACAGTTGGGTGTTGTCCTGCAAGCTGGTCGGATTACGTCCGCTTCCATTTTCGACAACATCGCTAGCGGTGCTCGGATTACACTCGATGAAGCTTGGGAGGCAGCCCGAATGTCTGGGTTTGCTGACGATGTCGCAGCCATGCCAATGCAAATGCACACAGTCATCAGTGAAGGGGGTGGCAATCTTTCTGGAGGGCAACGGCAGAGGCTGCTCATTGCTAGGGCATTAGTATTGAAACCCCGAATTTTGCTATTTGATGAGGCTACCAGTGCTTTAGATAATAGAACACAGGCAATTGTCAGTGAAAGTCTAGACAAGCTGCAAGTTACCCGGATGGTGATTGCCCATCGGCTTAGCACAATCCGCAACGCTCACCGCATCTATGTGCTTGACTGCGGTCGGGTCGTGCAGCAGGGCAGTTTTGAGGAACTGGCTTCTCAGGAGGGGCTATTTGCCCAGTTGATGGCTCGGCAGACGGCGTAGTTGATATTCATTCGTAACAAGTTTGCTCCAACACATCTAAAACACTTCCCCAAGTCCCTAGTTCTAACTGCCAGCTCCGACTCTGACCGCTGGGAATCATCCTAGTCACAACGCCCGTTCGCCCTTGATCGTAGATGCAGACCCAACGGTAGGAGCGCTCTATATACGTTACGAATTGTTTCCGAATAAGCCGAAAATCGACTTTTCTAAATCTGCAAACCTTCCAGTAAGGGCGAAATTAATCTAAAATCTAAAATCTAAAATCGATTCACCGTTTAACTAAATGTGAACTTTGGTAAAAGGCCGCATAATTCTGGACTTTTGAGTCCGAGAGGTAAATAGACGTTTGCCCGTTTTATCTTAAGGCGTGTCATCAATTTAACCAGATAACAGAAGCAGCCAAATAAATCGCACCCAAAAAGTTGGTAGCTCGTTTACCATAACGGGTCGCGATTGCCCGATACTGCTTGAGCTTGGCAAAAAAGTTTTCAATTAGGTGGCGGGCTTTGTACAAGTCTTTGTCGTAATCGCGCAGTATGCTACGGTTACGCTTCGGCGGAATCACGGCTGTCTTGCCCTGGCTCTCAAGTAGCTCAATCACCCGCTTATGGGCGTCATATGCCTTATCAGCCAGTAGGGTGTCAGCCACGAGGTCAGGCAATAGCTTATCAGCTCCATCTAAATCGCACGCTTGCCCTGGTGTAAGGTGAAAACTCAGGGGATTTCCCAAGGCATCTACCGTTGCATGAATCTTGGTACTTAATCCACCTTTGCTGCGACCAATTGCTTCTGGCTGTGGTTCCACCCTTTTGCGCCCGCACTATGCTGGTGAGCGCGGACAATGGTCGAATCAATCATGGCATATTCGTTGTCTGCATCTTCTGCCAAGTGCTGAAATACCCGCTTCCACACACCACTCCTTGACCATCGGGTGAAGCGTGTAGGAATCACTCGGAAATCTCCAAATCTTTCCGGCAAGTCTCTCCAGGGGATTCCTGCTCGATAGCGTTACAAAACGGCTTCAACAAATAACCGATTGTCTTTAGCCGTCACTCCGACTGTTCCTTCTCGTCCGGGCAGTAAGTCTTTGATTCGCTCCCATTGGTCATCTCGCAGCGCATAACGTCGAGTCATCTGTATTCTCTCCTTAGCTTCCCCTGGATATTTCTAGTCCAATCTAACTAATTAATGACACGCCCTAGGGCGTGTCATTAATGGAGCCAAATGACAGAAACAGCGAGATAAACTGCGCCCAGAAAGTTGGCACCCCGTTTGTCATACCGGGTTGCAATTGCTCGATACTGCTTGAGTCTGGCTCATATGTTCTCAATCAAATGACGGGCTTTG